>NZ_JBXCIY010000009.1:0-219419 GCF_056786395.1 Paenibacillus sp. Y951 | reverse complement strand
TCACGGCGCGACTGGAGCCGATGGTGCGACTGGAGCTGACGGCGCGACTGGAGCCGATGGTGCAACTGGAGCAACTGGTGCGACTGGCGCGGATGGTGCGACTGGTGCGACTGGAGCTGACGGCGCGACTGGAGCCGATGGTGCAACTGGAGCCGACGGCGCGACTGGAGCCGACGGCGCGACTGGAGCCGATGGTGCAACTGGAGCAACTGGTGCGACTGGAGCCGACGGCGCGACTGGAGCGGATGGTGCAACTGGAGCGGATGGTGCAACTGGAGCTGACGGCGCGACTGGAGCCGATGGTGCGACTGGAGCTGACGGCGCGACTGGAGCCGATGGTGCGACTGGAGCTGACGGCGCGACTGGAGCGGATGGTGCGACTGGAGCTGACGGCGCGACTGGAGCGACTGGAGCGGATGGTGCGACTGGAGCAACTGGTGCGACTGGAGCGGATGGTGCAACTGGAGCAACTGGTGCGACTGGAGCTGACGGCGCGACTGGAGCGGATGGTGCAACTGGAGCAACTGGTGCGACTGGAGCTGACGGCGCGACTGGAGCGGATGGAGCAACTGGAGCGGATGGTGCAACTGGAGCAACTGGAGCTGACGGCGCGACTGGCGCGGATGGTGCGACTGGAGCAACTGGTGCGACTGGAGCTGACGGCGCGACTGGAGCCGATGGTGCAACTGGAGCAACTGGTGCGACTGGAGCTGACGGCGCGACTGGAGCCGATGGTGCAACTGGAGCAACTGGTGCGACTGGAGCCGATGGTGCGACTGGAGCGACTGGTGCGACTGGTGCTGACGGCGCGACTGGCGCGGATGGTGCGACTGGAGCTGACGGCGCGACTGGTGATGCTGGACCTACTGGTGCGACTGGCGATGCTGGACCTACTGGTGCGACTGGAGCGACTGGTGATGCTGGACCTACTGGTGCGACTGGAGCGACTGGTGATGCTGGACCTACTGGTGCGACTGGCGCTACCGGTGATGCTGGACCTACTGGTGCGACTGGCGCTACTGGTGATGCTGGACCTACTGGTGATGCTGGACCTACTGGTGCGACAGGCGCCACTGGTGCTACTGGCACTGGGTTTATCGAAGGTTTCTCAGCCTTTAATAGTACTCTCGCTGTTGCCGGAACGACTCAAATTGACGACTGGAGTGTAGCTGCACCTTACTTCAACTCAGGAGCTTTTGACGCAACTACCGGAACCTTTACTGTACCTGCCACAGGAAGATACAACTTCGAAGCAACAATAAACTACTCAACAACTGCTGCGCTTACAATTTCGCTAGGTGCGGGCGTAGATCCTTACTTGGTCATTCGTCGAATAGCTCCTACTACTACAGATCTAATCAGTGGATTATTCCCTATATTAAACGTAAACGTCGCATTATTACTAACTTTAAGAGCAGTTCTAGGAAATGGTACTGTAACATTGGCAGGAGAAGTAGAATTAACTGCAGGAGAAACTGTTGGTTTATTCTATGAAGCTGACGGTCTAACAATTGGACTTGATTTGGGTGGAACTGGTAATGGTATTGTATGGTCTGCTCAACGCATAACTTAACTCATTTAGTCTCATTTAAAAATTAATTCTATGTAATTAATTTTTATAGTCTAGATGAAAATCTTATCTGCAAAAAATAAAAAAGGTGTCTTGTAATTGGGGTTGGTTTAGTTTATCCAACTTTATACAAGGCACCTTTTTTCATTTTAATTATGCGCTATGGAAATTAGTTCCGTCTGTAGTAGCTTTAATATATTGTGTACGAATAACAAAGTCACCAAAGTTTTCATTCGGTTCACGATCTTTCGCATAATGCTCAATAATTGGCTTTAAGGTTGAAATAATCTCTTCTTCACCAATATTCTCTTTATACATTTTATTCAATCGTTCACCAGCAAATGCGGCACCCAAATACATATTGTATTTGCCTGCTGCTTTACCAATAAAGGAGATTTCGCCTAGCGCGGGACGTGCACAGCCATTCGGGCAACCTGTCATACGAATATTGACCTCTTGATCTCGCAAACCATTTTCCTCAAATATCGGATCAAGTTTATCAAGTAATGATGGCAAATAGCGTTCTGCTTCAGCCATAGCTAATCCGCATGTTGGTAAAGATACGCAAGATAGTGCATTACGACGTATACCTGACAGCTCTTCACCTACCGTTATCCGATATTGCTTCAGCAGCTTCGCAATGGTTGCTTTTTGCTTAGCTGGTACATTACCAATCATAATATTCTGGTTGGCAGTTAGTCTAAAATCACCCTTCAATACTTTAGCAATTTCTCTAAGACCAGTCATTAGCTCATAATCTTCTGTATCTGCAATTCGACCACTACGTACAAATAGAGTCACATTCCACGTTCCATCATAGTTTTTCGACCAACCATAGCGGTCACCACTACTTTCAAAATGGTATTCACGCGCTGGTTGTAAGGACCAGCCAAGTCTCTCTTGTAATTCTTCGACAAACCAATCAAGACCATGACGATCAATCGTATATTTGAAACGAGCATTTTTACGTACAGAGCGATTTCCGTAATCACGTTGGATCGTAATAGTTTTCTCGGCAATCTCAAGCACTTGTTCGCGCGTAACAAAACCGATTACTTTACCCAGCTGTGGATACGTATTATTATCACCATGAGACATCCCCATGCCGCCACCGACAGTTACGTTATAACCAACAAGTTTTCCATTTTCAACGATAGCGATGTAGCCCAAATCTTGAGAATATACATCAATATCATTGGATGGCGGAACTGCGATACCAATTTTGAACTTACGTGGTAAATATACATGCCCGTAAATCGGCTCTACCGGATCAACCGGTTCGCTATAAGGTTTATTCGGATTTTCAAGTTTTTCACCATCTAACCAAATTTCATGATAAGCAGGTGTACGTGGAGCAAGATGCGTTGTCAATTTTGTCGACATTTCGAATACTTCCTCATGTACTTCTGACTGATGCGGGTTAGGATTACACATTACGTTACGATTGACATCACCGCATGCCGCTAATGTCGTTAACAACGAATCATTAATTTCTTTAATCGTAGATTTCAAATTCCATTTCAATATACCGTGCATTTGAAATGCTTGACGCGTTGTAACACGCATCGTATGATTACCATACTTTTGCGCTAGATCATCAAGCACTAACCATTGCTCAGGAGTAGCTACACCGCCAGGAGTAACAATACGCAGCATGAATTGAAATGCTGGCTCTAGCTTTTGCTTTTCACGTTCATTACGCAAATCACGATCATCCTGCATGTAACTGCCGTGGAATTTCAATAGACGATTATCTAGTTCAGTTAAACCGCCAGTCACACGATTTCTCAACTGTTCCGCTAATGAACCACGCAAATATTTACTTTCTACTTTTAAGTCCTCTACATCACTTGGCTTTCCACCAATTGGTTCAACCTTATTTTTGCTTGTCATTGCGAGAATCCCTCCCGATAGCTTATGCCGACCATACTTTATCACATTAATTTTTTACCCGATTAATTGTTTATATAATTAATATACATCACGAAGATAACGTTCTTCTTCCTGCAATTGTGCTATATATGCTACTGCTTCTTCTTCACTAACATTACGCTCTTGCTTAACGATTTGAATTAAAGCTGCATGTACATCATGCGCCATATATTTTTCATCACCGCAAATATAGATATAAGCGCCTTCTTCGAGCCAAGTATATAATTCTGTAGCATGCTCTAATAATCGATGCTGTACATATACTTTCTCTTTCATATCACGCGAGAATGCTACCTCAAGCTTCGTTAGTACACCGTCAGCAAGCATCCGTTGCCAATCCGTCTGATATAAGAAATCGGTCACATAATGACGATCTCCATAGAATAACCATGTTTTTCCGCCAACGCCAGTCTCTTCTCTTTCTTCTAAGAAAGAGCGGAAAGGCGCTACTCCCGTTCCTGGACCAATCATAATGACTGGTGCATCCGCATTGGTAGGCAACTTGAAGTTTGGATTGGTTTGTACGAATACAGAAACTTGATCGCCGACTTCCAACCGCTCAGATACATATACTGAGCATACGCCTTCACGAGCTCGACCATGAGCTTCATATTGTACTTTTCGGATCGTTAGATGAACCTCTTCTGGGTGAGCTTTGATGCTACTTGCAATCGAATATAATCTTGCAGGTATTTTGCGTAAAGTTGTTGGAACATCGCTCGGTTGCAATGAAAATGGTCCATAATCACGAACTAGGTCAAGTAGATCACGACCTTTAACGTATTCTCTCACTGACGCTGCATCTGCTAATAAACTAGTAAATTCACTAGTTGTCGCATATAGTGCAAGCTTCTCAAGCAAAGTTTTGGAAAGCACTGTAATCTCGAATTGTGAAGTTAGTGCCTCTTCTATCGTAGAAGTAATACCGTCTTTATTCGTAACGGAATCCTCACTAGACCAGCTTAAAGCTGCTATTAGATCTTGTACAAGTCTCGGATTATTATGAGGTACAATACCTACAGCATCTCCTGGTTCATATGTTATACCTGATCCTTCTAATGATATTTCAAGATGTCGTGTTTCACGATCCGATCCACGACCATTCAAATTAATGCTTTCAAGTAATTCCGCCTGGAATGGTCGATTACGAGTATAATCCGACTGTTCTGAGACAGGAACAGTAACAGAGACTGTATTTCCTATAGTCGTGACCACAGTAGTTGCAGCTTGTATATTGTTCACAACGGCATCGATCCAACCGCTTGCAGCTTCTTCAAAATCAACATCACAATCAACACGTTCTGTAAGTCTCTCCGCTCCTAATTGTTGTAATTTCTCATCAAAATCTTGACCTGTTTTACAGAAAAATTCATAGGATGTATCGCCCAGTGCAAGCACTGAATATTTCAAGCTATCTAGCTTAGGCGCTCGCTTGCTATTAAGGAAGTCATAAAATGAAATCGCGTTATCGGGTGGATCGCCTTCTCCGTGTGTACTAACCAACACGAATAAGTTAACTGCTTTTTTCAAATCATTAGGCTTAAACTTATTCATAGCAGACAATGTTATATCAAAACCAATAGCTTTCAACTTCTCAGAAAGTCTACCCGCAAGACGCTGTGAATTACCCGTCTGAGAACCAAATATAATGGTCGCTTCTTTCGGTATAGTAATTACTGGCTGAGCAGCAGGTGCTTCTTGAACGGATGTTGCTACTACAGAGTTTAGATTGATTGGTGCTGTCCCCGTACGATAAAATGCTAAATAACCACTTAACCATTGAATTTGTGCTTCACTTAATGTAGGAAGTAATACATTCAAATGCTGAATCTGTTCTTCTGAAAACGGACTGTTCGTGACTAATAATTGCAATCTATACACCTCGCATCGATACTATGAATTAATTCCTAGCATATTACTCTGAATTATTCTCTCATTTCAAATTACCACAGAGTGAAACTAGGGTCAATAAATACTGTAACTTTTTTCCTATAAGAAATATTGAAGCTACTACTACAGTTTCCTTATAGCTCAGTAATGGCGCTAGTTTAATGCGACGAACGAGTGGGTTAAAGGCTACGTTTAAGACTGCTACAGGCGTGCTTCGCTGTTCCAATTGGGGGGCGCCACGATAACAAATCACTGTTACAATCGCTGTTGTCCTCGGATTTATCGTTATAGCATTAGTAGTATAAATCCGAGGAGAAAACGAACACTATCGTTCTTTAACAACAATTTTGGCGTTACAGACACATATTTCTAACTACTATCGCTCTGTAACGCCAATTTTGGCGCTACAGACATACATTTCTTACTACTATCGTTCTGTAACGCCAATTTTGACGTTACAGACATATATTTCTAACTACTATCGCTCTGTAACGCCAATTTTGGCGCTACAGACATATATTTCGAACTACTATCGCCCTGTAACGCCAATTTTGACGCTACAGACATATATTTCTTACTACTATCGCTCTGTAACAACAATTTTGGCGCTACAGACATACATTTCTAACTGCTATCGTTCTGTAACGCCAATTTTGACGTTACAGACATATATTTCTAACTACTATCGCTCTGTAACGCCAATTTTGACGTTACAGACATATATTTCTAACTACTATCGCTCTGTAACAACAATTTTGGCGTTACAGACATACATTTCTTACTACTATCGTTCTGTAACGCCAATTTTGACGTTACAGACATATATTTCTAACTACTATCGCTCTGTAACGCCAATTTTGGCGCTACAGACATACATATCGAGATTGAACTTGATGAGTATCCAAATTTAGGGGGGGCGAACCGTTTTTATAGTCTATCAAGCGAATACGTTGGATTTCTGCGCATTTTCGCCAGATGAGCTCTCAGCGCGGATTACGGAGCAAACAAAAATAGCCTTTAAGTGAGCTGCTCGCGTACAAGTATCTCACTTAAAGGCCTATTGTAGTTTTAATTAACAACACATATCTTGATTTTCCTGTTCACGGTTTTTGTTCGTAATTAAAATCCGTGAAGTTTAAGCAAAATCAATACCAAGCTCACGTATACAATCTGGAGATTCATACTGATCATCATATACAGCATTAGTTACAGGGTACGATCTTAACATGTAACTTTCTAGATGTGGTAAATGCATTTGCAGCAGATCATAGTTACGTGCCTTTGGATCGAGCCACGCTTCGACTCCCTCTTCATCTAATACAATTGGCAAACTAGGCTGCCAACTCGCCATAGTTCCAGTCGTTTCAGAAGTTAGCATCGTGAATACTCGTATCTCTTCTCCTTGGGCATTACGAAAGCGATCAAAAATTCCTGCTACACCGAATAGCGGTTTACCTGGAAGCACAATATGCATAGCCCTTGGATCTCTTTCTAATCCAACTTGCTTCGCACCATAAAAGCCTGTACAAGGAACAACACAACGATTACGCATCACTAGTTCAAACAGAAATGACTTTCCGCGCACAGCTTGCTTCGTTGTATTCACTGCATCGCGCGCCCAATAAGGAAACAGTCCCCAACGTGCATCCTGCAGGACACGCTGCTCATGACGATCATTCATAACAATAGTAACATGTTGAGTAGGGCTTACATTATAGCGCTGTGCCTGAGTTTGTAATACTTTGGTTGCCTTAAATTGTTCAATCACATCGTATATTTCTGCCTGTAGTGAAAATCGTTGAACCATAATAAAACCTCCTGAACTATTCACACTTCGCTATACCATTCGAATAAACCGAATAGCCTCATCAGAAGTGTAAAAGTTGTACAATTCTGAGTTGATGTAGGAAGTATTTGTAGAAAGGAGGTAAATTATTCATGGCAACCCTAATGCGTAAACTTCTTACGATATCTCAGCGGTGATAACCCCACCTGATTGGCAAACAGTCTGGAGAAATGTGCCGTCTGCTTAAAGCCCGATTCGATTGCTATTTGGGCGATTGACCAATCCGTCTTAATAAGTAATAGCTTGGCTTGGTCGATTCGATAATAGAGTAAATATTGTTGTGGCGTACAATCGAATACATCACTCATACTACGAGTAATATAGTTAATATGTAGTGCTAACGCATCACTTAATGTTTGATTACTAATTGACTGACGATAATGACGTTTCAAATAAGCAGCCGCTTTTTCTGCCACAACTACGGATGCTTTAGCAGTATCACTTCTCCAGCCTTCATCGAGCATTTGTAATAAATGTAGAAAGCGTTGCTGACGATCCCAAAAGGCAGCATGAGAACTATTTCTAGCAGCTTCATGTAAAGCCTCTAGCATTAATCGCATTTCCGTAGTAGCTTGTAGCTTCACATGCTTAGGTACACGAAGTGCATAAGTATAGTAATCCCCTCGTAATGTCCCTTGCTCATAGCTTTCCACTTCTTCCCACGGTCCAGCAGTTTGGAAATGTAGCCAATCAAATGTTGTACGACTTGTACACGGTTCGTACGAATAATGCCAAGCATCTGGACGCAGAATTAATACCTCTCCAGCATGTAGTTCCCATCTATGATCATCTTCTGCAATATACAGACAGCCCTCTCGAACATATAACATATCAAAAATACCAATATTTGCACGATTAGGATGTTCTTCTCCTGCCTCGTAAGTATGAGAATTAGATTCAATAAAATATGGAAATGGTGGTGACTTAAACGTGAGTAATAACGATGATTCCAGATCAATCTCTCCTCTTGCATATGCCTTACATTATAGTCTGCCTTACAAATGTTACTGCATGACTAGTTATTTGTCTACTGACTTCCACAGCTATGAAAATACGTCAACTTTAGCTTCTCATTCTAGCGTTTATCATTTTTCTCGCTTACCTACAAGTACAAGTTCAAAAAGTGGGATTTCAGAACCGAGAAGATGAAGTGCTACTTGTGGAAGGAGGAAACGCAAGTGTACGTTATTGGTACACGCGGCCCGGACTTCCCAAGTTCACTTCATATTCGATGCCGATTAAGCTCCTTGCATGACTTCGTTATCAAAGTCCGCTTTTTGAACCACCTCTATTAAACAGATTTAATTGTAGCTTAATGACGATCTCTCTACCTTCATTAATTAGACTTGAAATGGTAACGATAGAATCCGTTTCATCATAGATCGGTACGACAATAGTTTCTAGCCATGAAGTAGGCAATGAGATATCTTTAACTGAAAGTGATTGTGGTAATAATTGTAGCCCAGAGCCGTCCCATTGTACGTCATATGCAACATAAATTTCAGCGTCCAGCTTATTATAAAGCGTCACATTTAATACTGCATATAAAATATTATGCTCAACATAGAAATTTGCACCATTAATATACGTATAAGCATTAAGCTGTTGATCCATACTTTGTTTGATTAATGAATCAATTTCTTGCTCAGATAAGCGAACCTCGTTGTTGAGATTAGTAACCATATTCACTATCTTCTCTTCAACATTAATGGATGTATATTCCATCGTCAGTTGTTGACTCGGACTTATATACTGCTTCAAAGCAAAGATAGTAGCTACGACTATAACAATGATAACGATAAACGTTATAAAAATTTTCTTCTTCAACTTTTTTCACTCCTCTGTATTGTGTTATACATAATGATATAATAGTACAATCGTATACACTCAAATCAATTAACATAAAGGCAGGTTTTCATAGATGAACTCATGGGATGATTCCAACGTCAAAATACAACTAGAAGAAATTGTACAAGCTCATATGCACTTAAAAGATGTTATTGCACACACACCACTTCAATATAACCGTGTATTATCACAGCGCTATAACTGTGAGGTGTACTTAAAACGTGAAGATTTGCAAATCATTCGTTCATTCAAAATTCGCGGAGCTTACCATCTTATTCGTTCATTAACAGAACAAGAGGGACTAGTTGGAGTAATATGCGCTAGCGCCGGTAATCATGCACAAGGCGTTGCTTACTCCTGCCACGCTCTAGGAATTAAAGGTAAAATTTATATGCCTAGCACTACTCCTAGCCAAAAAGTGAAGCAAGTGCAGTTTTTTGGTGGAAATAATGTAGAAATTATACTAAAAGGTGATACATTTGACGATGCTTATAATGAAGCAATGATTGAATGTGAGCGTAGTGGATACGCCTTTGTTCATCCTTTTGATGATCGTATGATTATTGCAGGTAATGGTACTGTTGGTCAAGAGATATTGAATGATATCGAACATAGTCCTGATTATGTGTTCGTCACCGTTGGTGGTGGCGGTCTTGCAGCAGGCGTAAGCTCTTATGTAAAAAGCATTTCTCCTTCTACGAAAATGGTTGGTGTAGAACCTGAAGGCGCAGCATCGCTACAGCTAGCTTTAGCTCGTAATGAAGTCGTGACATTAGAACAGGTTGATAAATTCATCGATGGTGCCGCAGTAAAACGAGTGGGTGACCATACTTTTGCAATTTGCAAAGAACTGCTCGATGATGTAATTTCAGTTAATGAAGGCAAAGTATGTACAACTATTATTGATCTATACAACGAAAATGCCATTGTTGCTGAACCGGCTGGTGCACTTACTATTGCTGCGCTTGATCAGTATAGTGAACAAATTAAAGGGAAAACCATTGTATGTGTCGTTAGTGGTGGTAATAATGATATCGATCGAATGCAAGAAATTAAGGAACGTTCCCTTATCTATGAAGGCTACAAACACTATTTCATGCTTAACTTCCCTCAACGAGCAGGAGCGCTGCGTGAATTTCTAGATCAAGTACTTGGACCAAATGATGATATTACAAGATTTGAATATACGAAAAAATCTAATAAAGATAACGGACCTGCACTCGTTGGTATCGAATTAAAGTATCGCGAAGATTACGCCTCATTAATTGAGCGTATGCAGACAAAGGGCTATCAGTTTGTTGATCTCAACAAAGATCCCATCTTATTCAACCTTCTAATCTAAAGTTAAAGAATCAAATTCTAATTGTGTGTGAGAACGGAGAAACTTAGCATGACCTTAGAGCAAATTGAACAATTTTTGAAAAGCTTGTCCAGCCTTGGTCCATTACCAGGAATTCTCGTCCCTTTCTTTGAAGCTTTCTTGCCTTTCCTCCCGTTAATTGTAATTATTGCAGCTAATGTCAATATCTACGGCATTGGTTTCGGGATGCTGTTTTCTTGGATAGGCATTATGGGAGGCGCAATTTGTATATTTCTAATCTGTCGTAAGTATGGCAACAAACTTGGAGATCGCTTGCAACGTCGATTCCCATCTATGAAGAAAATTTTCGGATGGGTAGAGCATAAAGGCTTTACACCGTTATTTCTATTGTCATGTTTCCCATTTACACCATCTGTATTAATAACGATCGTTGCAGGGCTAAGTAAATTACCATTCCATACTTTTCTCGTATCCTTCGCATTAGGTAAAGCTGTGATGGTCTTATTTATCGGATTAATTAGCTTCGATATCGCTAATCTCTTCGAAGCTCCTTGGCGTATTGTTGCCTCTATCATTGGTATAATCATTCTTTGGCTGGGTGGAAAAAGATTGGAAAAACGATACAATTCCAAAGCTTAGTATCGCATATCTAAGTAGCCGATACACTATAAAATTGTTGAAAAAGTGGCCTATCAATGCTAGATTGAGGAAATAGATAATAAAAAATTTGAATTATGCTTTCGCAGCTACTTTTTATTTTCGAGAATCGCATTAACTAGCTAATAAAAAGTTTTGGGAGGAATTGTGTTGAAGATATTACAAGAGTTTAAAGAGTTTGCAGTAAAGGGGAATGTTATTGATCTAGCTGTCGGTGTTATTATCGGTGGAGCGTTCGGTAAAGTTGTAACTTCTCTCGTTAATGATATTATTATGCCACCAGTAGGTGCACTTATTAATAACGCAGATTTCAAAGATTTGATGATTCCGATTGGAGAAGCGCCATCGCTAGACGATGGATCAGCCGGAGTACAACCAGGAATTTACATCGGTTCATTTATTAATACGATATTAGATTTTCTAATTGTTGCACTATGTATTTTCTTTATGGTTAAAGGGATTAATCATTTACGTCGTATAACGGAAAAAGAGAAGGTAGCGGAAGTTAAAGCTCCTACAGAAAAAGAATGCCCTCATTGCTTATCCCAAGTTCCTATTAAAGCAACGCGTTGTAAGCACTGTACGTCTCATCTTGTCAATTCAACGATTACAGAATAGAGAAATAGCTTCAATAAATAGGCTTTGATTAAGCTGGAGGTGTTAACCTCCAGCTTTTTGAATTATTACAAGCTTTCGATGTCGAATACGCTACGAAGCCAATCATCGTGCTCATAAGCGAATGTTTTGAAATACCTCTTCAAATAAAGGTTCAAAAAGCGGGCTTTCGAAAATCGAGAAGATGGAGCGCTACTTGTGGGAGGAGGAAGCGCAAGTGTACGTTATTGGTACACGCGGCCCTACAATGTTTCTGCAAGCAACATACATCGGAAGCTTATGCTATACTTCCCAAGTTCGCTTCATATTCGATGTCGAATAACCTACGTCAGCATAATCATCGTTATCAAAGTCCGCTTTTTGAACTACATCTTACGGAAGGAGATTATACTATGCAGTGGCTTGCTATGCTCACCATGCTGATCGATCATATAGGAGCAGTCTTTTTTTTTTCCACAAGAGCATACACTAAGAATAATAGGCCGTCTATCGTTCCCGCTCTACGTGTATCTGATGGTTGTCGGCTATCAACGCACTCGAAGTTTTAAGAAATATGTGCTGCGCATTGGTCTACTCGCTCTTATTTCTCAGCTTCCTTATCAACTTGCTTTTGATGTATTACACCTTAATGTCATTGCCACATTATTAATATGTCTTCTTACATTAAAAATGCTAGATATGAAGAAGCTGCCGCTAACTATTAGAGTACTAGCTACAATTGCTGGAGTTGTATTGCTAGAATTGATTCCGTTTGATTATGGCGCATATGCTTTAGTTCTTATGCTGATTTATCGTTACTTGTCATCAACAGCAATGATAACCATTCATTTTATCGCTGAGATCATATTTATGGTTTACAATTCGTGGCTGGTACAATTCTTTAGTATGATCATCACTTATGTTATAGCGTTCAAACCGAATATAATTCAGATGATTAATCAATGGCGTACCCCAAGCTGGTTATGGCGAAGCTTCTACCCACTTCATCTCGCTATCTTAGCTTTCATAAATTACTATATTCATTTGTTAGATTAGTATTAGAATAATAAACACTATTTAAACTCTATATTCATGTCCTCTTAAATCTATTTACATATAATAAAGATATAAAGATTTAGGAGGCCATCGTATATGGTTAAAATAATTACTTATAAAAGTCAATCCGTGCCTGTCTTCTGTGCAGCTGAGAAATCACATAACTATCAAAGACTTAACAATAAATTAAATGAACTTGAATTTGATTTTGCATTCCGCAAAAAATGGAAATCTATTAAATCTGTGGAAATGGTACGTGATGTAGCTATTCTGCAATATAATGACGGTACGAAGCTTTACTTGGAGGTTTCATAGTTTTGATAGAAAATAGCGCTAAGAAGAGAAAGTAAACTTCTAGCGCTATTTTCATTATATACTCGGGGAATACTTGTAACCAAATCCCCATACTGTTTTGATAAGCTGTGGTTCTCTTGGATTTTGTTCTATCTTCTTTCTTAAATTAACAATATGCACATCTATGGATCGATCCGTTACAAATGAATCAAAGCCTCTTAATGTACTTATTAACTCTTCTCTACTAAACACCTTTCTAGGTGCCGACAAAAATAATCTCATAATTTCATATTCTGAAAAAGTTGTTTCCACTGGCTCTTCACGTACAATTAATAGACGACGTTCATGATCTAGACGGATCGCATCTGCATATTTTTCGACAGTCACTTCCATATTACTAGCTAGTGTATCGATTGTTTGAATGGAGCGCCGAATGAGTGCTTCTACTCTTGCAGTTAATTCATGCATGCTGAACGGCTTGCACAAATAATCATCTGCTCCAGCCTTTAATGCTTGAACTCGTTCAGAAACTTCACTTTTCATAGATAGAATCATAATAGGCACGTTAGAAGTTAATCGTATTTCCGTACAAATTGAAATACCATCAATATCTGGCAAGATAAGGTCTAATAAAATAATATGTGGACTAAAGTGAAATGTCGTATGCAGACCAGTTGTCCCATTGAATGCTTGCTGTACTTCATAGCCCTCTTCGGTTAAGTACATCGACAACATGTTATTCATCATAACGTCATCTTCAATAATAAGAACCTTATACATTCACGTCACCCTCACAGTATGTTGCACATTATAAAACGTAAATAGGTTAATAGATTATAACTATAATAATACAATATCCTGCACTCGTCCTCAATCTATTTGTTAGATTATTATGAGGAAATTGTTAAATGTTATTAGTTTCACTTAACACTTTACTCACTTGTTCTTCAAAAAGGATGATTTCATAGTCAATCATCTCCAAATTTCGACCAATTTTGTCAATTTTCTTTTCTTTTGTTAGCTGTTCGCCGACCAAGGCAAGATCATATAATGTTGGTGCTGACAAATAACTCGATGCACCTTTCAACGTATGAAATGCCCTACTGATTTCCTCATATTGCTCTAGTGCTAGATAGTTTTGCATGCGAGAGACAAAGTCTGTATATTCTTCGATAAATTGCTTTAACATATGAATATAAATATTAACTTTACCATTCAACCGCTCTATTGCTGTATCAGCTTGTACGACTGTGAGTAATAACAATCGTTGCAATACTCGCTCTTGCTCTGAAATACGATGTCCACTTTCATTAGTAGCTGCCGCAAGATTTGGCGTCGATGTATAGCTATCAATAATATACTGAAGTTGTTCCATCGACATCGGTTTCGTAACTACAGTGTTCATACCTATTAACATATACTGCTCATGATCAGAAACGAGCACATTAGCTGTAAGTGCGATAATTGGCAGATTATGATACTTGGGATTACTTCTAATTTGTCGCACTGCCTCCATACCGTCCATTTCAGGCATATGAATATCCATAAATACAAGATCAAAATCTTCTTCTTCTAAGCATGCTATCGCTTCGACACCATTACTCGCGACCGTCACATTACAATGACAATGCTTTAGCATTTCAACGGCAACAAGTTGATTCACCTTATTGTCTTCTGCAAGTAAAACGTTAATTTTCGTTGCAATGATAGCTTCATCTTCTTCCGCGATCACCCGGGCTTTTATGCGTTGCGGTTCTCTTTCTTTCTCCAATTTAGGTTGGAAAGCCTCAATAAATCGCATTTCCGTAATCGGCTTCGTCAATATTCGTTCTGGCTGTTGATCTCCAGCCAGCAATAGCAATTCTTCTCGACCAAATGCAGTTGTAATGACAATCATTGTAATTCCTTTGCTTGATGCCTCGTTATGAAAATCAATCCATGTTTCCATACCATACATATCATTCATTTCCATATCAAGCATAATAAAGGTTGGATAAGCGCCCTCACCAGATCGAAGTAATCTGTAATAAGCCTGCTTCCATGTTTTCATTCGAATAGAAGGAACCTTCTGAAAGGCTAGCCACTTACTCCAATAATCTGCCATAATATCACTATCTTCAACGATCCAAACTAAGCGATCTAATGGCTGAGTAATGAGGGATTCTTCCACCGTCTGTTGATGTTCTACTTTTAGGAACGGTAGTTCAAACGTAAACGTACTACCTTCTCCATATTTACTCTCGACAACTAATTGCCCTCCTAATAATTGAACGAGATCCCGAGATATGACCAACCCTAATCCAGTTCCACCGTATTTCCGTGTAGTAGAGGAATCCGCTTGTGTGAATGGCTTGAACAAATATTGTAGTTGCTCGTCACTCATCCCTATGCCCGTGTCCCTTACAGAAAATTTCAGTACGATTCGCTCATCCGTTTCCTCGGTAATGACAATATCTAGCTCAACAATTCCTTGTTTTGTGAATTTGATCGCATTAACACAAAGATTAGATAGTATTTGTTCTAATCGTAATGAATCACCTAGCATATGGATTGGAATTTGTGGAGCAAGCTCTATTTTGAATTCAAACTGCTCCTTCCCACCTAAAAATACACTTAACTGATCTGCCAAATGATTCATAATATCTCGTAATTTAAATACAGTAAAGTCAGGTTCGATCATATTCACTTCAAGCTTCGAGAAATCAAGAATACTAGTGATAATATTCAATAGCATATCTGATGAGTCTTTCATACGATTAGCATACTCACTCTGCAGGGCATCTAATTCTGTCTTTTGTAGCAGCTGCGACAACCCAATAATCCCATTCAATGGGGTTCTAATCTCATGACTCATTAGCGCAAGGAAGTTACTTTTCGCTCGACTAGCTTCTTCTGCAGATTTAGTTGCTTGTACCAATTGCTCTTGAATTTCTACTTGCTCTGTAATATCTCGCGAAATACAAGAATACATAAAATCACCATTATACGAATCTCGATGTGCGACAATAACTATTGAGACATTAATATGTTTACCTTTACTGTTATGGAATTGTGCGTCTACTTCAAAAAATCCATGTTTTTTTGCCTGTATACAACCTCGTACTAATATTCGGTACAAATGACTAGGCAAATACTTCGATATTGCTTGCATTTCCCACTCTTTATGTTCAATTCCTAACATTTTTTTGCCTGCTTCATTAATATAGATAAGTTGTCCATGTCGATCTACAGATGCAATCAAATCCATCGCTGCTTCAACAATAAGCTGTAATCTATTTCTTACATTTTCAATTGCTCTTTGTTCTGATAGATCAGTCATTATTGCAATAATTCCTGTTAATTTCCCATTTCTATCCGTCAAGCTACTAGAACGATTATAGACTGGAACTCTTTTCCCATCGCGTCTGAATATCGATAGTTCAAAATCATAATTAGAATGCTGTTTGCGCAACTCTATAAACAATTCTACCCCTGGTTGAATTTTCCGGCCAAGCTGCTCAGATAGTTCCTCTGCTCTTAGTTTCACTTCATCCAAATCCATAAAATGTAGTGGTGTAAATTTCCCTACTAGCTCTTCACTGGAATAGCCTAAAAGTTCTTCCCCAGCCTTATTAATGTAAGTAATATAATATCGTTCATCCATAACGACGACTGGACTTTTATTTTGATTAATAACGGCATCCAGTCGATTAAACATAACTTGTAATCGTCCCATCATACCATTAACAGAGTTAGCTAAATTCCCGATTTCATCATTACTGTTTGCATCGAGATGTTCAGCATCAAATGATCCTTCAGCCGCTAATTTCGTCACACGTAATATATCTTGTAATCTAGTAATAATAGATTCAAAATAAATATAAAAGACCAGTGCAATAATGATGACAGCTAAACCAATGGTGACCATTATTCTCCATAACGTCGGTGCAGCCATCTCTTCTAATTCTGAAGAATCGATTACTTCAATAATGATCCAATTCGTATCTTTAATTTGTTGATAAAACAACATAAAGGATTGACCCTCTATATCGAATTTCATACTTCCTGAAGTATTAGCATTTTGACCAATCGTGATATTTTCCAGTTGCCTATGTAATTGCTCCATAACATGCGGATCTATTGAACCGGAATCATTTGCAAACAAAAGCTCGCCTTTATTGTTATACAAATATAATTCACCTTCGTCGATTTGCAATGATTCTACATAGTTGGCAGCACGGAATTTATACGATACATACATCGCACCGATAATTTTCTCATTATCAGAATATACAGGCACGGCAAGAAAGCTTTCCAGATCATTAGTGACCGCAGACAAGTACGGATCAGTAATAATAATCTCTCCGTCAAGCACTGGGAGAAAGGCGGATGTATCTTCAAACTTTTCGGGTATTTCGTTAAGAGTTGTAACTTTTCCAGTCATGTCAAAAAAACCAATTTGATCATAATAAAATTGGTTTTTTTGTTGCTCGTTTGCTAAATATTTCATAATTTCATCGACCTGTCCCGATTTCATCGCTGCAGTACGACTCATCACAAGTACTTCAGCAATACGGGTATTAAGCCAAGCATTCGTAACAAAAGAGCGACTTTCTTGCTTCAACAGTACTTTTTCAATTTCTGTCTGAATCATATCTTGCTTGACTGTATAATAATTATATAGACCAGCAATCAGTAGTGGAACTAGTGAAATAATAACAACAATAATAATGCCTTTAGTTCGTAAGGATAACCGATTCAATTGCAGCCCTCCTAAAACTTTTTGTAGCTGCCTATGTAACTTCTTAGCTAACAAAAAGTCACTTCGGAAGCATATAGCGGTTGTTCAAAAAGTAATCTTTGATAACGAAGTGATGCAGGAAGCTATATCGGCATCGAATATAAAGCGAACTTAGGAAGTCCGGGACTCATGTACCCATTACGTACATTGGAGTGTCCTCCTTCCTCAAGTAGCGCTTGATCTTCTCGGTTCTGAAAGCCCACTTTTTGAACATGTACATCTAGTAAACTTTTTGTAGCTTAGCTTAAAACTCGCTTCATATCGAGATGATTGGAAAGCATTTGTGTAAAAAACTCTTTCTCATCTTCAACAATCTTTTTCCAAGCTGCAATACATTGTGGATCAAAATGACTTCCGCTATCTGCTAGTAAAATATTCATCGCTTTTTCATGTGACATTGCTGTTCGGTAAGAACGAGAAGAGGTCAATGCATCATATACATCTGCCACCGCCGTTACTCTAGCTACTAACGGAATATCTTCTCCACCAAGTCGATCAGGGTATCCCGTTCCATTCCATCTTTCATGATGAGAACGTATAATCGCTAACTCTTCAATCATAAATCCTACTTGCTTACACATATTATAGCCATCAACCGGGTGTTTCTCGATAAGCTTTCGTTCTGAATCTGTTAGTTTCCCTGGTTTATTCAATACATAATCAGGAATATGTAATTTGCCTACATCGTGAACGAGTCCACCTTGTGCAATAGATTTCAACTGCGTGGAAGAAAGTCCTAATTCTTCTCCTAGCTTCAAAGCATATACTGTCACTCGATAATTATGACCAGCTGTATAGGCGTCTTTACTCTCCGTTTTTATAACTAAATCCTTCACGCTTGGTGTCAAATACGTCTGAATCCAACTATCGGGATCTGCGCGATACAATCTCTTAACAGACACTGATAATGATTCTCCATGTTTATATTCCCCAATAATCATTAACGTTACAGCGATAACAGACAGGAATAATAAAATATGATAACCCCACCATCCCAAATTACTTGGAGATGTTGTAATTAGTACGATCTGTGCAGTGTTCATCCAACCGGTGCTATAGACAAGCGCCAATTGAAGCGAAAATCGAGAAGCCATATATGTAATAAGATGTCGATATACTGTCCATGTATTGAACAATAGAATAGATAATGTGAATAGACGTTTTCCAAATTCACTATACATAAAGTCTAGCAAATGATGATCGGGAAACACCCAAATTAATGTTCCTAGCACAACTAATAGCGCACACCATGTTGGTAGTAACAATGTTTTTTTAGTTGTAAGCCAACGAACTAAGCGATGATCAGCAGACAATGAACTAAGCCATAGCCATATCGATGAAAGCACCAAGCTTAACTGAGCATAAATATAACTATTTTGCAGATGCTCATTCAACAATGCCGGTAAAGCAAGACCATGTAATAAGAGCATCGCTGCCAAAGATGCATACGCTAGCGACACAAATATTAATTTAATATTTCTCACTTGTTGGGCGACTATTCCGATGGCTACAGATATGACAATAGCCAGTATCGCAACTATTGCTATAACTACTATTAATGAAGAAATAGTAGTTGATGGATTAGCTAACTGCAGTGAACTTATCCAAAAATATAATAGTATAGGAAAAACCATAGTCATTCCTAAGAGTAACAACACGAACTTCCTTGAACGCACGGCATTTCCTCCCACACTCTAGTTATATCTATCTCTAAGTATTAGACCAATTATACATCATATTAATAGGAAGCAATATATCTATCTGAACCCGTCCGTTCCAGCTTTTATTGAATTTAATGTTATATTAATGTTTTTCATTGTAAAATTTGATATAGTAATAGCATATCTTTTATATATTGAGAGGGGCTTTAAGTAATGGACAATAAAGAAACGCAATCTTCAGGAGTGTCTAGTAACCAAGAGGTTGCGGGAAAAGAAGCTGTAACATCTAATCAAGCTATGGCTTCAACATCAGGAGTACTAACTTCTGCAGCACCAGTAAAAGGCGGTAGCAATCCGATTTGGATGATCGCAGCAATTGTACTTGCTATCGTACTCGTTGTCGTTATAATTTTCCCATTAGGCGGAAAAAGTACAACTATCGCTTCCGTAAATGGAACGAAAATTACAAAAGAAACTTTCTTCGATAATTTCCAAGAACTCTCTAGTGCAGACGTTAATAGCATTTTAGATAATATGATTACTGAAGAAGTTCTAAATCAAGAAGCTAAAGCAAAAAATATTACCCTTACAGATAAAGATGTTACAGATGAAATCGCAGCAATGAAACTTGATATTGGTACTGATGAGGCATTCAATTCCTTCCTTGCTAATTATGGCATGACAGAAGATGATTTGAAAAAACAATTAGAAACTTCTGTTTTATTGCGTTTATTACTTCAATCGACTGTTACAGTTACTGACGAACAAGCAGAAGCTTACTTCGAAGAAAACATAGCTACTTTGGGTGGCACTCCAGAGCAAGTTCGTGCATCTCATATCCTTGTAGAGGATAAAGCTACTGCTGATGATATTCTAGCTCAATTGAAAGATGGTGCTGATTTTGCAGAACTTGCTGCGACGAACAGTACTGATCCTGGTTCAGCAGCTGCTGGCGGCGATCTAGGATTCTTCGCTCGTGAGAAAATGCTTCCTGAATTCTCTGAAGTTGCATTCGCACTTGAAGTTGATGAATTAAGCGAACCAGTTCAATCAACATATGGTTACCATATTATTAAGAAAACAGGTCACAATCCAGAAACTGTAGTTACATTTGATATGATCAAAGATTCCATTAAAATTAAACTTATTAACGAAGCTGTTTATCCAACTATTAGCACTTATATTGAAGAATTAAAAACTAAAGCTAAAGTTACAAATAATTTAACTCCAGCTGCACAAGCTGGTACACCTGTCGAATAATTGAAAACAATTAATTTATTACAAAAAACTAGCATGATAAGAGAGAAGTCATTACTTCCTTCTTACTCCTGCTAGTTTTTTTGTGTTGGGGTACGCTATAGTCGTAACGAAACATTAGCCGCTTACGACAAGCTTATTCATAACTATTAACGGGATTCACATTTTCCATCTTAATATTAATACTTGATACTAGTACTTGGTACTAAATGTGTGCTACAATAATTACAACGAATAAGTTAGGTTATGCTTCCGTTGCTACTTTTTGTTATCAAGATGTACTTCAGGAAGCTACAAAAAGTTATAGCGTATGCTTTCGACGCGACTTTTGGTTGCAGGAAGCACTTCGAGGAAGCAATAAAAAGTTATAGGTTATGCTTCCGTTGCTACTTTTTGTTATCAGGATGTACTTCAGGAAGCTACAAAAAGTTATAGGAGGTGTTGTTATGCATCAATCCAAAGCTAAAATTACTGCGATCGGTTCATATGTCCCTGAGCAAATAATGACAAATCAACATTTAGAAAAACTTGTAGATACGAATGATGAATGGATCATTAGTCGTACTGGTATCAGTGAAAGACGAATAGCTAGCAAGCATGAATACACAAGTGATATCGGCTACCAGGCTGTACTAGATCTAATGCAACGATATAATAAAACGATAGACGATGTAGATATGATCATTACATGTACCTTCACTCCAGATTTCAAGACGCCAAGTTCCGCTAACCTTATTCAAGCAAAGCTAGGTATACAGCAAGCTGGTGCAATCGATCTTAATGCTGCATGCGCTGGCTTTACTTATGGACTGCATATGGCGAACGCTTTAATCACATCTGGACTACACAAAAAAGTTCTTGTTATTGGGGCCGAGACATTATCTAAAGTTACTGATTATACTGACCGCTCAACATGTATCCTATTCGGAGACGGAGGCGGTGCCATGCTAGTTGAGTATGATGAACATAATCCCAGTTTTATGGCATATCATCTTGATTCAGAAGGCGATAAAAGTCATAATCTATATGTTACTGGTCTCTCTTCCTCTATGAATGAAGAGCAATTGCAAGCTACGGAAAAAATCGTACAAAATGGACGTGAAGTTTATAAATGGGCAGTGAGCTCTGTGCCAAAAGGAATAGCTAGCTTACTACAGAATGCCAATATGACTCTCAATCAAATGAATTGGTTTGTTCCTCACAGTGCCAACCTTAGAATGATAGAATCCATCTGTGAGCGTATCCAGTTTCCTTTGGCGAATACATTATATAGCCTCGTACATTATGGCAATACATCGTCAGCTACTATTCCGCTAGCGATCGATCTCGCGGTAAAAGAAAACAAAATTAAAAGAGATGATCATTTACTACTTTATGGATTCGGTGGTGGCTTAACTCAAGCTGGAATTATTATCAAATGGACGATATAATAACTCATTATATGCCGTGAAGGGAGTACTGTTCGATGAACCATTATGAACCCTACCATTACGATGGTCAGCCCAATTATCAAGCTCCATCCAAAGCACCATCCTACGGTTGGATCATCTCAACGATTATTTTGAGCTGCTTACTCATTATTGCAATTTTTGCGATTGTACTATTACTTGTTAGATCATGGGTCTCTCCTGAAAACGACTATCCTCCTGTAGCTATCGTTAATGAAGTTAAAATTTCCGAGGAGAAATTGCTTGATTCGTTGATTGATTTCTATCCTGATCTATTGATTGATGAAATCGATCTTCTAATTGAGAACGAGGTTGTTGCTCAAGAAGCCGCTAAACAAGGAATTACACTTACCGATCAAGATTTGCTCGATCAATTAGCTGCTTCGAAAATAGATTATGGTACAGAAGAGGAATTTCAGGATTATCTTGATTATTATGAAATGACAACGGATGACTTCAAAAAAACATTAGTTATTCCAACAATGACACGATTACTTTTACAACAGCATATTTCCGTAACGGATGAAGAGATTTCTACTTACTTTGAACAAAATAAACAGAAAATTGGACTTTCTCCTGAACGCATTCGTGCCTCACAAATTGTTGTAGATGATCTTGAACTAGCGAATCAAATAATAACAGAACTCCATAACGGTGCTAGTTTTATCCGATTAGCGCAGCAGCATAGCACAGATTACTCTGCTGAAGATGGAGGAGACTTGGGGTACTTCACCTATGATGAGATGGATGAAGAAATATCAGAGGTTGCATTTGCACTAGGCATTAATGAATTAAGTGATGTCGTTTCAACCTACTATGGTTATACCATTATTTTGAAAACAGAGCATCAACAAGCGATTCCTGCTCAATTCAAAAATGTACAGCATGCAATAGAAATTAAACTAATTAATGATCACATTTATTCAGACTATAGTAATTATGTCGACGATCTTATTTTCCAATCCAATGTGTGGAGTATTATTGAATACGATGAAAGACAGTACGAAGAGGATATAGATCCTTTTACTAATCCTGTTATTAACCTCTAACATAATTGATCCGTCCCTCTTAAATGATGATGTTTACGATTTACAACAGTGCTATAATGAACAAAGATCACTTAAATAATTATGATCACTTCAGCAAGATCGAAACGAGATGATTCTATGTTCAAGATTAATGCCTATGTACAAAGAAATTTCCTATTCCTTATGAATAAATATTTCACAGGAAATTCAATGAACTACAAGCAGATCTTCGGCATTACGATTCCAATATTTGTAGATTCTGCCTTTATCGTATTAATTAGTATATTGAATACAGCAATGATCAGCTCTTCGGGTATCGCTGCCGTTAGTGCTGTTAGTGTTGTCGATTCATTGAATATGTTTATTATTAGTGTATTTATCGCAGTAGCTACAGGCGGTACAGTTATCGTTGCGCAATATAAGGGCAAGCGAGATGCTAAGCAAGCGTCTCTGGCCGCCTCACAAGCGATATCATCAGTTATCGTTATTTCTATTGTGATCAGTCTATTTGCGATTATATTTCATTCACCTATTCTAAATAGCCTTTTCGGTGGTGCAGATGCCGATGTATTAGCCAACGCTAAAATTTTCCTTATTGGCAGCTGTATTTCTTATCCATTTATCGCCATATATCAATCGATTGTCGGCGTATTAAGAGGTGTCGGTGATACGAAAGCTTCCTTGGGTCTATCATTAACTCTTAATCTTTCCTACTTTATCTTCAATATCATTCTTATTACATTACTCGATATGGGTGTGCTTGGGCTTGCGATTTCCTTAATTGTTGCTCGTGTATTAGGTGCGGCAGTATCGCTTATCTATTTGATTCGATTTAACCAGACACTACATATTAAGCTTCGAAGCATGTTTAAGATCCATATTTCATTATTGAAAAAAATAATGTATATCGGGTTACCCTTTGCTGCTGAACAACTGTTCTTTAATGGTGGAAAGCTGCTAACACAAACCTTTATTGTCCAGTTTGGTACACTAGCTATTACGGTCAATGCCATTAGTAATTCATTATCTATGCTGTTTCAAATTGGTGGTACCGCCTTAAGTGTAGCGATAGTTACCGTTGTTGGACAATGTATGGGACGGAAAGAAATTGGCGATGCCAGGAAATTTATTAAGTCGTTTATAGGCTTATCTAGTATTTTCTTCGTATTTATTACGATCATAATTTTATTACTGTTCCCGATGCTCGTAAATATTTATACGCCGCCTGAATCGATCATTCCAGATATTTACCAGCTTATTCTACTGTTATCTATTACTCAGCCATTGGTGTGGTCAATAAGTTTTATTTTACCATCTGCTTTACGAGCTGCTGGTGATTCTAAATTTACTTCAATTACTGCTCTGCTTTCAATGTGGTTATTCCGAATTATTCTCGGATATATATTAGGCGTTACTCTTAACTACGGATTGATCGGTGTATGGATCGCAATGGTTTCTGAATGGGCCGTGCGCGGGGTTATATTTTGGTGGAGGTTCCGAGGCGACAAGTGGTATAAGCATAAACTTATTTAAGAGGGGTAGTTCAAAACGTACGACTGTGATCACGATGTAACGCGCTGTTGCTTAGTTGGCGGCGAATATGCCCTCCATATAAAATTGAGATTGTTTAGATAACTATTGAGTGATGTATTACTCCGTTGTATAATGTATATACTATAGTATATACAGATTGGAGGGCCACTGTGTTTGAGGATGAACATGATCTTTTTATTTGGGACGATCACAATACCGAGCATATTGCGCGGCACGGCGTTTACCCTGACTAAGCCGAAGAGGCATTTTGGGATGATTACCGACTTCCATTTCATGCCCATAGTGGCCATCGAGGTCTTATTGGAGCAACGGAAGAAGGTCGACGTTTAGTTGTTATTTTCATCAAGAAGGAAGGCAACCGTATCCGGGTGATTACCGCTCGGAATGCTGTTGATCATGAGAAACGACTCTACAACAAAAGGAGGTCATCACTATGAAACAAATCACGTCCAAAGAAGAGATTCCTGCCAACATGAACGATGAGGATGCTGCCGATTTTTGGGCTACTCACGCGATGAGCAGTGAGTTCTTGGAAGCCTCTACAATCGAAGACGATTTACCGCGTCGTAACGGTCGCACAAAAACCATATCCATCCGCTTGGAACATGATTTACTCGATCGTATTCAAGAAGTCGCAGCGCAAAAACATATGGGATATCAGACGTTGATAAAGCAGTTTTTGATCGAACGCGTTTACGAGGAAGAAAAGTCAGCTCGCTAGTATTTCATACCAATATTTAAAAGCCGCAAATCGTACTTTGCGGCTTTTTTTCATTGAACTAGTAATCACTAGCTGTTGCTTCTGCTTTATTAACAATCGTTATACCTGCGCTAGCCCCGATTCGAGTGGCTCCAGCTTGAATCATCGCTACTGCTGTCTCATAATCACGAATACCACCAGAAGCTTTCACACCAACATGCTCACCTACAGTATGCCTCATTAGAGCAATATGCTCTGTTGTTGCACCGCCTGAGCTGAATCCGGTAGAAGTCTTCACATATCGAGCTCCTGCTTCTACAGCTAACTGACAAGCAATAGCGATTTCTTCGTTCGTAAGTAAACTCGTTTCTAGAATAACCTTCACAATTGCCTTATTACCTGTAGCATCTACAACAGCTTCAATATCCGATTTGACTGCACCTAAAAACTTACTTTTTAAGTAACCGACATTGAGCACCATATCAATTTCAGTTGCGCCGTCTGCTACAGCCTGCTGTGCTTCTAACGCCTTACTTGATGTTGCATTTGCTCCAAGCGGAAATCCTATTACCGTTGTAATACCTACATCGCTATCAGCATGTAGTTGCTCTGCTGCAAGCTTTACCCAGCATGGATGAATACATACTGTAGCAAAACGATATTGTTTGGCTTCTGCACATAATTGAATAATCGCTTGCTCAGTGGCATCAGCCTTAAGCAATGTATGATCAATATAAGCTGCTAATTGATTTCCGTTCATCATTACAATAACTCTTTACGTAATTCAGCTGCTGATTTTGGAGACAAGTATCCGAAAGGAATATCAAATACTGTTTTAGCACCTTTTTGTCCTTCTTGCGCCAGCTTGTAAGCTGCACGAGTGTAAGCGACAAGTACACTAGATGTGAACTCAGGATTACTTTCCAATTTCAAACCAAATTCCATAATTTGATTATTATTTTGACCTGTTTTACCGCTACGTAGTACAAGACCACCATGTGGCATAGCAGAGTGATTAGCTTTTAATTCTTCTTCGGTAATAAAATTAACGATTGTTTCGTAATCTGCGAAGTAGTTAGGCATGGAAACAATGTCTGCTTTAATTTGGTCAAGATTAGCGCCCTCTTCAGCTACAATGTAGCATTCACGAAGATGCTTCTCACGAGTAGTAAGCTCAGGGTTTTCACCATTACGCACACGTTGTACTGCTTTATCAGCAGGAATCGTGTACTGAACTCCATTCTTCACTCCTGCAACACGGCGAACCGCATCGGAGTGACCTTGGCTTACTCCTTTGCCCCAGAACGTATAACCATTACCTTCAGGCAAAATAGATTCAAACAACAATCTGTTCAAAGAGAATAATCCTGGGTCCCACCCCGTTGAAATTACCGCTACTTTTCCACCTTCATTAGCAGAAGCATTTACTTCATCGAAGTAAGCTGGAATTTTGGCATGAGTATCATAGCTGTCAACTACGTTGAACAATTTGGCAAATTGCGGTCCTTGTTCAGGAAGATCTGTTGCAGATCCTCCACATAGAATCATGACATCAATGTCATTAATAAACTTTGTTGTATCTTCGATCGAATATGCTTTTGTATTCGAAGAAATGGTTGCAGGATCTCTTCGCGTAAAAATTGCATCCAACTGCATATCCGGATTTTGCGCGATGGCTAATTCAACTCCACGGCCAAGATTGCCGTATCCTATAATTCCAACGCGAATCCGCTTAGTCATATTGAAAACTCACCCTTCTAATTATACTACCGAACGTTAACGCCTAATCACAGGCAATGTAACAAAACCCAGCAACGTGTACAACAAAAGTACACGAGCGCTCAATTACCCTAAACTTCAGAGCTAATCAAGGTCCGCTTTTTATACGGTGTCTTCCCAGAAAGACTCATTTCTGGTGGTGGCCGTTAGGCCATGTTAGTTTTGAACTTCCTCTTCCAATAACGGTTGAAAAAGCGGGCTTTCAGAACCGAGCAGGTGGAACGCTACTTGAGAAAGGCGGAAGCGCAAATGTACGTGTTTGGTACATGCGAACCGTACTTTCCAAGTTCGTTCCAGATGCGACGTCGAGTAACCCTCGAAGCTTAATCTTCGTTATCAAAGTCCGCTTTTTGAACTACCCTTTAGACCCAGCCTCTTGCTTCCATCGCTGCCGATATCCGCTTAATCGCAATCATGTAAGCAGCTTTACGAAGATTTACATTGTATTCTTTCGCCAAATCACGAACTGCTTTATAAGAGTTAATCATATTAACTTCTAGTTTTTCTAGTACTTCTTCTTCGCTCCAGTAATAATTCGCCAAGTTTTGCACCCACTCGAAGTAAGAAACCGTCACGCCACCTGCATTTGCAAGTACGTCTGGAATAACAATGATTCCTTTTTCTGTAAGCACGCGATCTGCTTCTGGAGTAGTTGGACCATTAGCTGCTTCAGCAACAATCGTTGCTTTAATCGAATCTGCATTAGCAGCAGTAATTACATTTTCAAGAGCTGCAGGAATAAGAACCGTTACATCAAGCTCAAGCAAATCACCGTTAGAGATGTGGAACTCTTTACCATAGTCAAGAATAGAAGCGTTATCTTTAAGCTCTCCAACTTTAGCAAGATCTAGTCCTTTAGGATCGTAAATACCACCTTTAGAATCACTTACCGCTACTACTTTACAACCAGCTTCATCAAGCAGACGAGCTGCAATACGGCCAGCATTACCGAAACCTTGAACAGCAACTGTAGCTTCACTAGCAGTTTTGCCCATATCTGCAAGCGATGCAAGAATTGTATATACACAACCTTGAGCAGTCGCTTCATTACGACCCTTTGAACCACCAAGAATTAGCGGTTTACCAGTAATTACACCTGGAGCGTTTGCACCAGTAAGCTTGCTGTACGTATCCATCATCCAACCCATAGTTTGAGCATTAGTGTAAACGTCTGGAGCAGGAATATCTTTGTGCGGACCAACGATAGAAACAATGGCTTCCATGAAACCACGGCTAATTCTTTCTAATTCATTTTTACTATGGTCACGAGGGTTACAAATAACTCCGCCTTTACCACCACCGTATGGTAGACCAACTACACCACATTTGAAACTCATCCACATGGAGAGTGCTTTTACTTCGTCCAATGTCACATCTGGATGGAAACGAATTCCACCTTTAGTAGGCCCGATCGCATCATTATGTTGAGCTCGGTATCCTTCAAATACACGAACAGAACCATCATCCATTTTTATAGGAAAGTTTACTGTAAGAACGCGCATAGGGCGCTTCAATACATTCGCAATATGTTCTGGCAAATTAAGTAATGCTGCCGCTGCATCAACTTGTTGTTGTGCTATCTCATAGGGATTTAGAGTTTCTTGAATAACTGATACTGTCATAATAGATCTGCCCCTTTATATTAGAATTCGATCACCTGATTGTGTCGTTTCTTATATCATACTCCTATATTTATGTTTTGGGAAGAAAAATGTGTGCATATAATGCAAACTTTTTTATAAATATTTACTTGTAAACTTTTCTTACGTCTTATGTAATTAATTATCATAAAAAACAATAAACTTCCTAGATTTCATCTATCTTTAACCTGTTTAGATGGAAAATCCAATGTGGAATTGCTATATTATATGGTTTCATGTTAGGTTTTTATCGTAATTAATGTCATTTATCGTTATTCCCCTCTTCATTAGGTGACCCGTCCTAATAAACCTATCCATCTGCTATATACAACGATGCTCTTTTTATCTCAACTTAAGATCATACTGTTCACATTTTGTTCAAATTCAATAACTCACCAAATTCTTCATGCAAATAGTGCAAACTTATAGAAACTAATTAATCAGCATACAAGAAAAGAACACTTCCCCGATTAGTATACAACTAATGTTAGGGGAGTGTTCTCTTCAGTTTGCATTTTGCTACGTATCATCAAGTCCAAAACAGCTGCCGTTTTGAACTTCCTCGCTTATTTGCGATGCATCTTGAACTCTAGAAACAGCTCATTATAATGACTCAACATCCTCGGTCCGAGATTTTTATAGACTTCTAACCGAGCAGTCAGCTCTTCATCGGGGTAAAAACGCTCATCGCCTGAAATCTCCTCATCCAATAGCTCAAGTGCCGCAAAGTTTGGCGTAGAGTATCCTACATATTCGGTATTTTGCGCCGCTACCTCTGGATCAAGCATAAAGTTAATAAATTGATGTGCGCCGTCAATATTACGAGCAGTCGAAGGAATAACGATGTTATCGAACCAGAGGTTTGATCCCTCATTAGGTACAATATAATCGAGTTCTTCATTGTCATCCATAATCTCACTAGCATCTCCAGACCATACTAACGCAACAGCAGCCTCTTCACCAGCCATCAACATCTTGATTTCATCGCCGACGATTGCTTTTACATTTGGCGTAAGTTGAGATAACTTCTTAAGGGCTTCTTGTAAATGAGCTTCATTCGTGTCATTCAAGGAATACCCCAATGAGTTCAACCCCATACCAATCACTTCGCGTGCACCGTCAAGTAGAAACACATTATTGCTCAACTCTTCAGCCCACAGATCGTCCCAGCTTTCAAACGTAATATCGCCTACGAGATTAGGATTATAAATAATCCCAACAGTACCCCAGAAATAGGGAATCGAATATTCGTTATCAGGGTCGAATGAAAGACCTAGGAAACGCGGGTCGATATATTGCAGATTAGGCAACTTACTATGATCGATCGGTTGAATCAAGCCTTCTGCCTTCATCTTATCGATAGCGTATTCCGATGGAATACTAATATCATAAGTCGTGCCACCTTGCTTAATCTTGGTCATCATCGCTTCATTCGAATCGAAGGTTTGATAGATCACTTTGATACCCGTTTCTGATTCAAAGCGTGTAATTAGTTCTGGATCGATGTAATCTCCCCAGTTATAAACCGTTAATGTATGTTCTCCAGAGTATCCTGCACTCTTATTCATATAATTAACGAGATAGATTAAGCCGAAGCAGACAATAAAAACGACTAGAAACATTCGTGCTATTTGTTTCATTGTTTTGCCCCCTTATCTTCTAATCGATTATTACGTTGGTTAATGAAGTAATATCCAATGACCAGTAATACCGTAAATAAGAATATAAGCGTGGACAGTGCATTAATCGAAAGCGATACCCCTTGTCTCGCACGAGAATAGATTTCTACCGCTAAAGTAGAATAACCGTTACCCGTTACGAAAAATGTTACCGCGAAGTCATCCATTGAATAGGTTAACGCCATAAAGAATCCTGCAAAAATACCCGACTTAATAAACGGCATAATAACACGCGCAATCACATGCCAAGTACTTGCCCCTAAGTCACGCGCTGCATCAATTAAGGAGTCATTCATTTCTTGCAACTTAGGCAGTACCATAATGACTACGATTGGAATACTGAAGGCAATATGAGATAACAATACGGAAACAAATCCAAGCTTCACACCTACAATAGTAAACAAAATTAAAAACGATGCCCCGATAATAACGTCAGGACTAACGATCAATACATTGTTAAGTGTAAGCAGCGTTTGCTTCGACTTGCTCCGCATAAAATGAATCGCGATCGCACCAAATACGCCGATAATCGTGGAAATAGCTGCTGATAACAACGCAATAATGAATGTATTCAGCACAATGATTAACAGACGTGTATCTTGCATGACCTCTTTGTAAAATTCTAATGTAAAGCCTTCAAATTCTGTCATCGTACCGCCAACATTAAAGGAATATACCATTAGATATACAATCGGAGCATACAGCACGATAAAGACAGCAATGAGATATATTCGAGAAAATTTCAATTTATCGTTTAACAAGATCTAGCCCCCGCTTTCTAAGGCCCATAAGCAACATGACAGCGACCATAATAATAATTAAAAATACTGCAATGGTTGCCCCCATGCCCCAATCCTGCGTCACTAGGAAATGCTGTTCAATAGCGGTACCAAGTGTAATTACTCGATTTCCCGCGATTAAACGAGTTAGCATGAACAGTGACAATGCTGGAATAAATACTGCAATGCAACCAGCTTTAACTCCATCTATTGTCAGCGGGAAAATAACCTTACGGAATGTCCCCATCGAAGAGGCGCCTAAATCTCGCGCTGCATAAATAAGCGATGGATTCATTTTTTCTAGTGCATTGAAGATCGGCAAAATCATAAACGGAATAAAGATATATACTGAGACAAATACAAAGCTGAAATCCGTAAATAGTATTTGACGATTACCTATACCAACCGTCTCGAGAAAAGCATTAACAACGCCGTACGTACCAAATATCCCGATAAATGCGTACGCTTTAAGCAATAAATTAATCCAGCTAGGTAATATGATTAACAATAACCATAATGACTTATGCTTCGTTTTCGTCAATAAATATGCCGTAGGATACGCTATCGCTAATGAAATAATTGTAATGAGCAAGGCGTACCAAAATGAACTTAATGTCATTTTCATATAGACTGGTGTGAAAAACTTCTTATAGTTATCGAATGTGAATGCCCCTTCAACATTGAAGAAAGAGTAATACACAATAAGCACAATCGGTGCTATTACAAATAAAACGATCCATAGCATGTACGGAACTAGATATATATTACGTGCTTTAGTTTCCATGATTCATCTCCTTACTCGGAGATGCTAACTCCTTATGATCAACTTCACTATCTTCATAAGATTCCAGTCGTTTATCAAATTCTTCCTCTGTCTCACCAAGTCGCATTACATGAATCGCTTCCGGCTCGAAGTATAGACCAATACGTTCCCCTACTGTTGCTTTTCGAGTACTATGTACTAGCCATTCATTATTGTTGTCGTCATAGCAACAAATTTCATAATGAACACCTCGGAACAACTGAGAATCTACACGAGCATGTAACTGACTACGATCCAGGCCGACAATCTCAACGTCTTCAGGACGGATAACAATATCGACTGTTTCATTGACGCTCAACCCTTGGTCCACACATGAATGTACTTTACCAGATATTTCGACTTCGAAATCTTTGATCATTTTCCCCTTCACAATATTCGATTCCCCGATAAAATCAGCAACAAAACGATTGATCGGTTCATCGTAAATATCGATAGGTGTGCCTGATTGTTGAATAATCCCTTCGTTGAGCACAAAAATTTCATCCGACATCGCTAACGCTTCTTCTTGGTCATGTGTAACAAAGATGAAGGTAATGCCTAATCTACGCTGCAACTCTCTTAACTCATATTGCATTTCTGTTCTAAGCTTAAGATCTAATGCAGATAATGGTTCGTCTAACAACAAAATCTGTGGTTCGTTTACTATGGCACGAGCAATCGCAACACGTTGACGTTGACCACCAGACATTTCTGTAATTTCACGATTTTCATAGCCTACCAAGTTAACAAATTTCAAAGCTTCTGCCACTTTTTCCTTGATAACTGCTTCCTTCATTTTTTTGATCCGTAGACCAAATGCCACATTTTCAAACACATTTAGATGAGGAAATAAAGCGTAATCCTGAAACACTGTATTCACTTGACGCTCATTGGCTGGCAAGTTATTAATTACTTTTCCATTGAAATAAATATTTCCTTGAGTAGGCGCTGTGAACCCCGCAATTAAGCGAAGAATAGTCGTTTTACCACAGCCCGAAGGACCTAGCAACGTATAAAACTTACCACGCTCGATTTCAAAGCTGACATTTTTCAGAACGGCTGGATCACGTTCAGCATATTGTTTTGAAACACCTTCAAAACGAATAATCGTTTGTTCCATTTCTTTGACTCCTTTAACTTTGCAATTAAGGTGATTATACATGATAATGAACTTCTTGTGTTCATTATTAGACAGCTACGTTCTTTATTTACTTAATTTCTACATAATTCATCAAAAGCATGTATCGAATCAACAAACTCTTATCTATTTTTCACATTAAATGGTACAAGCTCGCAAAAAACCTCATCTCGAGCAGTAAGTACTGCCCGAGATGAGGCGCTTCAATAATCTATTCAGTTATTGTTTGAAATTTCTTTTTGAAGCTTACCTTCATATAAATGTAGCTTAATAATGAACAACCAATCATTAATGCTAATAACGGCCACACACTACTCCAGAATATGCCCATATCGCCACTTGAAATAGCTTGTTTGAATCCCGTTACCGTATATGTCATTGGTAAGAATGGATTAATGGCTTGTAACCAATTCGGTACAAGTTCAATCGGGAATGTACCAGCTGAACTAGTTAATTGAAGTATGAGCAAGACGATTGCAATAAATCTTCCGACATTATCCATCGTCACACATAATAATTGAATTAACATCATATAAGTCAAACTTGTAATAATCGTGAATAAGAAGAATGCTCCAAGATTTACTACCTCTAAATTAAGAATCGGTAAAATAGATAGCCCAAGAATAATAGCTTGAATAATCGATATTAACCCAACAACAGCTGTTTTTCCAGCATACCAGCTTCTACCGCTATGCGGTTTCAATGATGGCTCTCTCATAGAATATACGACAGTAAGCAACATACATCCAACATATAAGCCAAGTGAGATAAAGTAAGGAGCAAATCCTGTACCATAGTTAGGTACATTAGAATAACTACTTGTCGTTAATACGACAGGCTCAACGAATTGATCCTTCATCTGCTCAGTTAATGTAAGATTAAGTGACTCTCCATTAGCATCACCTAATTTTGTTGCAAGTTCATTCGCTCCTTCATCGAGCGTAGTTAAACCAGTAACTAATTCCTTATTACCTGTAACCAATTCCTTACTACCAGATACAAATTTATCACTAGAACCTTTAAGTGACTGCAAACCTTTTGCTAATTCGGAAGATCCTTCTGATGCAGAAGTGATTCCTCCAGCCAATTGATTGGCCCCTTGCTTAGCATCAGTAAATTTCGTAACCAATTGATTTGACCCAGCGGACAAGCTACTCAATCCATTAACAACTTGCGAGGATCCAGTTATTAATTGACTCTCACCTTCCTCTTGTGCCAACAAACCATTAACCAATTGTTCACTACCCGCAATTAATTGTTGGAATGACTCGCTAGCAGCTAATTCACTATTTTCGCTTGCTAACTGCTGTAAACCTGCTTGTACTTGCATCGCACCTTGCTTCAACGATGTTGTTCCTTCACTAATATTATTAAGTCCCGTATCTAAGCTTGCATATTGCTTGGCTAGCTGAGAAATACCACCATCCAAGTCTTTTGCACCTTCAGCTAATTGAGACATGCCGCTATTAAGATTCGTACCACCAGCTTGTAAAGTAGCAAGGCCACCTGATAATTGCGTTCCAGCAGTATTTAATTGAGCAGCACCAGTCTGTAATTCAATCAAACCATCCGCTAAAGTCTGTTGACCATCAAGCAATTTAGTAGCACCAGTCTTAGCAGAATCTGTACCGTCCGCTATTTTATGTGCTCCTTCACTTGCTGCTTGCATACCTTCAAGCGATTCTCCTATCTGATCGTAGATAGAAGAAACATATGTTTTGGATATTTGTTGATTAAGCAATGTTGTCATCTGAGCTGCGGCTGTACCGCCAATCTGACCTGCTAAAAAGTTATATCCTTCATTCGGTGTATAGATCAATTGTGCCTGTTCAGGATTATCACCTGCTAGTGATACCGCTTGTTCTGAAAACTTTTGAGGAATTTCAATCATAATATAGTAGTAATTATCTTTCAGTCCTGTAACTGCTTCTTGCTTACTTACAAATTCATAATTAAAATCTCCCGACTCTTTCAATTGATCGACAAACTCATCACCAATTGTCATTTGCTCTCCATTATATTCTACTCCAGCATCTTCATTCACAATCGCTACTGGAATTTTGTCTAGCTTAACATAAGGGTCCCAAAATGCTCCTAAAAATAGTGCGGAATATAATAATGGGATCAACATTACCGCTATTACTGGTATGACAACTTTTTTGTTCCGAACAATACTATTTAGCTCTGAACCGATTTGACTTCCTCTTGACATCATTCGTCCACCTCTACCTTTTTCGTCTGTGCTGCTCTTGCTATACATACTGCTCTATACGCTCTTTCGTCCAAATGACCACTTCCCTCAATTGGTCATTTTGTTTCAAAAGAAAAGGCTTCTCTATGAGATAGCCAAGCCCTTCTCCAAGTAAAACCGTAAATGTTGAGCAATTTCCTGCTTCTGCAATTTCTCATGTTTTGCACTCCACTCGACAGCAAGGGCGGTATATAAGCGAAGCATAACAAATGCGGTCATTTGCGTATCGCAAGCTTTAATTTCTTGACGCTCGATCGCGCGCTCGATTTTCGCTGCAATATGCTCAATGATAACCTGCTCCATCTGCGCTAACGCTTCATTGGCCATTGGCGTACCAATTTCTCTTACTTCCTGTGTTAATTTCAATGCCAATTCATGATCTTTGCGGAATTCCAATAATTCATTCAATGCCTCTGTTAAATTATCAAAAAATGAACGTTCATTACTAATTACTTTTTCAGCAACAAATTTCATTTCTAACAATAATTTATTCATTACCTCTTGAAACAATTGCTCCTTATTAGCAAAAAACGTATAGATCGTACCTTTACCAACATTAGCAATTTTGGCTACTTGTTCCATTGTCGTTCCTTTGTAGCCAAATAAAGAAAATGACTTTGAAGCGGCATCTACAATTAATGATCGCCTATCAATGGACAAGTTATCACCTCCGAATTAATGAGTTACAATAACGTAATATGCTGTCTATTTGTTGACTTAGTAGACTAATGACTGAATGATCACTAGACCGAATGACCGAATAACTATATTGGTCAACCGGTATTATTATATATTGTATTTCATTTTTTTTCAATGCTTTTCATAATCTTTGTTCATTATTTTCTAACAGCAGTTGCACATTGGCACTTATGCATGAATAACGATATAATGTACATATACTATTTCACATCAAAGGAGAGAATATCAATGACATATAATGAAATTACATCACAACAACAATGGGAAGAAGCTTTTGAACGCTCCAAAGACCACCCCATCGTTATCCTGAAACATAGTACAACTTGTCCTGTTAGCGCTAACGCTCATGATGAATTCAACAAATATTTATCTGACAAGCCTCGTGAGGACGTTGAATATCTAATGGTAAAAGTTATCGAATCTCGCCCAATTTCTTTGCAAATTGCTGAGGATACAGGTATCAAACATGAATCTCCACAAATTATGATGCTCGATAAAAAAGAAAAAGTATGGAGCACTACACATTGGTCAGTAACAAAAGCACATATCGCCGCTGTACTTGACTAATTACGATAACTATTGAACATACAATACGCCAACTGATAGAGAGGATAACCGTCCTCCATACCAGTTGGCGTATTTATCTTATTCCATCAATAAATGTTTAATCGATATCTCTTGCCATACCTAGCCCCATAATGAATAATCCTCGCTAACATAACTCGATCGCGCATAATAACAAACATCCGATGATCTGGATGAGTATTAAACTCTACTATCCACGGACGAAGATGATGATCAATCGCTATATCAATCCCAATCTCATTTTGTCCTTTGAAATGTTTGCGAACTTGATGCATAACGGCTAGACTTAACTTTTCAATTTGCGGAATAACAATTCTCTGTTGTCTTGGAGACAGTAGACTATCTATAGTTCCTATCGCTCCGCCGCTTCCACCATTACTTACAACACGTCCACGTGGCGAGATACGTCCCGCTATTCCAGTAACTTCAAATCCGCCAAATGGACTACGCTGAACGACTACACGAAAATCGAATAATCTTCCTTGATATCGAAGGGAATAGATTCCTTTCTGAACAATATAGGTTTCACCATTTATATGAAGTGCTAACGCCCGTATTAAGCTTTCAAAATTAGTATATGTTACTATTGCTTTATCAATATGACTACTATATACACCGTTTTTTTTCGTGACCCGAATGACCCCTCTACCTAGTGAGCCATTTTTCGGCTTAATATATACCATGCCATACTTTGCTAGCATTAATTGTAGCGTTGAATGAGAATATGTCTTCGTCACAGGAATATGTGACTTAATATAGCTATTACCTAATAAAATATTAGTTTTAATCATTTTGTCAGATTTCCGTCTAGTTCTCTTAGCTGTTATTCGTACTTGCCTTCCCCAATTCATCATAAACATTTTGTCCCCTCCCCAGATAGCTTCATAATAAGATATGAAATTGGAACAAGTTTCGCCATGGTCATATAACTGCATTAGGATTCGGATACTCATTTGTGTTAAAATACTAGTTAGCATATACATAAAGGAGAATACTCAATGCATTTGAAAAAATTAACCGTATTAATTGTAATGCTGCTTGTACTTAGTGCATGCGGTGAAAAACCTGCTCCAAGCAACAATAACACAGGAACTACTGGCTCTAACTCAGCAACTGCAACACCTACTCCTGAGCCAGAACTTGAATTACTTGATTCAAGTCAGCATCCTGAAGTTACAATAGAGATGAGCAATGGTGGAATTATTAAGCTGGAACTATATCCTGAAATTGCTCCTAACACGGTGAACAGCTTTGTTTCACTAGTACAACAAGGTTTCTACGATGGTCTTATCTTCCACCGTGTTATACCTGGCTTTATGATTCAAGGTGGCGATCCCGAAGGTACTGGCGGAGGTGGTCCTGGCTACAGCATTAAAGGTGAATTTACTGCAAATGGTTTTGAAAATCTATTGCCGCATGCACGCGGTGTTATTTCTATGGGGCGTCTTCCTAATCATATTGATGGCGCATTTGATAGCGCAGGCTCCCAATTTTTCATAGTCCAGGCTGAAGACGCTTCAAGCCTAGATGGTCAATATGCTTCATTCGGTATGGTAACAGAGGGCTTAGATGTCGTCGATGAAATCGTTGCACAGAAACGAGATAGGGAAGATAAGCCACTTGAACCATTAGTAATGACTAAAGTAACCGTTGATACGAAAGGTCTTGAGCTAGCAGAACCAGAGAAAATGTAGATGAGGGGAGAATACCGGTATGAATGAAATTCCTATTGCAAAAGTAAGAAGCAATCAGATCGGCATTGTCATTACATTATTAATTGCGATTATTGCACAAATGCCTTGGCTAATCGCCATTGTATGGCTTGTTCAAGTTATGACCCGTTTACTTGGTGCTGGTGCGAATACATTTGTCATTATATTAGAACCGATTGCACAAAAGATTTATGGTAAGAAAGTAACCGAAGCTGCAGAACTGCAGAAATTCAATCTTTCATTAGGAATTACATTTCTATCAATATCACTAATATGTCTTTCTCTAAATTGGGCAACAGCTGCTTATATTGTTGCAGGTGCAATGGCATTAGCGGCACTTAGCGCATTATTAGGCTATTGTATTGGATGTACAATCTATTACCAGTACAAGAAATATCAAGCACTGCGTAAAACGACAAAATCACAATAATATAGAAAAAATGCATCTCTAGAATATTCATTGGTTACGCTCATGGCGCACCAACGTTTATTGTAAGAGATGCATTTTACATTATTAACAGTATAAATCTATTGTCTTGTGCAGATCCGCTAGACGCAGTTACTACTGAGCAGATTGCAGTTCTCTTTCATCCACCAGTATTAATTGCCCCATCGCTATTGCGATACGCTGCTCATGAATAATGAGATCACGCAGCATTTCAAAATCAGGCCGAACAATAAGATTTTCTTGATATGCCGAGCGACGTGCAAATGGTCGACGTGCCCGATTCAAGTTTTCAATAATACCCTCGCTCGTTTGAATGCCTACTCCATGACCAAAAAATAAATTTTTATCAAGCATCACTGCGTTTTCACCTTGCCATTCAGGATGACGAGGGTGATGGTCTGGATTACGGAAATAGCACACATCCCCTGGATATACATCATTAAGATCATAGCTTGCTACTAGACGAAGATCATAATCCTTCTGCCATTCCCGCAAAAATAAATCTTGGAAATAATAATTGAAGGTCGGATCACCTATCGTCTCCAGCACAGCTTTATAATATAAAATAATGATAGCTCCTGAGCATTCGAACGCATATAGCTCTCCATTTTCAAATATATCGCGAATAGCATCCGCCGGTGTTACATCACTCCGTAATAAAAAGCCTCCGTTGGGTGTTCTATTCCAGTAACGTGGATTACATCTCGAATTTGAAAATACGGCAAATTGAACGCCACTCTCATACATTGCATATGATGCTTCAACCGTATGTCTTCTCATCGTTAACTCGAATAATAAAGCATCCAATGAGGAGTATTGATAAACGTTTCTACTCGCCAGCTTCCAGCGAACAATATTTTGCTCAATCAAAGGCAACTTCTCAATATTAAGCTCATCAATCGAGCCTTGTGTAAGTACGATCACATTCATAACCTCCTACGCCTATGCATCGTTAGGTTAGTGTACGCCCGCACCTACTAATTGGTGAACGTTTGCCTAATTATTTATCTAAGATTCCTGCTTTAATAAGTCCATTGCGGATACCCTTCTCATCTACATGCGTCGTTACAAAGTCGGCATATGGAATAACATCGGGATGTGAATTGCCCATTGCAACACCGAAGCCAACGTATTCAAGCATTTCTTTATCATTCAAATTATCGCCAAATGCAATCGCTTCTTCCTTGGTCAAGTTGAGCTGATTCAACATTGCTTCAATTCCTTTAGCTTTGGAACCTCCGATTGGTAATACATCTAATGCTTTATCATGCCAGCGAATAAATGTAACGGAATCTTCTAACGCTGCATACAAATGCTCGTCCTCTGCAAGAGTGTGTAAAAACATTTGATAGATTGGCTCTTCCTTCCAGAAGTTCGCGTTAACTTTTGGCAATGCTACTTTCAACGAATTGACCGATTCTAGCATATATTCATGTTCATCTTGATCTGTATAATATTGTGACTCTCCTTCGAAACATAGAGCATGTCCGTGAACAGTAGATTGCTCAACTAATTTCGCTAATGTTGTCGGTGAGATTGGATTACGATAAATAACTTCGCCTTTATATACAGCAAGAGCTCCATTCAAGCAAACATAAGATTCAATACCTACAATCTCTAGTAAATCTTGCAAGAAATATGGTGCACGCCCTGTCGCAATAACAGGCTCGATTCCTTTTTCTTTCATTTCGGAAATGGCATCAATCGTATCCTGTGGAATAACCTTTTCTTCATTCACCAAAGTTCCATCAATATCAAAGAAAGCAATTTTGTAGCTCATCTCGTCTCCCCATTTCTCATGAATGTTCTCTCAACTTCTTGTCTATTTCCAATGCTAGCTTTTGGAACATCCTCGGTGAAGTTAATAGTTAAGTATAATATGGCCTACCTAATGAAGCAATAACAACTCTTTCCGTTCCGGACACTCTCTACATCGTGCTATCCCTTAGACGGCTGACGTACAATATACATCATTATGAACGAGAACACGATCATAATGACAACCCACGCTATCGCAAGTGCTATTCGGTCTGCATCAATCGCTACGTAGATCGCAGTCGCAATTGTCTGCGTGCGACCAGGTATATTCCCCGCAAGCATAAGCGTTGCCCCAAATTCACCTAACGCACGCGCAAAACCTAAAATAAAAGCAACAACCAACATCCGCTGATTGAGCGGTAGTGCGACATAGCGAAATACTTGCCATTCCGTGGCACCTTGTGAACGTGCAACATCCTCTAGATCAGCATCAATAGAATCAAATCCAGCCTTGATCGTCTGATATACGAGCGGAAATGCAACAACTATAGCAGCAACAACGCCTGCCCACCACGTAAATACAAGTGATTGACCGAAAATAATTTCCGTCAATTGACCAAGCAAGCCTTTTTTACCAAAGGCAAATAGTAAAATGAATCCAACTACTGTTGGAGGTAATATTAACGGAATCATAAATAAAGTATCTAGCAGTACTTTACCACGAAATTTTGCTCTACTCATATAACGTGACACAATAATCGCTAATATAAAAACAATAATACTAGCTATTATCGTTATTTTAAGTGAGGTGACAATCGGTGCAATAAATGCTCCCCAATCAAATTCATTCATCACTATTCAGCTCTCTTAAAGCCATGTTGCTCATAAAGAACAGTTCGGTCTTCATGTAACAAATAATCGAAAAATAGCTGGGCAGCATCCATTTGCTTACTACTTTTCAAGATGGCTATAGGATAAGTAATCGGATCATGTGTTGCAGAATCAATATGGTGAATGATATTAACTTTATTAGAAGAAATCGCATCGGATAAGTAGACAAAACCAAGTTCAGCATTACCTTGTTCAACGTAAGTTAGCACCTGTCTAACATCCTTCGCATACACATAGTGCTTCGTCCATACATCCCATAATTGTTCCTGCTGTAACACTTGCTTCGCGTACTGTCCCGCAGGAACGGTATCCGGCTCCCCCATTGCAATAAATGTTGGGTTGACCTGCTTCAGCAAGTGCGCAATCGTCGCTGATTCGGCAAGCGCTACATCAACTAGCTCTCTATTGCCGATAATAACGATTTCATTGTTCAATAGCGGCTTAGTGGCTTCAAGCAGTCCCTGCTCTTCTAAAGCACTCATCTGCATAATTGCTGCAGATACGAATAGATCAACTGGTGCACCTTGTTCAATCTGCTTCTGTAATGTACCCGAAGAACCATAATTGACTTTAACTACAATATCAGCATGCTCAGCTTCGAATTGAGCAATAATATCATCCATAACTACACTCAAGCTTGCAGCCGCAGACACAACAATCTCCTTCTTTTGAGATGTAGCTTGCTTAGATGTTACAGCTCCATTCTCAGCGTTAACAGGATTAGCATCATTCACTTGACTATTGCTCATTGAGCAACCTGCTAACATAATTATTAGCAGCATCGTGCATAATATAGAAGGACGTTCAAAAAGCAGACTTTGAACATGAACTATTGTTAACTTACTTTTACGTAATCTTTTTTTCATGTTGTTCTTCTAACCCCAATCATTACTGCATTTATCACCTTTAAGAATAGCATGAGTTGCTATATTTTCATAGCTCAGGCAGCGTAGATTAAAGGTAATTTATTGAAAGACTACGTGCCATATGCTACACTGTTCCCAACTCAGTTGGAGGTTAATAATTATGATGGAACAACCTTTAGAACGTGCAATTATTGTCGGTTTGCACCTTAGTCAACGCCAAGAGGCAGACTTTAATTATTCAATGCAAGAACTTGCCTCACTTGCAGATGCTTGTCATATTTCAGTTGTAGATCAACTTACACAAAAAGCACAACGGCCCACATCTTCTCATTACCTTGGAACAGGGAAAGTCGAAGAATTACGTCTCCTTGCAGAAGCTCATGAAGCAGAAACGGTTATTTTCAACGATGAGCTTTCACCTTCCCAGATTCGTAATCTCGAAGCTGAGCTTGATCGCAAAGTTATCGATCGTACTATTCTCATTCTGGATATTTTTGCAGAACGTGCTCAGACTAGAGAAGCACAACTTCAAGTTGAAGTTGCTCGTCTGCAATATATGCTTCCGCGCTTAGTCGGCTTACGTGCATCACTTGGTCGTCAAGGCGGTGGTGGTGGTGCAGGATTACGTAACAAAGGTACAGGAGAAACAAAGCTGGAGCTTGATCGTCGTCGGATTGAAGATCGCATCGCCATGCTACAGCAAGAGCTAGAAAAACTTGTAGCTACTCGTCAAATTCAGCGTATGAAGCGTAAGAAGAATGAGGTTCCAGTAGTATGTCTAGTCGGCTACACGAATACAGGGAAATCAAGTCTGATGAATGCTTTGCTGAGGCATACAGATCCTGAAACAAGCAAAGAAGTTTTCGTGAAAGACATGCTATTTGCAACACTTGAAACATCTGTAAGACAAATTGAACTTAGCGATCACAAGAGCTTCCTGTTAACAGATACTGTCGGCTTCGTCAGCCAGCTCCCCCATCATCTAGTTAAAGCATTCCGTTCTACACTGGAAGAGGTAGCGGAAGCAGATCTTCTCATTCATGTTGTTGATTATGCACATGAAGATTATCAGAAGCTAATTGATGTAACCAATGCAACACTTGAAGATCTAGGTACGAAAGGCATCGAGATGATCTATGCCTATAATAAATGCGATCTGACCGATCATCCATATCCTGAAGTTCATGGCAAAAACATTTATATGTCCGTTCGTGAAGCCAAAGGAATCGATGAACTTGTCGGATGCATTCGTCAGCAGCTATTCAGCCATTATGTGAAATGCTCTGTTCTTATTCCATACGATCAAGGGCGCATCGTGTCCTACTTTAATGAACATGCCCAAATCTTTGCGACAGAATATGAAGAACAAGGCACTCGCATAGAAATGGAATGTAGTGTCGCTGATTACGATCGCTATAAAGAGTTCTACTTAGAGGAAGCTCAGCTGTAACAAAAAAGTCATCCCTAGTAATAGCACTTTTGAGTGCGTAGCTGCTGGGGATGACTTTTTATTATGGTAGACCCAAAAGCGATAACTAACATTTCATTTTCGGCCTGGAGACCATTTCGTTTGCTTTGCATGTAAAAGTAGAGTTTGTTCTTTCGTTAGTTTACGATAAGTTCTTAATTTTCCATCGGCGATTTTAAATACCATGTCTCGTGTACGTCGCTCAATAGTTAAAACATAAACAATCCTTAGTACATCTACTTTTTCGTTAGTCACTCTGAACACAATACGGATCCCTGCATTACGAAGCTTAATTTCCTTGCAACCAGCTAATTTTGTATTTGTATAGTTACTAAGAGTTTTACCTATTTCATCCGCTCGAAATATAAGCCCATCAATTGCCTTGTTCACTATTTCAAGTACAGAACCGTCCAGTCGGTTATACTCTTTTTCAGCATCTTCATCGAGACGGACATCAAATCGTTCTTCTTGCACTAATCTACCGCAATGCTCCGGCGCACATTTCTCCAAGACTTCGCGGATTCTGGATTCCGTTCAATTCTTTCAATCCGCTGTAATAAGATGCGTTCTTCTTCTGCTTCTTCTAATTTAGTTAATCTATCATAGAGCTTTTCAAATAAATCATACCCAATCAAAACGGTATCCACATTACCATTATCCGTAATATATTGCGGGATTTCTTTAGCCTTTTTGCGTAGTTCTCCGAACTTTTTGGAAGCGTCGGAAGAAGTTACTAACTGATCTACGTCAAAAGTCGGTTTTGCCATAGTTGATACCATCTCCATCTTCTCCTTATTACGTTATAGTATGCCAAACTTTGAATTAAGTATACCACAAAAAATCCAATATGTTACGTAATATATTACGTAACATATTGGATTTAGTTCGTTTACATTCAAAAAGATTGATAAAAACAGGTTCATAAATCGTTACTACTACGGTCCCCAAAATGGAATTCTGATACCTTATAGCGAATTAGTTTAAGATAAAAATTTTGCTTGTAAGGAGTGAGACCATCAAGTTAGAAAACGAGGAGTGAAGTGTACGTTATTGGTACACTAGCTTCTAAAATGTTTCTATATTTACGATCTGTGTTAATCAGTTATCAGACAATAAGAACATTAATGAATTGCTTCCGCTGACCAATGCGTATACCACAATGTTTCTGCAAGAAACATACATCGGAAGCTTATGCTAGGCTTTCGATGGAGGGCATATTAGATGCCGAATATGCTACAGAGCGTTACCGCGTGATCACAAGCGATCTTTTCGCCCTACCTCTACAGCTAGTGCTTGCGTTTGTAGTATGTTATGCCCAGGGCAAGCGCCAACACAGCACCCTTCACAATATCCATCGCATAGTAAGGTACTGACATCATAATAAGTCCACTAGATAATATCCCCATCAATACTGCACCGACAAATGTACCGAACGCATTCGGTTTCCCAGAACCTAATACAGAATATCCTATAAATGCCGCCGCCACAGCATCCATTAATAAAGGAGCCCCAGCATTAACCTCTGCTGTCATAACACGAGCTGCGAGAATAACACCACCAATACCAGCAAAGATAGCAGCTAATCCGTATGCAAGAAAACGGTACTTACGTACAGGAATACCTGATAATTTAGCAGCCTCTGGATTACCGCCGATCATATACATATAACGTCCGTGCTTAGTATATGTTAAAAATAAATGGACACATAATACAACAGCAAGCATTACAATAATGATCCACGGCACCTTCCCTAATAGTCCAAAAATTTTCGGTATAGAGCCTTGTGCATAATCACCACTAGGCATAATCATATTTTGTGAGATAGTCGCGCCTTTTGTGTAAGTCAATGCCACACCCTGAATAACAAACATCATCGCTAGCGTCATTAACATATCTTGTATTTTGAAGCTGGTGACGAGGAAACCATTTATAAGTCCAATAATAATACATATCGCTAATGAAACAATAATACTAATGAAAATATTTTGACTATGCCACACAAACATAGAAATAACGACTGCATTAGCTAATGATGCTGTCGAACCAACGGATAGATCAAATCCTCCAACAGATAATGAAATCGTCAAGCCTATCGCAAGAATCGTCACAATCGAAATTGCACGCAAAATACTAGTAATATTACTAGAAGTAAAAAAATTGTCTGTAGCGAGACCGAAAAATATAATCAGTACGACAATTGTAATTAATGTTCCGTATTTATATAGAAAATCGAACCATTGAAAACTCTTCTTTTTTGCCCCAACTGCACTCATTGCTATTGCCCTCCTGTACTATAAAACATAATCTCTTCTTCTGAAGTATCCGCTGTAATAAGTTCTTTTGCCACTTGTCCATCGTACATTACATACATCCGATCTGTAATTCCGATCATTTCGTTCATTTCGCTAGAAGCAAAGAGTACACTTTTGCCTTGTGCAGCTAATTCAGCAATGAGATAGTAGATATCGCGCTTAGCACCAACGTCTACACCTTTCGTAGGTTCATCAAATATATATATATCTGCATCTGTTAGCAGCCATTTACCAATTGCTATTTTCTGTTGATTACCTCCTGAGAGACTCCCAACAAGCGTCTTCTCATTCGGAGTTTTTATTCCTAACTTCTTAATAATCTTATTGGCCGCTATTTTTTCTTTCTTACTACTTAGCCAATTATTCATCGTTAAGTGAGGCTTTAGATTTGCAATCGTTAAATTGATAGCCACAGTATCTTCAACGAAAATGCCTTCACGGCGTCTTTCCTCCGGTATCATCGCTAAGCCCATTTTCACCGCTCGATATGGTGAATGAGCATTCATTAGATTACCATGCAATTTAATATCACCACGTTTCTTCGGAGCTGCCCCGAATAAAATCCGGCATACCTCTGTCTTGCCAGCTCCTACTAAACCCGCCAATCCTACAATTTCACCTTTATGAACAGTAAGAGAGACGCCATGAACCTTATCATCATCAGCAATCTGTTCAACTTCAAAGGCAATCTCACCTAGTTTACTAACTCGTTCGGGAAATTGTCCACCAAGTTGGGTACCTAACATATGTTGTGCAACCCCTTCTTGATCCAATGTATGAATTGAATCAGACAATATAAACTGACCATCTCGTAATATCGTAATATCATCACAAATTTGGAATAATTCAGGTAGACGATGAGAAATGAAAATAATGCCGACTCCTTCTTGCTTTAGGCGATTCACTAGTTCAAATAATCTGGATGTTTCACTGTCACTTAACGGGGCAGTAGGCTCATCTAGAATAAGAAACTTACACTCCATCGTAATAGCTCTAGCGATAAGAACAAGCTGCTTTTCCGCTAAAGTTAGCTCTTGGACAAGTTTTTTTGTTGGCATCGTTAACTGAAGTCGTTGCATAATAACAGAGGCATCCTTATGAAGCTGTTTCCAGTTCACCAGTTGTTTGCCTTTGGAATCATGCACAAGCTTCTCTAGCATAATGTTTTCACCAACGCTTAAATTAGGAATTAATAACGTATCCACTTCTTGATATACGATTTGAATTCCATTATCCTTAGCATCCTTCGGACTGCGAATATTAACTTCTTTTCCAGCTAACTTGATGGCGCCCGAGTAGTGACTATAAGCACCTGATAGTACTTTCATCAGTGTAGATTTTCCGGCACCATTTGCACCTATAAGAGCGTGTGTTGTCCCAGAGTTCATTGCAAAATTCACAGATGATAGTGCTTGTACACCAGGGAAGGCAATCGATATTTCGTTCATTTCTAGCTTTACTTGTTGATCTGATGCCAACTTATTCCACCTACCTTAATAATAGGATATAGAGCGCCCCCTCTATAAGAAATAGAGATGGCGCTCTTAGATTAATCTATGAAGAGGTTGTTCAAAAACAGACTTTGATAACGATGATTGACTATGTAGCTTATTCATCGTGATCACAAATGGACGAATTTGAACCCCCTTACTACTTTTTGTTCGCTTCTTTTAATGCCTTCATCCAATCCTCAAGAAAAGCATCACTCGTACCCCAACCTGGGATAATATCACCAAGTGTATCCATTTTCACAGGTTCAGCAGCTGCCTTCAAATCAGCTTGCTTAATAATGTTAGCATCTAGACTATAAGTAGTTGGAGTTTCTTCACCTGCTAGTTTTTTTGCTGCAAGACGCACTGTAATCGCGCCAATTAGCTTTGGATCTACAGCTGCCGTTGAAACCCACGGGCTATTCTCTTCTTGAATCGCTTCAAGATCTGGATTAGAAACATCAATACCGAAGATTTTCACTTCTGTACGACCAGCTTCTACTAGCGCACGATGTGCACCAATTGCGAACGCATCCCAAGTGGCAAAGATAGCATCAAGCTCACCTTTAGGATATTTGGAAAGTAGTGTAGCAACCGCATCTTGTGTATCAACAGATGTGTTGTCACTAGCAATACCAAAGCGATCTAGTTCTATGATTCCAGGATTAGCTGCAAGAACATCAGTGTAAACCGCATTACGTCGAACCATTGCCGAAAAACCATCTACCCACAGATATAAGATTTTGGCTTCGCCACCTGTTTCAGCTACAAGGTGATCAAGTGCGAATGTTGCTAAAGACTCATCATTTTGCGAAGTAGATGTTACACCTTCGATAGCAGTAAGACCTTCGATAGAATCAAAAGCAACAACTTCAATGCCCTTATCACGTAATGCTTGTACTTCTTCAACCGTTGTTTCTTCTTCACCATGAGAGATAATAACTGCATCGATATCTTCGTTAGCTGCTTGCTCAAGTGCTTCATGGAATTTCAATGTATCGCCATTAGCTGAAAATACATCTACTTTGAAGCCAAGAGATTCTCCCTCTTGCTTAGCACCAGCTAAAAATTGTGCAGTATGATCGTCGCCGCCAATTTTACGAATAACTTTAATTTTAATATCTCCCTTTTCTACTAAAGCAGCTGGAAGGTTTTCAACTTGTGGCTTATTAGTTTTACCGCTATTATTTCCTTCTCCACAAGCGGTAACCACCAATGCAACAACTAATAGTAATACGATTGATAGATTGAATTTTCTCAATTTCATATGTCTCTCCCCTTTTGTATACGACAATAATTGATTAATAAAAAGTAATCCTATCGGATTTAACTGATTAAGTCAATACATTTTATGCAATAATATTACAAGTTTTTCATTGCAACGGAAAATCCGCGTATTGCTAGCCTGCAACATTAATCAGAACTACTATAAAACACTTACATTTCTTCTTATCCTTTAATATGCATATAATTCTGTCATTTGTAGTATAATCTAAATCCGTACGTTTTCACAGAATTATTTAAAAAAACAAGAGCGAAACTATAGTTTCGCTCTTGTTTTTATTCTTTTCATATTAATCGTTCGGATTTAACTGTTATATTTACATTATTTCTTAATTTCTTATTCATTTAATAATGTTACAGCCTGAGCATTCGAAATGACTTGCTCTTTATTTTTGCAGCCTGGAATTACCGCAGTAACAGCTTCATTGTTCAGACACCAAGCTAATGCCCAGCTCGCCATATCCACACCTGCTGGCACTTCCTCTTGTGCAATCTTTTCTACTTCTAGTAAGCGATGCGCTGTTTGCTTAGGGTCATGACGATGACGAACATCGTTGCTACCGAAGCTTGCACCTGGCTTGTATTTACCACTTAGATAACCACTTGCCAAAGGTACACGCGCAAGCATACCAAGATCTTGTGCTTTGCAAGAAGGAAATACCTCTAGCTCAGGTGCTCGATCAAGACGATTATAAACCGCTTGAATCGTTTGTGCACCTACTTTAGTTGCATTTTCCACTTGATGCATATTATTATTTTTCCCGATAGACAGCCCAAGGTGACGGATTTTTCCCGCTATAATTTGTTTATCAAGCGTTGTCCATAGTTGATCATTATCGAATGCGCTATCTGGACCAGAGTGGAATTGATACAAATCGATATAATCTACCTGTAATGCTTTCAACGAATCATCTAATTGCTTAAGTACACTTTGTTCATCATAACGATCAGTACGTGAGAAGATAGAATGGAACTCATGACCAAATTTCGTAGCAATAATCCAATCTTCACGATTACGGCGACTAATATAGTTGCCGATAAATTGCTCAGAAAGATGATCACCATAACATTCCGCTGTATCAATCAAGTTAATACCAAGATCATGTGCTTGATCGAGAATTTGATCCACTTCAGCTTGCGTATAGTCAATACCCCATTCTCCACCAAATTGCCATGTACCAAGTCCAATAACCGAAACATTCAAATCAGTACTACCAAGTCTCCTAAACTTCATATCTATCCCTCCCAAAACTTTTCATAACTTCTTGATAATCTGCCTTGCAAATGAAAAGTAGCATCGGAAGCATATGCCAACTTTTCATAACTTCCAGAAACGCTGCCTTGCAAATAAAAAGTAGCATCGAAAGCATTCACTAACTTTTCATAGCTCCTTGATATTCTACTTCGTTTTTCTTGAGAACACCCTCTAACGAGCAAACAAAGTAACTTTTTACTCTATTTCACACGAGAGTACCCTCTAACGGGCAAACAAAGTAACTTTTTACTCTATTTCACACGAGAGTACCCTCTAACGAGCAAACAAAGTAACTTTTTACTCTATTTCGCACGAGAGCACCCTCTAATGGGCAAACAAAGCAACTTTTTACTCTATTTCACACGAGAGCACCCTCTAACGTGCAAACAAGGTAACTTTTGCACTTATTTCACATCGCAACCCAGTTAACGAGCAAACAAAGTAACTTTTTACTCTATTTCGCACGAGAGCACCCTCTAATGTACAAACAAGGTAACTTTTTACTCTATTTCACACGAGAACACCCTCTAACGAGCAAACAAAGTAACTTTTGCACTTATTTCACATCGCAACCCAGTTAACGAGCAAACAAAGTAACTTTTTACTCTATTTCGCACGAGAGCACCCTCTAATGTACAAACAAGGTAACTTTTTACTCTATTTCACACGAGAGTACCCTCTAACGGGCAAACAAAGTAACTTTTTACTCTATTTCACACGAGAACACCCTCTAACGAGCAAACAAAGTAACTTTTTACTCTATTTCACACGAGAGTACCCTCTAACGGGCAAACAAAGTAACTTTTTACTCTATTTCACACGAGAGTACCCTCTAACGGGCAAACAAAGTAACTTTTTACTCTATTTCACACGAGAGTACCCTCTAACGAGCAAACAAAGTAACTTTTTACTCTATTTCACACGAGAGCACCCTCTAATGGGCAAACAAAGCAACTTTTTACTCTATTTCACACGAGAGCACCCTCTAACGTGCAAACAAGGTAACTTTTGCACTTATTTCACATCGCAACCCAGTTAACGAGCCAAACAAAGTTACTTTTGCCCTTAATTCACATCATAGCACGGTTAACAAGAGCAACAAAGTTACTTTTACTCTTATTGCACTTCATTGTTCAGTTAATGAGCCAAACAATGGTACTTTTCCCCTTAACCTACATCATAGCGCACCAAATCAACCGCACATCGCAGTGGAGAGAACTAATCTGTCAAATTACTGTCCACTATTCCTGATGCGAATTTTTCGCTTCATCAATCTTACGATCTAGCTCAGCAGTATACTCAGCTAGCTGCGCTTCCGTCCATCCAAGCTCAGCATTCATCGCACGTAATACAGGTTCACGCCATGTTAGCACGTCATTGACACGGAAGAACATATCGCCGGTTCTACGAATGAAGTAATCTTCGGGCTTAGCAGCCATCTCATATCTCATGGCATATTGCAGCATAATCGCTGATAGCGCAGAAAGTCCAAACGGTTCGCCCCAAGCAATAGCTTCCTTAGCCATTGCGAATACTATCGGTGTATTTGTACCGAAGCGTCTTGCAAGTAAAGTGGCATCTTCCTTCGTTAGTTCCTGCTTCACTCCAACTGCAACTTGCGCTTGAACATAAGCTTCCATTTTCGAAGAACCGCCAAAATCACCACCCGAAATCGGAATATGACGTGTAGAAGTAGATTTTGCTAGCTCCTTCATTCCTTCTTGCTTCATTAGCTCTACTGTTTTATTAACAACATCTTCAGCCATTTTACGGTAGCCAGTTAATTTACCACCAGCAATTGAAATTAATCCTGAATCCGATACAAAAATTTCATCTTTGCGCGAAATTTCAGATGGAGATTTACCTTCTTGCTGAATTAATGGTCTTAATCCTGCCCAGCTAGACTCTATATCCTTATCCGTTAGCTTCAATACTGGGAAAATTTCATTAGCTGCTCCAAGTAAATATTTACGATCAGCAGCCGTTGTTACAGGATTAGCTGTATCACTAGTAAAATTCGTATCCGTTGTACCAAAGTATGTTTTACCTTCACGCGGAATTGCAAATGCCATTCGTCCATCCGAAATATCAAAATATACAGCCTGTCGCAATGGGAACCGTGCTCCATCAAATACAAGATGGACACCTTTTGTTAAACGCAGCGTCTTGCCCTTTTTGGAACCATCCTGTTCACGCAATTCATCTACCCAAGGACCTGTTGCATTAATAATTTTATTAGCATAGATTTCATATACTTTATCTGCCAATAGATCACGAACTTTAACACCAATTAATTGCTTCTGCTTATCATAAATTAGACCTTCTGCCTTCGTGTAGTTAACAGCGATCGAACCAAGCTCCCTAGCTTTTTTCATCACTTCAATCGTAAGACGAGCATCATCTGTACGGTACTCAACATAGTAACCGCCACCCTTCATGCCTTCGCTTTTCAATAGCGGTTCTTTAGCTAACGTTTGCTCGACATTAAGCATTTTACGACGCTCATTCTTCTTCACACCTGCTAAGAAATCATACATTCTCAAACCAATCGACGTCATAATTTTGCCCATCGAACCACCTGCATATAATGGTAGTAGCATCCATTCCGGCGTTGTTACATGTGGTCCATTTTCATAAACGATTTCACGCTCTTTACCTACTTCAGCAACAACCGCAATTTCAAGGTTTTTCAAATAACGTAAGCCACCATGAACCAGCTTGGTAGAACGACTTGAAGTTCCACCTGCAAAGTCCTGCATCTCGATAAGACCTAAGCTGAGTCCACGTGTTGCTGCATCAAGCGCAATACCTGCTCCTGTAATACCTCCACCTATAACTAAAATATCTAATTTCTGTGCTGCCATCTGCTCTAAGCTTTGCGCACGATTAAATACGCTAAATTGTTCGTTCGTAGTCTGTCTGCTCATCATATTATCTCCTCTATTTACAGTTTGTGTTTATTTCATTATGTTTATTATGTCCAATAAAAATTTCTGAAAATGACCAACAAAAAAGAGAAACCAATGAATCCGTTCGATAAAGGGCATAAAAAGCCCATCTATGAACGGTATTCGCGGTTTCTCCATATCTCCAACCATTATTAACTTGTCGTCAGTATACCATTATTATTCACAAAATGCCATCGCTGCCTTTACAGCACGTAACCATCCAGCGAATAATTTTTCTCGCTCAGCTTCATCCATATGCGGGAAAAACACTCTTTCAACTTTATGAATAGCGGAAATTTCTTCCTTACCACTCCAGAAACCAACAGCTAATCCAGCAAGAAATGCAACACCAAGCGCAGTAGATTCACTAATTAAAGGACGTTCAATAGCAACACCTAGAATATCACTTTGGAATTGCATGAGGAAGTTATTCTGAATAGAGCCACCATCTACAGCCATACTTGTTATTTTATAACCAGAATCCTCTTCCATTACAGAAAGTAGCTCACGCGATTGGTAAGCTAGTGATTCAAGCACTGCTCGAACAATATGCTCTTTCTTTGTACCGCGTGTTAAGCCAAACATCGAGCCGCGCACTTCACTATTCCAGTAAGGAGTACCTAGCCCAACAAATGCCGGAACTACATATACTCCTTCGGTAGAAGTTACACTGAGCGCCATCTCTTCTGTCTGCGCGGCATCCTCGATAATTTGCAATCCATCACGAAGCCATTGTATCGCTGCACCCGCTATAAATACACTTCCTTCAAGCGCATACTCTAGCTTGCCATCTACTTCCCATGCGATAGTCGTCAGTAGACCGTGCTCGGATGAAATCGGCTTCTCTCCTGTATTCATCAGCATAAAGCAACCTGTACCATATGTATTTTTCGTATCTCCTATACTAAATGCGCTCTGTCCAAACAATGCCGCCTGCTGATCTCCAGCTGCACCTGCTATAGGGATAGGTTGCCCAAGTATATGCTCATTCAAATATCCATAAACCTCTGAAGATGCCTTAACTTCTGGCAGCATACAAGACGGCACATTCAATATTTCCAGTAACTCTTCATCCCAAGAACGGTTATGAATATTGAACATTAACGTACGGGATGCATTAGACACGTCGGTAACATGTACTTTCCCATTCGTCATATTCCAAATTAACCAAGTATCAATCGTACCAAATAGTAGACGGCCTTGCTCAGCAAGCTCACGAGCACCACGAATTTGATCTAATATCCATTTCACTTTAGTACCTGAGAAGTAAGGATCGATAATAAGACCTGTTTTATTACGGAAATCGTCCTCAAATCCATCTTCCTTAAGTTGATCACATATCGTAGTTGTTTGACGAGACTGCCATACTAATCCATGGTAAATAGGCTTGCCCGTTACTTTATCCCAAATAACCGTTGTTTCGCGCTGATTCGTAATCCCAATAGCTGCAATCTGTTCAGCTATAATATCGGATTTCTCCACTACTTTTCTCATCACTTTAAGCGTTGATTCCCATATAAAACTCGCGTCCACTTCCACATGCCCTGGGTGTGGATAGATCAGTGGAAGTTCTTCCTGTTCTATCGCTACAATGTTACCTTGCTTATCAATTAATAAAGCGCGAGTACTCGTTGTCCCTTGGTCAATGGACATAATATATTTCGACATGCTTATCCCTCCATTAAAATTTAATATATATGAAAAATACTAGCTTCATCTTCGATGTCGAGTAACCTACGTTAGCCTAATCATCGTGATCAAAGCCCGCTTTTTTCCTTACCCCTTCCAATGGAAGGAAAAAAGCGGGCTTTCAGAACCGAGAAGATGGAGCGCTACTTGAGAAAGACGGAAGCGCAAGTGTACGTTATTGGTACACGCGGCCCTACAATGTTTCTGCAAGAAACATACATCGGAAGCTTATGCTATACTTTCCAAGTTCGCTTCATATTCGACGCGAGTAAGCTACATCGACTAATCATCGTTATCAAAGCCCGTTTTTTTCCTTACCTCTTCCAACGGAAGGGAAAAAGTGGGCTTTCAGAACCTAGAAGATGGAGCGCTACTTGAGAAAGACGGAAGCGCAAGTGTACATGGTTACGTACACGCGGCCCTACAATGTTTCTGCAAGAAACATACATCGGAAGCTTATGCTATACTTTCCAAGTTCGCTTCATATTCGACGTCGACTAAACTACGTCAGCATCCCCTTCGTTATCAAAGTCCGTTTTTTTGAACTATCCTCTTTCAATGAAAGTTCAAAAAGTGGGCTTTCAGAACCGAGAAGATGGAGTGCTACTTGAGAAAGGCGGAAGCGCAAGTGTACGTTATTGGTACACGCGAACCGTACTTTCCAAGTTCACTTCATATTCGATGTCGACTAAACTACGTCAGCATCCCCTTCGTTATCAAAGTCCGTTTTTTTGAACTATCCTCTTTCAATGAAAGTTCAAAAAGTGGGCTTTCAGAACCGAGAAGATGGAGTGCTACTTGAGAAAGGCGGAAGCGCAAGTGTACGTTATTGGTACACGCGAACCGTACTTTCCAAGTTCACTTCATATTCGATGTCGACTAAACTACGTCAGCATCCCCTTCGTTATCAAAGTCCGCTTTTTGAACTATCCCCTCAGCCAAAGCTCTTTCCTTGACGTCGTTATGGCCGCTGCACCTGCTCCTAAAGCTTCATTGACATGCGCTTGTGTACGAATAAGTCCCCCTGCTATAACAGGGATACCCGTATGCTGCTTCACTTCCGTAATAATTTCAGGCATAATACCTGGAAGCACCTCGATGAAATCTGGCTGCGTCTTTTCAAGCAAGCGATAGCCCCGCTCTAGTGCATCAGAATCAAGCAGAAACATCCGTTGAATAGCGATCAATCCTTTTTGTTTCGCTCTCATCACGACATTTGCTCTTGTTGATATTATACCTGTCGGCTTAATACTTTGACATAAGAAATCAGCAGCGTACTCATCATTTTTCAAACCATCGATTAGATCGGCATGCAGAAAAATCTTCTTATTATGTTGCTTTATAAATTGTACCGTACTTTGCAGTTGACCAATATGCCCACCTAATAACACCATATATGTAATCGATGAAGCGACAACCTCTTCGACGTCCTTCAACTTATGAACAGCTGGTAATACAGATTGATTGAGTTCTAGTGACAATTGGCTATCCCCTCTTCCATCATCTGTTGGCGTACTTAGCAACATTATATATTGTAATGCATTTATTTATCAGTAAATATTAATTCGCACATATTCTCAATATTGCTTCCTATCAAAAGTATAGCACAAAACCTTAATATGTAACGGCTACTCCAAAGAAATCAGGCGGTTCTAAGCAGAAGGTTAAAACTACCTCAACAAACTCAGCACGTCACACCGAACATATAAAAAAGCATGCAAGCCCCACAAAAATCGTGAGTCTTACATGCTTCCTTCATACCTACGGCTTCCAGATCCGATAATTCCCGCTTAAAGCAAGGATTGCAAAAATGTAGATACAGTTATCGTAATAGCGACGATCACCCCTGCGCACTGGGGTATTCCATAGCAGCTCTACTGCCGCCTTCGCATGCTCACCATTGGCGGCAATGGAGGCAACCGCATTGGTAGCAAGTAATCCTACCGGATGCAATGACTTCTCCTCGAAAGCTTCGCCGTCCACAGCATATCTGCGATAATCATCAGGCGACTTATCAGCGAAAAACGCTTGAATACGATTAGCAATATCAACTTGACGTTCATCTACCCCATACCATGAATAATCTAATCCGATATTTGCCGCTACTCGGTAGGAATCACTAAAGAAATGACCAAATCCGCGAATATGATTAGGCGTTCCATCATAGAATGCATATTCAGCTGCTAATCCCGTGACAGCATGCGAACTAATATGAATATAGTCACGACTAGCTTGTGCCGCTTCTTTCCAGAAAGTGCGATCTTCTTCATTGGCCCATAATGCAAACAATTCATAGAAATGCGGCAGGTGATATGATGGATCAGAGAATTCTACTTCAGGTACGAACTTAATTAACTTATTCTCTAAATTCCACATCGTAAATCCTGGCTGTTGTTGATGGAGACAAGTATGAAGAATGTTTCTAGCTTGCTCACTATAGTTATAAGGAACTTCTCGATCACCCCAACGATGTGAAGCAAAGAACAAAGCCATCGCAAAAAATTCTTCTCCATCTGGAGCAGGTCCTTGTGCGTTACGAATACCCTCTGGCTGGCACGACCATGCAAAATATCCTTTATGCAGTCCTTCTGTCATATACATAAAACTATGCGTCCAATTCCATAACCGATCAAAAATATCTTGTCGATCATATTGCACCGCCATCATCATGCCGTACGACATACCTTCAGAACGAACATCATTATTGCCTGTATCTAATAGATAACCTTTATCATCGCCAAGCTCATAATATATTTTTGTAGCTTCATCATCACCGAACAACGCGTCCCATGTTGATTGGACTCTTTCATTAATTGCTTCTTCGGTGTAGCCATACTCCGCAAAAACATTACGATACTCATTTGTTTCATATGCACCTAACTTATTAATAGTTGTCATCAGCAATCATCCATTTCTACTCTTTATCAAAGTTTGATTTTTGAACAACATCTTTTAGAGTTGTTTGATTTATTATATAAAACGTTTTCATCAAATGTAACAGGGTAAAGTTTATATTAATCAGTGAAAACCTTAGCTCTTACTGCGTGAAGAGTAGTGAAGTTACAAGTTTAAACTATCCTTTTACACCACCAACCATCATACCTTTAACGAAATACTTCTGTAAGAATGGATATACCATAATGATTGGTACCGATGCGACGATTGTCATTGTAGCACGAATAGAAGTTGGTGTAACCCTACCAGTGTTATGAACAGCAGCGGTAAAATCTATTGATGTTGAAGTCATCGATGCATTGGAGTTTTATAATATTTTTTGCAACTCATATTGCAGCGTACTTAATTCTACTGTTAAGGAATTATACAGAAACACATCAAACCATGAGTTCCATTGATACCCCCCACTAAACAGCGCCACCGTATCCTAATATTAGATTAATCCCACTCATTGCTAATGTGTTGCGTAATACTCGCAAGAAACGCTCATCTTCAAATAAAAATCTAAAATGTTGTAGCCCGACCCACGTTTGCTCTCCAAAGCTATTAGCAGGTTTGAAATCTTGAAATGCTATCGTCCAACCACAAATGGGTAAATATTTGAATATAAATAACCACATTTAAAATGGTATCGTCATTACTAATAAGGCATGCTGTTGAATACAGCGTTTGAAACAGAGTTGCATTTTCCCCATTGGCTTTGGTCGGCTCTCTATTAGTTCTAGTTTACTCAATCCCGTCACTCCTCACTATGATTGCTCAGGTTGAAAGAAGGGACCGTTGCGATGATAGTACTCCTCATCGCATGGACCCACACTTCATCTACTAGAGGTAGTTCAAAAAGCAGACTTTGTCCTGTTAGTTCGTGCCATCGATAATCTTTTTGATTTCACTAGTTACAAAACTTTCATAGCCTGCAGTATCTAGCTTGTTGAACTCAGCAGTGAATTCTTCCCAATTACTATCGAATTTACTAGGAGGATCTAGCACTAATTTCGGGAAAAATTTACGAGTTAATTCAGTCTTTTTCGTCTCATAGATTTGCTCAGCTAATCCTTGTTTTTTCGCAATATCCCAAGCAGGATACCAAGGACGATCATCTGGAGCAGCAAACATTTCTGCATAAGTTTGAACGCCATAAGCAGCTAGAATTATTTTATCTGCTTCTGTCATATCCATTTGGAATACTTCTCGTTGGTATCCAGGGGCATAAGCATTGCCATTAGCAAGTGTAGAATGAGTTCCGTATTGGGGCCAGTTCCAATCAAAGTATTTGAAACCAAAAGTTTCACGGAATGGTTCGTCTATTTTCTTAACTTGTTCTGCCGTACGATAGAAGCGACCCTCTTCGTTGATTTCATATGTTTCTCCTTCAATACCCCAGCTTTTCATTATTTGATTTTCTTCTTTTAGCAAATTATCGATGTATTGAATAATGCGTTCTGGATCCTTTGCACTAACTGTAATACCGATACCACGGTTTTTAACGAAACTAGGAGGATCTAGATATTGGTCCTTTTGTCCGTCAAATGTAACCGGTAATGGGAAGTATACTAGATCATCTTGCGTGGGATCAGCTTTTGCCGCATCTTTCAATACGTTTTGGGCATTACCGATTTGCCAACCATAATCAAAGAATCCAATTACTTTACCAGAAGATAATTTAGCTAAATATTGATCATAATTATCAATGAATGATGTTTTATCGAATAAGCCTTCAGCGTTCAGTTCATTCAATAGTTTCATATAACGTTTTGTATCGTCATTATTTGAATAAACCTTTGCTTCGAACGTACTCATATCTACCATTACTTCGCCATCATTCGGATATCCTGCTAAATGCATCGGAGGGTTAGTCGTTGCAAAAAATCTCCAATCCTGAGTTAGTGAAATAAAGCCTGTTAGATCTTCACCTTCATGTTTTTTTACATAGTCGCGGATTAATTGGAAATATTCATCGATCGTTTTAATTTTCGGGTAGCCAGCTTCTTTCAACACGCCACGTTGAACCCAGAAAGCACCTTGGTTAATGTTAGGATCTGGTACGAATTCACCAACAACGTTAGAGAACGGTAAGAACATTATTTTTCCATCTTTATCTTTCATTAGATCAAAGTATGGACTGTACACGCGTTCAATATTAGGGCCATATTGTGCAATAAGATCCGTTAAGTCGATAAAACCACCTGCACCTAACACTTCGTCAATCGCAGCATCAGGGATTAGAACATCAGGATATTGTCTTGCAGCATTCATCGTACCAATCTTCGTGTTCAAATCTCCTACTAGATTTTCAATTTTGAAGTTTACACCTGTTTGATCTTCTAGTATTTTACCAATCGTTGTTTCATTTGTATTAATATCTTTAGCTGTGCCTGCACCATTGAAGTATGTGAAAGTTATTTTATCTAGAAATTTTTCTTCCGGGTCTTTTCCTTCTGCATCTTTCGAGCCGTTATTAGTTGAGTTAGTAACGCTGCTATTTACTTTGTCTCCACCGCTTTTGCATGCATAACCTGCTACCACCAATAGAATTGCTAGTAGCAGACATATTGCAATGCGTATCGATGATCTCTGCTTCATATTTCTTCAGCCCCTTTAGTTATTTTGTAAACACTTTCATTACAGCTTGCTGAGGTCGCTGAAATCAGTGTAGTAACTATAGATTCTAATATAGAAATTTTAGTTATTTATACTCTGCCGGTACAATAATATGAATAGATGTTCCTATACCATTAGCACTACTAATCTCAAAATGAAATTGTTTACCGTAAATAAGTTTTAAGCGGTAGAGGACATTTTGTACGCCGATGCGTTCACCAAGATCAGCATTTTCCGTTAAATAGGAATAGATTTTCAATCGTTGCTCGTCAGACATACCAGCTCCATTATCATCAACTCGGAAGTGCAGCTCCTCATTTAATACTTCGATGGAAATATTAACGACTCCGCCTTGTCTTACTTTTTCAATACCATGAATACACGCATTCTCTACAAATGGTAAGTATATTAGTTTGGGAACAACACATTTTTCCGCAGCAGGATCAACATTTACATGGTATGCTAATCGATCAGCGAAACGATAATGTTGAATTTCAAGGAAGCAGGAAATAAATTCAACCTCTTCTTTCAAGGAAACCTTATCTCTTCTCCATGTTAAAGAACTGCGAAATAGCTTCGCCATATTATGAATAATTTTAGCTGTTTCTATCTCTTTTTTCATAATACTTCTCATTCGGATTGTTTCTAACGCATTGAATAAAAAGTGAGGATTGATCTGACTTTGCAGAGCATTAAGCTGAGCATACCGTTGCTCTAGCTCCATATCTTTCTCCTTAATATCCGCTACGTATACATCGTTAATTAGGCTACCAATTTGCAAGGTCATACGATTGAATTCGCTCGTTAACTGTCCGATCTCATCAAGAGATTTACGTTTCGTTATAACATCAAAATGCTGATTTTTGACACGTTTCATATATTTCAGAATAAAGCCGAGGCGAGTTGTAATGGAGCGTGATATAATGATAATAATGATACTAGCTACGATGATATTAATAAGCGCTGTCCAAAGTACAAAGTGACGAGACGTCTGTACCTCCTGCAATATTTCGCTTTTAGGTACTATTGCTACCAAGCGCCAATCCTGCAACGGATTTGCATCATAGACACTATTTTCGAACATATACAAATCATCTTTTTTCGATAGATTATCTAATGTAATTCTTTCAGACACCCAATCGACATCTGGGTCTGTCGTAAATTGGATCCTCCCTTGAGGATCAACGAGATACGTATGACCCGGTACATTTAAATTTGATAAAACGGCCGCAATGGAATCCGTTTTCAACTCTATTTTCAATACTTTATCCCATGTATTATATGAATCATAATAATCCATTACTCGAAGAATGCTGAAGCTATCGCTCTTTTCTTCTATCCTTCCTGAGATGATACTATCCTCTCGCGGCGAACGAACAAACACAGGCTCACTAGAAGTCCGTCGATCTAGCGCGCGAAACCAATGCTTTAATCTAACATCATCAGTCAAGTAAGCAACACCGCCAGAATGCAGTACCATAGGGTTATCTACGTAAATTTTAATGTTCTGGACAGATGTGTACACAGGAGTATAGCTATTCAATATTCGACGTAAATAATTATCATATGCTTCTACAAAATCAGCAGGATTACTGTAATGATCATCTAGCAATGTATACAAATTATAATCGGTATAGAAAATAGACGAAACACCTACCGCCGCTTCAATCTGCATCCAAAATTCATTATGTACCTGCTGCAAGCTTATATTAATATCCCCAATCCTTTGTTCACGTACATTACTGCTCATCGTATTATAGAAAATAACATTCGTTAAAATGATCGGAAAAAACACGCAACAAAAATAGAGCATAAGGAACTTGTTGCGCAATCGCATATCATCTAAGCGCAATAGCAGCTTCGCTTTTTTCATTAGCTTCACAATTATTCACCTACAATACTTTGAAACGTTTGGCGATATGCCGTCGGAGACAACTTCTCTATTTTTTCAAACTGCGCTACAAAATACTCTGGATGATTAAAGCCAACCTTCTCCGCTACTTCATAAATACGCAAATCGGTTTGCCGCAATATTTTTTTCGCTTCATTAATTCTAATTTGCAATAAGTAATCGTTGAAATAGAGATCGTATGTTTTTTTGAATAATTGACCTAAATAAACGGGATTAACGTAAAACTGTGCTGCTATTGTCTTCAAACTTATTTGCTCGGCATAATGGTGATTGATATATTTCTTAATCCGTTGTATACCGCCTTTGGACATTTCTTTACGTTCTTCTGCAATACATAAGCCACATTCTAATAGAAACGTTAATATTAATTGCTTCAACGCGACTAGTTCAATATTATAATGATCCCAACTCAGTACTTCATGGAGCTTGGAAATGCGTGTTTTGTCTATCTCCATCTCATGCAAAATTTGTAAGCAATCCGCTACTAGCTTATGTAAACTCGCTTTTATCGCTTCAATCGAGCAATACTCAGCACTAAAACTAAAGAATAATAATTGTAATTGTTTCGTAATACGCTGTTCATCATTTTCTTCCATATCTAGTAGTAACTGCTTATAATGATCTGCGGGCAGCATAATATGTCTAAGTGAATAACTAGCAAAATCATTGTAATCAAATAATTGTCTTTCATCATAGTACTTGAATTGCTGCGCATATTCAGCTGCTTCGTATGCCTCTTTCAAGAAATAAATTCCGTCATAAGATGAGCTATAGTACAGATGAATGGTTCCTTGTTCAATTGACGAAAGCTTACGTTGCAATTGCTTCATTAGTGACGACATCGAAGAAAAGTCTTTGAGCCAAGATTCCTTAATAATTAATCCTAATTTTCCTTGCTGTGGATATAAGTATTGCGATTCAAAAAATGGTAGCAGCTCCTTGATCCGGGCGATATGCTGAGGCAGCTGATCGATTGGATACATATCTCGATTTTTGATTACAGGATATTGATTATATTCAACAAATGCAAAATAATATTGCTCCGTTACTTGTAATTTCAATTCCGTATAATACGCAAGCAGTTGAGCCTCCGTAAGCTGTTCCTGCAAAATAGTATGAAGCACTTCTTCATAATGATGCATAAGTGAATGTCTCGATTGTTTCTTTTCATTTTTCAATTTCTCAGCTATATCCATAAGACTATGTTCGAGACTTTGTTCATCAATTGGCTTTAGTAAAAAATCACATACACCGTATTTCACCGCTTGCTGTGCGTACTTGAATTCATCGTAACCGCTTACAATGATGAATTTAGTATTCAGCTTTGCTTCGTGTACGACTTTATGGATCAATTGTAGCCCATCACATTCAGGCATTCTAATATCTGTAATTACGACATCGGGTTGGTGCTCGACAATATAATGGAATGCGTCCTCTCCATTATCCTGTTCTCCTATCACTTCATAGCCACAGGACTCCCAATCGATGATTGCTCTTAACCCTTGCCGAAAAAACATTTCATCATCTACTAGTAATATCCGATACAAGCGCCTCACCCCCCTACTAATAGACTACTATAATGTGGAGATAATTCCAATAAAAAAGAAATAGCGACACGGGCTGTTAAGAGCCAGTATCGCTATTTCAGAGATCTCCCTAAGCTGGACTTCATCATATGTTTACTCTATCTATTAACGTTATTAATGATTGCTTTTCATCGCTTCTGGTCTTTCGCAGCTATATTGTACCGAATAATGACGTCCCTCGGCAGATGCAATATGGAAACCATGCATAATTTCTAGCACTTGCAGCGCTAGTTCACCACTGGCACGATGTGGTCGGTTTTCTTGAATCGACTTCGCCATATCTAGTAAACCCACTCCACGATCATTACCGCCAAATGGATGTGTTAACTCAACATCCTCAAACTGCTCGCTACCTGCTCTGCGTAGCTTAACTGGTCCACCAAATGTGTTAGGATCGGGAACGATGATCGACCCTTCGCTACCGTAGATTTCAATATTAGGTAAAGAGCTTCCACCCTTCACATCGAAGCTCGTAACTAATGTCGCCGTTGCTCCGCTTGCAAAATCGATAATGCCATTAATATGTGTTGGCGTTTCTACTTGAATCATCTCGCCATAATTCGGCTCACTCGTAATTTTACGCTGTGGGTAAGAGATTACTGCTGATCCCGTGACACGTGTAATTGGACCGAGTAAAGTAATAAATGCCGATAAGTAATACGGTCCCATATCGAACATCGGACCCGCTCCCTTTGCATATAAGAATGCTGGGTTCGGATGCCAACTTTCAGGTCCCCCCGATAACATAAAAGCATTAGCTGCAATCGGCTGACCAATTGCACCATCGTCAATTAATTTCCGACAAGTTTGGATGCCTGCTCCTAGCACAGTGTCAGGTGCTACACCAACACGAAGTCCAAGCTCCTGAGCTTTAGCCATGATTCGTTGTCCATCTTCAACAGTAACAGCTAGCGGCTTCTCGGAATATACATGCTTTCCTGCATCAAGTGCAGCTAGACTAATACTTGCATGTACTTGTGGAATCGTTAGATTCAATACAATATCAATCGTTGGATCAGCTAACAACTGCTCCGTTGTTAACACTTTTTCAACCTTATATTTCTCAGCTTTTGCTTGCGCTAGCTCTCCATTCAAATCTGCTAACGCAACAATTTCAAGCTCTTCATAATGAACACAATTTACTAGATAAGCATCACTGATATTACCGCAGCCAATAATCCCCACTCTAATCTTTTGCACGTTAGTTCCCCCATTAATCTAGACGATATTTAATAAGATTAACTATTCTTAATTCTCATTATACCCATACTCTACTCGCATTTTGCAATTTCAACAATAACTTCTACTGCTTTTTGCATCGTGTCAATCGATACAAATTCATATTTCCCATGGAAATTCTCTCCACCTGCAAAAATGTTCGGTGTCGGTAATCCCATATAAGATAAGCGTGAGCCGTCTGTACCGCCGCGAATTGGTTCCACGATAGGGGTAACGCCAACTCTAATCATCGCTGCATGCGCACGGTCTACAATATCCATACGTGGTTCAATCTGATTACGCATATTATAATAACTATCCGTAACCTCGATTTTCACATTACCTTCGCCAAACTGCTGCTCGATTTGCTTACCAACATTAATGATAAATTGCTTGCGATCCTCGAATGTATCATGATCAAATTCTCTTATGATGTAATGGAGTGTCGTTTCCTCAACACCGCCTTCAATATGAGTAAGATGATAGAAGCCTTCATAACCTTCAGTATGTTCCGGTGTTTCATACTCTGGCATTGCCGCTTGAAAAGCATAAGCAACACGCGTAGCATTAATCATCTTACCTTTTGCGGTTCCTGGATGAACACTACGACCATAGCAGGTTACCGTTGCACTTGCCGCATTAAAGTTCTCATATTGTAGTTCCCCAAGCGGACCGCCGTCCATCGTGTAGGCATATTCTGCACCGAACGCTTCAACATTGAACAAATCTGCACCGCGACCAATTTCTTCATCAGGAGTAAAGCCTACTTTGATCGTACCATGCTTAATTTCTGGATGATCCTGCAAATATGCCATCGCTGTTACAATTTCCGCAATACCTGCTTTATCATCAGCACCAAGCAATGTATTGCCATCTGTTGTAATTAACGTTTGTCCTTTATATTTCAATAGCTCGGGAAATTGCTTTGGAGATAACACAATTTGCTGCGTATCATTCAACACAATATCTGTCCCATCATAATTTTCCACAATTTGCGGATTAACATTGAATCCGGTTAGCTCTGTTGCTGTGTCCATATGGGCAATAAAGCCAATTGTCGGTGTAGCGACATCTGAATTGGCAGGCAATGTTGCCATCACATATCCGTTGGCATCTACAGTAACATCCGCCATACCAAGTTCCTGCAATTCTTCAGCTAGCTGCTTCGCTAACATTAACTGCCCTCCAGTCGATGGGCAAGTAGAAACATTCGGATCTGCTTGTGTCCCTACCTTCACATATGAGATAAATCGTTTAAGTAATTGTTCCTTCATAGTTAATACTCCTCAAAACTTTATTTTATTGTATATTGTACAACTTCTTTATCCTTTAGTGAAATTTAAAGCTTCTGCTAATTGGTTATATTTTACTACCAACTAACAGAAGCTATTCGTCATTCCCATTAATAAATCGTTATTTCTTTATGAATACTAATATAATCATTCGCATCTTTTTTTTGTAACGGCCTACTATAATAATACCCTTGCGCTTCCTTGCACTTCAATTGCTGCAAAAATTCAACTTGTTCAATAGTCTCTACACCTTCAGCAACAACAGCAATCCCCATATGATTGGCAATATCTATTATCGTACGAATAATAACCCGATTATTGTCATTCAAATTTCTTACAAACGATTGATCAATCTTCAAACGATCAATCGGAAATTGACTAAGATAACTTAATGAACTGTAACCAGTGCCAAAATCATCTATACTAATATTTACTCCGAGCTGTTTGATTTTATTTAACACCTTAATTGAATTCTGCACATTTTGCGTTATACTTTCCGTAATTTCAAGTTCTAAATATTGCGGTAGGAGACCAACTTCATTCAAGACTGTTGAAATCAATGTAGGGAAATCATCATACATAAACTGCTTTAGGCTAATGTTAACGGCTACATTAATATCTGTAATTCCTTGGTCATGCCAACTCTTCATCTGACGACATGCTTCACGCAATACCCATTCACCGATAGGTACAATAAGATTGGTTTCTTCCGCAATATGAATGAATTGATTAGGCATGATCATTCCTCGAACAGGGTGATTCCATCTAATTAAAGCTTCCATACCGATCAGTTCATTACTTCGTAAATTAACTTTTGGCTGATACCATAATTCCAATTCTTCTCTTTCAATTGCCCGTCGTAAATCTCGTTCAAGCTCATGACGACTAGAGATCTTATCATGTAATTGTATGGTGAAAAATTGATAATTGTTTTTCCCTTTTTCCTTTGCCGCATACATCGCAGCGTCCGCATTTTTCAATAATATCTCAATCGTTAGCCCATCCTCAGGGTACATACTAATGCCAATGCTAGGGGAAATAAATACTTCTGTTTCATTAATGATAAATGGTTCTGCCATATCCGTAATAATCTGTGTCGCTAGATTGTCCACCTTTACAAGATCAGCATTATCAAGATAGATCGTGAACTCATCACCACCTTGACGTGATACATATCCAACTCCCGCTAGACTGTCTGATAAGCGCAATGCAACATTTTGAAGCAGCTTATCTCCAGCTGAGTGCCCCATCGTATCATTAACCGTTTTGAATCGATCCAAATCCATAAACAGTACAGCAACTTTACTACCCCGTTCTTGAGCGTTAAATATAACATCCGCAAGCGCCCTATTGAATGATGTTCGATTCGGGAGATTCGTTAATGAATCATAATGAGCCATCACATGAATCGTTGCTTCAGCTTCCTTGCGCTCTGTAATATCAATCATCGAGCCGACGACTTCGATCACAATCCCATCCTCTATTACAGGAGATAACGAGATATAATAGTAGCGCTTAGCATATCGCATCTCGAATTGATGACTTCTCCCGTGAAAAGCTTCTTCGAAATAATTCTCTATATGATGAAATTGTTCTTGCCAAACTTCCTTAATCCACATATTTTCTATTTGCTCCGTTGTAATGCCAAGTTGTTCAGCTATTCTACCTTCACTTAATGTGAATACAATTCTTTGCTTTTGATCACGCGTTAATTTGAAAATACAATTTTGCAAATTTTTAATAGTACGCCTGAAATCATATTGCAATACTTCGGCAAGTTCAGTTTCTGCAATCACTCGGTCTGAGATATCAGAACGGATGGAGACATATTGATATGGTTTTCCTTGATCATCGAGAAAAGGTACGATCGTAGTATTCATCCAATAGGTACTGCCATCCTTCGCTCGATTTTTCAATTCTCCACGCCATACTTTTCCTTCCATAATTGTATTCCACATTTTTGCGAAAAAATGTTTTGAGTGATGTTTAGAGTTAATTAATCTATGCGTCTTCCCTAACAATTCATATTTACTATATTGTGAAACACGACAGAACATATCATTAACATATGTAATAACACCACTACTATCTGTAACAGCAATAATAGATGCTGAGTCAAATGCATTCTTCAAATCTATTAAATTTCTTAATTGTTTATCGTAATCCGCTTGATCATTGAACAAATCAGTACGATCCTGTCCCATAATGACATAGGCTGATTGTACATCTTTTTGATCTTCAAGTTCTGTATTCTCTTCAACAGCAATCGTTACTTCAGCTTTTGCTAATCGCTTTTCCGAGTGTGAGTAAATAAGATATCCATTCCAGTGACCTACTTCATTAACTGTATTCCATACGTCGCTCCAAGCTTGTTGGTGCTTGAGTCGTATGTCAAACACTGTAAATATATGTCCGATTTCTCTCTCTATTGTGTCCATACCATATGTCGCAATAAACTGCTGAAACATCTCATTTCTACTAGTAAATTGGTAGCTAGCATTTAATTGAGCAATCATAAAGTTTTTATTCCAAATATTCGAGGATATTTGTATTTGCGATGTAGCAATCTCCATGCCCAACCACTCCATTCCAGCCCTATCCGAATAATCGCTCTCTATAGGTTAAATATTCCTATTTTTCCATAACACTTCTGTAAATATTATCATTTTACTGGAAACTTCTCAATTGTAACTAATAACAAACTTAACCTATCGTAACGACAAAAAAAGCTAGAAAAATTTGCTGTTATAGCAATATCTTTCTAGCTCAATTATGATTATCGTATTCATATTATTAGAACGCGATAACGCCATATCCAATTAATACAACAACTACTAGTAGCACTGCAAAAATAATCCAAAATGGCAATGTGCTTTTACCTTTTCTTTGACGAACTAAGATCATTTCCATCATACCAATAAGTATAATCGCTAATACGATTTTCAAGTCGAATACACGAGAATATTCACCTTGGAAGAACATATAGCCACCAGAAAAAATCTGAATTAGATAGAATAGTCGTAAAATCATATGTGTTACTTTTTTCACTTTTTCTTTTTTCACAAAATAACTGACCAAGAACAATATAATCATAATTAGCCAAGCTGCAGAATGCGTATGCGACATTCCAGTAAACATGTAATTACCTCCTTCATTCATTTCAATATGGTATGTATGGACTTATTTCTTCTACATTAGAATTATACCAGTTTCGTAATAGGAAGCAAATCATAGTTGTTATCATCTATGACCTTTTTTCATTATCTTATCGAAAAATAATAATATTGTCACAGCTTGCCTAGCTTCTCTAAGCAATCTGTCGCTATACTACAATTATACAACATATTAAAGGAGATCTTATGCTAAAAACACCTATAGGTAAATTAAGATTAGCTGGACTGCTGGACGGTCTATCACTTATCATTCTTGTTTGTATTGGTATGCCTCTGAAATACTGGATGGATATTCCGGAAGTTGTTAGTATTGTCGGTAGAATTCATGGTGGTATCGTTGTCGTGTATGGTGCTAGCATTATTTATGCAACGATAAAGACACGTTGGAACTTCATATGGACAGTACTTTGTTTCGCAGTAGCATTTATACCATTTGGTAATTTTTTCTTAGATCGCAAGCTTGAAAAGTTAGACAAATAATATCAATACATGAGTATCGTATTGTCGCTACACATATTGAATAGCCGCCTCCTGGTCAATATGTGTAATTGACAATTGTGGTAACTGAAGTTGTAATTGACGAGCCAAAAATCTCATCCCCGCTTCCTCACTCTTCTGATGACCTACAATAAGCATAGCAATATCTTTCCCTAGTACATTAGCATCTCTTATATACTCTGGAGTTTCCCATTCCAATCCTTCACCAGCGATAATTAATTGTACGTTCCCTTGCTCATATGCAGGGATACAGTTGTCACCATTCCCACGGAATCCTAGACGTAACCAAACGTTTGAACATAACTGATCTTGATGACCTATAAGCTGGATATGGTCTATTGCCAGACGGTTTTTCAAGTGCCTAGCAATTTGTCCCACCGATTGTTGTGGTAAATGTAATAAATCTGCTTGCTCTTGCGCTGCATAAGAAGACCATTCCAATACGTCAAGAAACCCAGCCGAAATAATATCAGGGACGTAGCCATGTGCATAATCATGGAAACGAATAACCTGTATATTATGTTTACGTAGAAGTTCAAGCTTCTGCTCGATTACTTTACTATCACCGAATTGAGCATAATTATCATGATGTTGATAGTAAATCGATTCATGTGAAATAATGACATTTATCCCTTTATCAATAGCCTTTTCAATAACTTCATAACTACATATAAATGTAGTCCCAATCGCTCTAACTTCTTCATTGCCATCGCCAATGATAATTCCATCAACAGTATGAGCTAACTTGCCTACAGGAGCTATTAATAACTCCATTAACTCTTTAACTAACATGCTGTCTTACCTCCTAGATTTCATAACATTGCGTTCCATCTACTCTATCATTCCTATCCTTCAATGCCTGTCTGATTTTTGATCATATACGTGGAAACCATTTTCTCATCAAGACGATAGAAATACATCGCAATTAACATTACGACATAACCTATAATCGGAACTAAGGTGAAAATCACCCATATGCCGTGTAATGCTTCCTCACTTTGCGAAACACTTTGATTAACATATCCATAATAAGAAAGTAAAGCTAGACATAATGTAGAGGATAGCGCACCTGCAAGCTTCGTAAACATTGTCTGAACTGAAAATGCAACTCCTACTGTACGTTGTCCAGTAATGGCATTACCATACTCAATACAATCTGCTGTAAACATTCCATATAATAGTAGAGGAATTTGCATACAGAGCACACGAATAGCTGCAATGACAAGAAACAGTGTAAAGTTATTATAACCTACCGCATACTGAATGAGCGAAAGAATAATAACGAGGAATGAACAATAGATAGTTAGACGTTTTTTTCCGAAAGCAGCTATTAGCTTAGGCAATAGTGGTGAAACGATAATAATTGGCAGCACTAGCACCGCTAACAATATGGTGAGCATTCCTTCATCACCAAGATTAGATTTCGCAAAGTATGCTGCGATCGTTTGGAGTGTATTTGTCGTACTCATTAGTAAATAACCGATAAAGAAAATAAAAAAGTATTTATTACGCAACAGGTACTTAAATATTTGTACGAATGATGTATTCTGCGCTTTGTATACGACTCGCTCTTTCGCTACAAAAGGTAAAGGCATCATCGTAATTATTGATGCTACACAATAAATAGCCATTGCACCAAGCCAACCCAATGAACCCACTAACATCATAAATCCAGCTGTTAGAATCGCAGCAATGGCTCCCGTCATACGTGCTATCGCAATTAGTTGATCTCGTTCGTATACATGTTTAGTCATTACTGTTGATAACGAAAACATTGGTGAATCAGAGACAGTGTATGCCATCCCCCACATAATATAGGTAATGTAAGCAAATACTAGTTTCATAGAATAACTAGCATCTATATTTACAAACGCAAATAACATGGTGAGCGGAACAATAATACTTGTGTATTTCAGCCAAGGTATGTATTTTCCTGATTTGAAGTGTAACTTATCTACAATTGCTCCCATAATAGGATCATTAAATGCATCCCATAATTTAGCGATCAACAGCAACGTCGCTGTAGCACCTAAAGATAAACCTACTTCTTCTGTATAGAAAAACGTAAGAAATTGAATCTGAAGCATATACATTAAATTTTGTCCGAATGAAAAGCCTCCATAGCTCCACTTTTCGAGTGTAGTTGTCATATTTCCTTTTATCGTTGTCATCCTCATTCCCCCTTATTCTCAATCATTAGTAAAAACTTGCTATTATTATAATTGTATTATTTAATAAAACATCATTCAATTGTAAAATAACACAAAAATTTATAATATGCTAAAAATACACCTTCAATTTGCAATAGTATCTTATAATACCATTACAAATTGAAGGTGTATTTAGTTTGTGTAGATTCAAGCACGCTTTCTACGCGTGACAATATCAAATATTACAGCAACAGCTAGTACACCGCCACGAATCATATATTGATATGAGATTCCGACTCCTAGTAGATTCATACCACTTATAAGAGATGCCATTACGATAGCGCCAATAATTGAGCCTGTTACTTTCCCAACACCACCTGCAGCCGATACACCGCCTACATAGGCCGCTGCAATCGCATCAAGTTCAAACAATGTTCCCGCTGTTGTTGTTGCCGATTGTAGACGAGCAGTGAATAATATGCCTGATAGAGCGGATAGTAAACCCATAGAACCAAAGACAAAATAAGTAATCTTCTTTACGTTAATACCGCTTAGATGTGCCGCTTCAGGGTTACTTCCTACAGCATAGATATGTCTTCCTATTACAGTCGATGTCGTTAAGAAATGATAAATAACTGCTACGATTAACATAATGATGACCGTCCACGAGAAGCCGTTATAACCCGCGAGAATATAAGTAATATACGCAATAATGACAGAAATAAATACTAATTTAATAGCAAACATACCTGTTGACATGACTTCAAAATTGTACTTTTGTTTGTTTTTACGTTTGGAAAATTCACTAACAATATACAATACAATAATAATAGCTCCAATAATCAATGATAATAAATTCAAATGCATTACTTTCATGATCGCAGGTATGTATCCATTTCCAAGTGCATTAAATGTTTCGTCTTTAATACTAATAGTGCCTGACTTTTCAGTAACACGCAGTAATGCACCACGGAATATTAACATGGCCGCTAGAGATGCAACGAACGAAGGAATTCCAATGGATGCAACGAGATACCCATTGAAGAAACCAACGACAATTCCTAACACAAGAATAACTGGAATAGTAATAATGACTGGAACGCCTAATTGGGTTAACAATATTGCTGCAATCGCTCCCAAAAATCCTGCTGCAAATCCGACAGACAGATCGATATGTCTAATAACAATGACTAACGTCATACCCACTGCTAGTACAGCAATATACCCTGTAGCATCTAATAAGTTACTAATATTACGGGAGGAAATAAATAATCCATCCGTTAATATAGTGAACGTTAGCATGATAACAAATAATGCAATATACATTCCGTATTCACGTATATTTGTTTTCAGCATCGCTTTGGCTTCATGCATTAATTTCATAAACATTAACCTCCTAAAACTTTTCGTTAACTTCTTGATATACTTCAAAGCAACGAAAAGTATCTTCGTAAGTATAAGCTAAAACTTTTCGTTGGCTTCTTGATATTCGTCATAGAAACGAAAAGTATCTGTTATTGCGTAGCTAACTCCATAACCTTTTCCTGGCTAGCATCTTCAATTGATAATTCACCCTTTATTGACCCCTCGGCCATAACATAGATACGATCACTCATACCTAATACTTCGTTCAATTCAGATGAGATCATAATAATACTCATTCCTTCTTGTATTAACTGATTCATAATCGTATATATTTCAAACTTCGCTCCTACATCTATCCCACGCGTAGGCTCATCTAAAATAAGGACGTTAGGTTTAACATACAACCATTTACCTAAACTTACTTTTTGTTGATTGCCACCACTGAGATTGCCTACCAACTGCTCTACTGAAGGTGCTTTAATATTAAGTGAATCTTTATATTGCTTAGAAATTTTCACTTCTTCATTCATATTAATCACACCCCGACTAGAAATCTTTACTAGATTTGCTGCTGATATATTTTGCTTGATATCTTGCAAAAGAAATAGACCATTTCCTTTACGATCTTCAGTTACATAAGCAATACCAGCTTTTATTGCGTCCTGTGGATGCTTGAACTGACCTGATTTCCCTTTCATTATTAGTTCACCTTGCAATTTATATGATTTCGGATTTCCAAAAATACTTTGCGCTAATTCTGTACGACCAGAACCCATTAATCCTGCAATACCCACAATTTCGCCTTTTCGTACATAGATGTTTGCGTTTTTTACAACATTTCGACCTAGCGTAGCATCATATGCTGACCAATTTTTAACTTCTAACACCGTTTCACAAATATTTTTATGTTCACGCTTTGGAAAGATATCATCAATCTCTCGTCCAACCATATTTTTAATAATAACTTCTTCAGTAATTTCATTTTTTTTCGCGTCCAAAGTACAAATGGTATGTCCGTCGCGAAGAATCGTTGCTTTATCAGCAATCGCAATGACTTCCTTTAACTTATGGGAAATCATAATACAAGTAATTCCTTGTGTTTTAAGTTCTTTCAGTAATATCAACAAATTTTCACTGTCATCTTCATTAAGTGCAGCTGTAGGTTCATCCAAAATAAGCAGCTTCACTTCCTTACTTAACGTCTTTGCAATTTCCACCAATTGTTGTTTACCAACACCAAGATCTTTGACAAGCATGGCAGGATTGACCGTTAATTTTACATTGTTAAGCATTTGATTCGCTTGTACAATCGTTTTGTTCCAATCAACCCCGAATCGACCCTTCACTTCATTTCCTGCATAAATATTTTCATAGACAGTTAGATCAGGGAAAAGCGCTAATTCTTGATAAATAATGGAAATCCCGTTCTTTACACTATCCTTAATTTTCTGAAATTGTTGTACTTGCCCTTGATACACAATATCGCCAGAGTATGTTCCATGCGGATATACTCCACTAAGCACTTTCATAAGTGTAGATTTTCCCGCTCCATTCTCACCTATTAAGCAATGTATTTCACCTTCTTCAACCTTAAAGTTCACATTACTTAATGCTTTAACACCAGTAAAATGTTTAGAAATATTATTCATCTCTAATATATATTTGCCCATAATATTCAGCACTCCTTAACGTTACTGGACGCTAGAATAGCGGAATAGCGATATACTTTTTTATCACTATTCCGCTGTAGCTATAAGTCCTAGACTTTTTTATAGCCCAGTAAATTCTTTAGCTTCATAGTAGCCCGAATCAACCATAGCTTCTTTTACATTTGTTTTATCTACACTAATAACATCTGTTTGTTTTGCTTTAACATCAACTTCTCCATTGTTGTACGTACCTGTTGTAGCTGGAGTTTTACCATCAAGAATACCAACTGCCATATCCATAGCGTCTTTCACAAGGACACGTACATCTTTCAATACAGTCATCGATTGCTTACCATCAATAATGTATTGAATAGTTGCTTTTTCAGCATCTTGACCAGAGATTACATAACTAGCAATGTCACCGTCTGTTGCAAACACATCGGCGATAGAACGTGAAGTACCGTCGTTAGGACCAAGAATAGCTACATCGCCTTTTCCATCAGCTGCTGCAGCTGTTAGATGCGTTTGTGCTTTGTTTTTTGCTTCGTTTGGATCCCAGTTCGTTGTTACTTGACCAATAATTTTACTCATTTGTTCGCGATCAAGTGTAGCAACGTCTTGAAGTGCAATGGCCTCGCTAGAGTTAGCAATTTTGAATGTACCATCTGCAATTTTGGGTTGTAGCACTTCCCATGCTCCTTGGAAGAATAAGAATGCGTTATTGTCAGTAGCAGCACCGGCATATAAATATAGCGGTTGGCCGTTACCTTTGGTATGGTCTACTAAGTATTGTGCTTGTGCTTTACCTACGTTCACGCTATCAAATGTTACATAGTAGTCAACAGCATCTGTTTTGGTAATTAGACGGTCGTATGAAATAACTTTAATGCCGGCTTTCTTAGCTGCTTCCACTGCTGCTGCAGCTGCATCACCATCAAAAGGACAAATAATTAGTACTTTAATTCCTTTTGCAATTAAAGCATCAACATTTTCTTTTTCTTTTGCAGAAGAACCTTGGCTAAATAAGATTTCCGTATTGTACTTAGAGTCTTCAAGTGCTGCCTTGAAACGCTCTTCATCCTGTATCCATCTTGTTTCATCTTTTGTTGGTAGAACAATGCCAATTTCAATCTTTTTGCTACTCCCACATGCTGCAAGCATTGTTGCAAACATCATAACTACTAGAAGTAAAGTAACCAATTTGAACTCTTTCTTCATTACGTAACCCTCTCCTTAATGAATAATGAATGGTCTTAATTAAATATAACGATGCAAAAATATTGTCCACATTATAAAATACTCAATAATTTTTCGAATATACTACTATTGTTATTTTTATTTAATAATGTACTATATTTCAGGTCGATGATAAGACTATTGATTGTTGGTTAACACTATGGTAAATTAATCACACACGATTAAATCGTACACGATCATTAAAATAATTTCACTAAATTGATATCAATTAATAAGGAGGATCACAATGACAACTATTTATGATTTCAACGTCAACAAGCCCAATGGAGATACGATTTCATTGAAAGATTATGAGGGTAAAGTTGTACTTATCGTTAATACGGCAAGTAAATGTGGATTAACACCGCAATTCCAAGGTTTGCAGGAGCTATATACAAACCATCACGAAAAAGGATTTGTCGTGCTTGGATTCCCTTGTGACCAATTTAACAATCAAGAATTTGACAATATCGAAGAAACAACAGAGTTTTGCCAGCTTAATTATGGAGTGAGCTTCCCAATGTTTGCGAAGATTAAAGTTAATGGTGATGATGCAGATCCATTATTCAAATATTTGAAGGAAGAAAAGCGTGGCTTATTAATGAGAAAAATCGAATGGAATTTTGCGAAGTTCCTAATCGATGCTCAAGGTAAAGTCGTCAAACGCTATGCGGCTACAACTGACCCTAGTAAATTAGAAGGAGATATTGTCGCTTTATTGCAATAATAGCGGCAAATGATAAGCAATGAATTCATTTTTGACACTTAATAAGCAACTTTGCTTTGCCATCTATGAGGTTTCTAGTCAAATGACTAAGCTATATAGTAATATCCTTCAGCCATTCCAGCTTACTTATCCGCAATACCTTGTATTGCTAGCTTTGTGGGAAGAAGACGGAGTTACCGTTAAGCAGTTAGGGGATACGCTTGGTATCGGTACAGGTACATTAACTCCTATGCTTAATCGGATGGAAGCTCAGCAATGGCTACGCAAAGAACGTAGCAAACAAGATGAACGACGTGTTCATCTTCATCTTGAACGTAAAGCCTATGAACAACAGCAACTTATTGCCGATGCCGTATCTAGTAAAGTAGCTAGCTGCCACATTGAACAACAGCAATATGAAGAGCTGCTTGAGCAGCTTCATATGCTCAAAGAAAAACTACAAACATCATAGTATCACCGTACAGCAAAAAGTAGCATGCGCTAAAGAAACTTTCTCTCGCACATGCTACTTTTCATCTCTAACGCAGTCGTTCCTCTGTTAGCTTGAATTGACCTACAAGTTGTTGCAATTGGCTCGTAATGATATCCACTTGCTTACTTGTATCTTGAACCCCTAACATTTCATCAGCTAATGTATTTACTCGCTTCCCAACACTTGTCGATACTTTGCGATTTTTATTACTGACTTGCGCAATTTGTTCTAATAATTCAACTACCCCGTCAACAACTTCACTCTTACGCATATCTTGCATGTTAGCTTCACTTAAAGCTTCCGCAACAGTGTGTACAAGTACATTTCCTTCTTCTACTACACCATTGCCTTCGTCAATAATATGATATGCTTTCTGAGCCTCCTTATAAATCCGATCTGTAATCGCATGTACTTCCGCAGTTGATTTCTTCGTATTGTTGGCTAACTTTCTAATCTCACCTGCAACGACCGCAAATCCTGCTCCTTGCTCCCCAACATGCGCTGCTTCAATAGAAGCATTAAGTGCTAATAAATGAGTTTGAGCTGAAATTTCTTCAATAACACTAATTACATTTTTAATATCTTGCATCGTATCTACAAAGCTATGTATCGAATAATTCGTAGCTTTTACTTTGGTGGATATTTCAAGCATTTTATCTCCTATACGATCAATTTCAGACTGAGCTATACTAATTTGTGATGCAGCTTGTCCTTCAATGACATTCAATGTCTCTCTCATCGTATCTGCCATCTCTCGAACTTGTTCAATATCAGCGAGTTGCAGATGAATACTATCGATCATCTCTGTTACTTGATGACTTACTTTTCTCGTAGAGATCGTCGTTACCATTGCCGTTTCATTCATGGCCATCTGACTATCCGATACTTGACTTGCTGCTGTTCGAACTCTTAGCATAACCCCTTCTAAGGAATCCATCATATTATTCAACCATTTTGCAATATCTTTAATTTCATTACCATTGAAATTCGAAAGATCTAATCGCTTAGTAAGATCACCTTTACCTTCGGCATTGTTCTGAATAAACTTCTTCACTCTACGAATTTGATCAATTTCTCGTTGATCCGTTCTATTTTTCACGATTCGCAGTACGAACCATCCTGCAATAAGTTGAAAGACACCTACAGTAAGTCCAGTGATCCAAGGAGACATAATATTACCTAGCAAGCCAACGATGGCTACAGAGCAGACAGCAATAACAGCAACACTTATTGCCTCCATCTGCCTGCGCTTCGTTCCTATACTTCGAACACGATATACCTCTTCAAAGTCACCCTCACACATCATCCCCCATACATCTGGGCAATGAGGCAATTGAAACGTACAACCTTTACCAACAACCGGGATATAGCGATAATCTGGATAGGCTGGAAACTGTACGTACAGATTAGCACCATTTTTTATCGTATTCGCTACACCTGGATGTAGTTCCTTAGTCGCTGGACTTATAAATTTCAATTCCAGTTCCGTATGTTCTTTGACGGTTACCGTCCCCCAATCCGTTGTTACACCGTCCTTCAAGTTTTCACCCATCGTGAACGTTTTATCTTCAAACCGACTCCGTGACAATGCAATCCCGGGCTCAATATGTGTAAGTAATTTAGGTTTTGCCATAAATAAATAATTATCACCAGAATCAGGATAGACATGCCCTGCTTCACGCTGGATTAGATCTCCAATGACATCGTTAGGTATTCTTCCACATAGTATCGCAATTAGTCGCCCATTATAGGTAACAGGTTTCATAAATAGCAGTGTAACTGCATCATGGAATGAAGATGATCTCGCACCAATTTTCAGTGTAACGGAATCAACATAAGGTCCAAATAATAACGGAATTTCCCACTCTGCATGACGAAGATAGTCAAGCGCATGCTCTAATATACTATTTCCAGCATAAGAAGTATTTCGATGTTCTTCATCTGTCGATGCAAAAGCTTGCAGCGCATCATTCAGTACAAATAACTCCGTGAAATCAATAGAGTTCGAATATACTTTCTGTAACATGGGCGTTAACCATTCCTGTGTCAAATCTGATGGTTGAAGCGCTGCTTGATTCACCTGCACTATACATTGCTCCGAAAGTCGATCTATAATATGCCAAGTATCATTCGTCCAGTCAATTAATAATTGTTTTCGGGTATCTGATATTCCATCAAATTCACGCTCAATATCTTTTTGCAGATGTTTATTATGCTTCCATGATTGGGCTAATGGAGCTCCTACTTTATAACCTAGCCAACCGTACATATCAGTTCCCCCTGCCAGACATTGTTAATATAGCTCACATTCATGAAGTGTTAACCATATCGTAGCATATACACGGTTCATATTCTTTGCACTCACGGCTTATTATTTATACTAACTTTACAAATTTTCCGCGACAAAAAGGGCTGTTGCACAAATAGCAATGCTACTCGTGCAACAGCCCTCCTATGAATGTACCCGTTTGGCATGAATAATAAATCTAGCATCCGTTATCTCGTACGTGCAGGTTACTAATGTAAGCAATTGATCGTCTGAAGCTACTTCAACATTAGTATCATAATTCTATTCTCTCTAGCAACTCTCTCATTAATCGGGATGATACTGGACATAACGCTCCATTGCTCATCGTTAGTAGCTTCGATCGCTTGTCTACTTCCTTAACATGATTAATATTTACAATATAGCTTTTGTGACAACGGTAGAACGGGCCATTGATTTCTTCTATTTCTTTAATTCTACCGTAAAATTCATATCTACCATTCTTTTCATGTAGCTCGATCTTATGTTGCTGAGCAGACGTTTCAAAATAGTAAATATTATTATATGGAATGTTTTTAATCTTCTCACCAACTTTAATTTGGAAAAAGTCTGTATCAACTACTTGACCGATTTGAACATATTTATTAAATGCTACTTGTAACGATTCCTTCACCTGCTCTGTAAATTTTTCATAGTTGTCCTTCACAATAAAATCAAGTGCAGCCAATTTATAAGTAAATGTTAATTTTAGTTTTTCCGCATGAGTCGTAACAAAGATAATATTCGCTAAAGGGTCTTTTTTTCTAATCTCCACGGCCAAATCAATGCCTGTTAGCGCCGCATTTAATTCAATATCAAGAAAAAAACAATCCGCTTGATAATCCTTCAAATAAGTAAGCACTTCATTGGGACCAGATGAACTTAATACAACCTCAATCGACGGCTCGCTGAACATCGCATAATTGATAATCGTTGCATGTATTAGTTGTCGTTGTGCCAACTCATCTTCACATATAATAACCTTCATCTAACTAACCCTCCTCGTCTCAATAACTACCTCTTGAATAAACCATTCGCTATCAATAGAGGTATTTATCACCGTATTCGGGTAGTTACTAATGATACTTCGAACCGTTGATAATCCTAGCCCTCGCTGACTACCTTTAGTCGATACGTTTTCATCAAATAGTCGCGATATATTAATGTCTGTTAGATTTGTTCGATTCTCAATTACAATAACAACATCACCATCTATCGTTAACAATATAGCTAGATTAATTTTGGCGTATGGAATATTTTCACTACCTTCAATTGCATTATCAAGTAGTATTCCAATAATTCGAGCTAGATCAATAATATCCATATTAATATCTACAATTTCATCGGGCACCTCTACATTAACAAGCACGTTTGACTTTTCAGCTGCTATAACCTTGGTTGCGATTAAACCTTTCAATTCAGAAATTTTAATATTTTTCAGCTGCATAAACATTAGATTATGATGCAATGTTTGCTGTTCTACTTTAATGATATGGTCATGAAAGTAGCTTTTCAGCCCTTCCATATTATTATCATCTAGAAAACCACGCATAGTCAGTAATATATTGACGTAATCATGTCTGAACTTATGCATATCTTGATTCACCTGCTCGAGTTCCTTCATATAATAGAGAAACTGCTCAAACTCAATTTCTTTTTGCCGTATACTGTTTCGTTTTTTGAAGTAATACATTAGTAAACTACCTAAAATCATCATTGAAATAAAATAACTCGCTTGCACAAGTAAATTAACTTTTACTAATTCAACCTCTTCAGCATTAGCCGGTATAAAGATGTTCAGATATATCACGATTACAGTAACAATCATAATGATCATTAATGATAGTTGTACAAACCATGGGACATTCAATACTTTATTTCCTTTTTGAATAAACATTTTGTACAAATGAATAAGAACAATGTAGATGAAACAAAATATTACTAACTTGATTACCATTGAAGTATTGCCTAAGCTGTCGATCATATAATTGTCTAGCAATATCGAAAAGTGGTCGGCGATTATTCCGCCCACCACTAATATACACAAACTAACTGCGCTCAATAAAGACTTCGTTGTATAGCAAAAAATAACGACAGTCGAAATAAGTAAATAGCAAATGACCAACCACTGCGGGCTCCATATTAATAACAATAAGGTAGGTATTACTACGATTCCAACAAGTAGTGCTACAATTTTCATTGTTGGTTTAATACTCATCATATAAAAGAAACCACCAAATATGAAAAAAAACTCTAACACGCCATGGGCAAGTATTTCAAACTGTCGCATTTTTCGCCTTTCCTATTACCTATTTGAATTGAGAAAGATTAGCTTGAATGTCATGTGGTACTTCTTCTTCAAAAAAGAACAATGTACAAGAGCTTGCGGCAGCAATTCCTGCTAACAAAATAACACCTGCAGCGATTTTCCCCTGCATTTTTCCCATTACATTGTGAACTAAACTCATACCTAACATCTCCCAACTATAATTTTTTGGACGATCAGCACTGTACATTCAAGCACTAATCCTAAAGCAATAAAAGGTTTGAGAACGGTTGGAACGAGTAATATCGCTAATAACAGCACACCTAGTCGCAGCCAAATTCTTTTGCGTAAATATAATCGATGCTTCTCATTATATACTGGCTGTTTTACTGTGCCGATAGGTGCAATCATAACAACAATTAATGCTGTAAGTGCAAACATCGTGTAAACAATCCAATCTGATACAGATACATATGTGATTAACTTACTTACAAGCGGAAATCCAATAATGCTGTAACCAATACACTGGAATAGTGACTTAAAGTGATACCCTAAAGCAACCTGTCTAATGAGAAAAAAAGCTACATTAGTAATCATCGTTTCTAGCAAACATCCTAACAATATAGCTACCGAGTATACGGATACTATAGTCGCTAGATTAGTTAGCATAATTCGAATCCCGTAATTCAATTTGGAGCGTTCTAACGTTGTGTGGTTCTCTCGAACTAGTCGATCGAACAAGTAATTAGCAACACCTTCCATTGTCCTCCCCCTTTCTAGCATTATTCTACCAAATTTTTCATAGTTTTTGAGTATTAAGTCGTAAACGCCCTGTATTTGAGCATAATCGTAATATTTTGTATCTCTATATTCCATTTTCACATTTATGTATTTAATTGTAAAGATATTTCTGCATATTTCTACATCATCATTCCCTCTAATAAACTAAATAGAATGGGTGTTATACATTAAATCGTCTTATACATACATAATTTTGCACTAACTGTGGAAAAATAGAGTTATCTTGCATAAAGGAGGAGATATTATGTCTTTCAAAGATCAGTTCAATAAAAAGAATAATAACAATTCTAAGCAAAACAATGAGAAGGAAACGCCATTACAACGATCTAATCAACACGATGTAGAATTTGCTGAAGAAGCGGCTAGTGAAGCCGGATTGACTTTAAAAGAGTACAAAAAAAACAAACCACAGTAATCTATACACAACAAATAAGCCGCTGTAAACGTACCTATAGCACGTATACAGCGGCTTATTAAATTGTCGATTCATGATTATTCAATTTCAGTTACATAAAGAATACTAATTCGATTTGTAATGTCGTTATTCTATTAGCAGGTTTCTGCTATGAAATTTTATTCATTAACTCTGCCTGCTGATAGGCATAACGCAATTCCTCTCTAACTCGAACAACCTCTCCAATAATAATAAGCGCGGGATTTGTTAATTTATTGCGAGTAGCTATCTCACTCATATCTTCAAGCGTGCCAGTAAACACTCTTTGATTAACCGTCGTCCCTTGCTCAATTAAGGCCACTGGAGTAGAAGGTAACTTACCATTGCCCAATAACTGAGCCTGTATATCGGCCAATTGACTCACCCCCATATATATTGCTAATGTATCGACACTATGTGCAAGTAAATCCCAACGTACTGGCTTACTCCCCTCTTGGCATCGCGTACCAGTAACACAAGCAAATGATGCAGCATACCCTCGGTGAGTGATAGGGATACCGACTCCAGCTGTTGCACCAAGCACAGACGTAACACCAGGCACAACCTCATAAGCAATACCATTAGCAGCTAGCTCCAATATTTCCTCTCCACCTCTACCAAAAACAAATGGATCTCCACCCTTGAGACGAACAACTTTCTTCCCTTTCAACGCATAGCTTACCAAAGCTCGATTAATTTGCTCTTGCGTCATCGTGTGCTGCATTGGCGCCTTACCACAATAAACTAAGTCCGCATCTGGTCGTGCATACTCCAGTAATTGTTCGTTAACTAATTTGTCATACATAATGACATCCGCTTCTTGGATACGACGTATCGCTTTAATGGTAATAAGCTTTGGATCACCCGGTCCTGCACCAACAATATAGACCTTGCCAATTGCACCTCTCATAATACACCGTTTTTCTCTTGTTGGAGCTCTGATTTAAATACTTGGGGCTTCCGAGGGAAAATTGTAGTTCCCTTTTTATGCGATAAATATACTAGCAAACCCGTGAAAACTGCACCACCTAAAAAGTTACCAATAAGAACAGGGATTTGATTCCAGAACCACCAATCCCCCACACTCACATTAGCACCAAGTATCATCCCAGCGGGTATAACGAACATATTGACAACCGCATGCTCAAAGCCTTGTGCGAAGAAAATTAAGATCGGGAGCCACATTGCAATAATTTTGCCACCTGTTGACTTTGATGTTAGCGCCATAACAACACCGAGTGTTACCATCCAGTTACACAGTATCGCTTTGACGAATACAAGTAACATCCCTTCAGAGCCTAAGCTTTTGTAGCCCAATGTTTTTGCTTCAGCAACATTAATTAGGTTCTGGATCATCGGTGCATCCATTTTCGACCACATATTCGTTATAACTATAATATATAAAAGTGCATAGAAGCCACAGCCTATCAAATGCCCCAAAATAGAGTACCCGTAATTCGCCAGCATGCGGGTGAACGTCGTTTTCTTCTCAAGTACCGATAGCGGAATTAATGCAAAATTACCTGTTACAAGCTCCAATCCAAGTAATACAATCATGATAAAACCGACAGGAAAGAGTATCGATCCTACGATCCCAAGGCCTGTTTGCGCGGTAGCAGTGAACGCAAGCGTCGTCGCACACGCAAGTATTGCTCCTCCTAGAGAACCACGAATAATCGTTTGTATTGCACTAGAGTTGGCCTTATTTGCACCATTTTCAATCATTGTTTCCAATACTTCCGCAGGCTTGACATAGCTCATTCCACACACACTCCTTCAATAAACTCTATCCAAATTAATTACCCGGAAAGTTAGATTGTAATATAGATATCTCCACTTTCTCTATCTACTTCTGTTTCAAATGTTGTAACACAGCCATCATCGGGTTCTTGCACGCGACCACTGCGTAAATCGATTTTCCAATCATGTAATGGGCAATGCACCTTCCCTCCGCATACCATACCCTCCGAAAGCAAACCGCCTTTATGTGGGCATTTATTCTCTACCGCTAGCACACTTCCATCGGATAGGTGAAAGACAGCAATATCAATATTTTGAATTCTTAATTTACGCGAACTTTTCACATCGATATCAGATATCTTTCCAATTAAAGTTTTTGTAGCCATAACCGCTGCCCCCTATCTCATTGCTGACTGTACGTCAGTAAGTTGTTCAAAGTTTTTGCGAAGCTCTTTGTCTTCAATAATTTCTTTCCATGGATCTGTCGTTAGACTGATTGTCTTCTCAATTCGATCAACAAGGGCCAATCGATCCTCTTGGTTTGCAAGCGCGTTCTTCACATAATCTAGACCTACTCGTTCTATCCAATGTGCAGTACGCTCGTTCCAAATTGCATTTTCGCGATACAGTTGTAGGTACGCCGATGACCATTCCATTACTTCATCCTCTGTTTTCACGACACAAAGCAAATCCGTCACTCTAACCTTCACACCGCCGTTACCACCAACGTGAAGTTCCCAGCCACCGTCGATTGCAACAACACCGAGATCCTTAATCGTAGCTTCCGAACAGTTGCGTGGACATCCTGATACAGCTAGCTTCACTTTAGACGGAGCATTCAAACGCTCATATGCTTTCTCCATACGAATTCCCATCGAGATCGAATCTTGAGTACCAAACCGACAGAAGGTGGAACCGACACATGTTTTCACAGTACGTAATGTTTTACCGTAGGCATGACCAGACGCCATATCGAGCTCTTCCCACATTTTCGGTAAATCTTCCTTCTTCACACCTAACAAATCAAGACGTTGACCACCAGTGAATTTAACCATAGGCACATCGAATTTTTCGGCCACCTCAGCAATCTTTTTCAAATCAGCCGGTGAGGTCACACCACCATAAATTCGCGGTACAACTGAGAATGTTCCGTCTTTTTGAATGTTGGCATGATAGCGTTCATTCGTAATACGTGACTCCTTCTCATCTATATACTCTTCTGGATATAGCATACCGAGGTAATAATTGAGCGCTGGTCGGCACTTGGTACAGCCTTCGGTTTGATTCCAGCCTAGTACGTTCATAACCTCTTTCACGGTTAATAGCTTCATAGACGTAATTTCCGCTACAATCTCATCTCTATTCAATGTTGTACATCCGCAAATACCTTCCTTAACAGGTTCACCTACTTGATCTCCTGCATACACTTTGAGCAAACCTTCTACAATCGGTTTACAACCACCACATGAAGCCGATGCCTTCGTGCACGCTTTAACTCCAGCTACTGTTGTACAACCCTTTGTCTGAATTGCATCAGTAATCGTCGCCTTAGATACCCCATTACATCCACACACGATTTCATCCGCAGCCATCGACTCGTATCTACTTAAGCTAGATGATTGACCTCCCAATTGATCTAAAGGGATACCAAGCAGCAATTCCTTTTCTTTACCTTCGATTGATTCACCCTTCTTAATTAAGGAGAATAACTCCGTTCCATCTGATATATCACCAAATAACACAGCGCCTACTAGTTTTCCATTCTCAATAACAATTTTCTTATAGGTGCCACTAAGATCATCCTGAATACGTAATGCCTTCGTACCTATATTTTCAACAAATCGACCAGCAGAGAAAACATCAACTCCAGACACCTTAAGTTTTGTTGAAGTAACCGAGCCTGCGTAACCAGGAGTTTCAACACCTGCTAGCTTTTTCGCAAGAACTGCCCCTTGCTCATACAACGGAGCTACAAGACCATACGCAATACCGCGATGTTCCGCGCATTCACCCACTGCATATACACCAGGCACACTCGTCTGCATAAAATCATCGACTACAATACCTCGATTAATCTCAATTCCTGATGCTTTGGCAAGTTCAATATTAGGTCTAATTCCGACTGCCATAACAATTAAGTCAGCCTTCACTTCACTACCATCGGTAAATTGGAGTGCTTTGACTCGGCCACGGCCTGTAATACTAGCCGAATGCTTATTCAACAAAAATTCCATCCCTTGTGATTCAAGCTCTCTTTGTAACATTCGTGATGCAGGTTCATCGAGTTGTCTTTCCATTAGATAATCGTGAATATGAACGACCGAAGCATCCATCCCCAAGTGAAGCAGACCTCGTGCCGCTTCAAGTCCAAGTAAACCTCCACCAATAACGACTGCTTTCTTATATTTTTTGGCTGTCTCCATCATAATTTCACAGTCACGTATATCACGGAAGGCAATAACACCTTCTTTATCCGCTCCCGGAATCGGTAGCATAAACGGTTTTGAGCCTGTAGCAATAATTACCGTTTCGTACGAAAACTCCATCCCAGTTTGCGTCGTTACAATTCGACGATCCGTATCCATCTTCGTAACCTTTTGCCCTGTCACCAGTTGAATACGATTTTCTTTGTACCAATTCATATCATTAATAATAATCTCGTTCATATCTGCCCCACCTGTAAGCACAGAAGATAACATTATCCGATTATAGTTAGGATGCGACTCTTCTCCAATAATCGTAATGTCATAGGCATCAGGCGCCAACTTAAGTAGATGCTCAATCACCCTTACTCCAGCCATACCATTTCCGATTAATACTAATTTCTCTCTTTTTACCATAATTATCTCTCCTCTCCACATTACCCAACCGATTTACAACATCCTTCCTTAAGTAATCAATTTGACCAATGAAACTAGAAAAAGCCTAACTCACAATTTGCACTATGACACACGCATGGCTTGTCATAAATTGCATAAATTGCGAAGTCAGGCTTCATTGCCGCTTCAATCGAATACATCATTGTATCCGAGAATCTTTGCTATTCAATTTCGATAAACTCAATATACTACATCCTTTAGGTCCATGTAAATATATGTAACACAGTTTTTTTTATTTTTTTGAAAATATCGACATACATCACCTTCTGTGTTATATATATTAACATAAGTTAGTTATTATACAACATTCAAGATGTATATATCCATTAGGAAGGGAGTGAGTCTCCCATATGCGTTCAATACTAATAATCTCAGGCTACACTGTTGATTCGAGCTCAATTACAGACTCTGAAATAGCCTTACCTACACATCTCTTAGAGGAATGTGGATATATTGTTATTCATCCACTTACCACACATCAAGCCCAGAAAGAAATTATCGATGCTGATATGATCTTATATATTTTATCGTTAGATAAAGTAAATCATTGGACTCCTATTCTTACACCATTGAAAAGAATACCCACTCTATGGTGGTGCAATGAAACCACGTCACAGCAGTCTAGAGAATTTTGTGAAAATGATCCTTCTCTCGATGGGATATTAACAGCAAACATGAATGATTTCGAGCTACACTGGGCACTGCATTTTGCAGCCAAACAATGCTTTGAACGGCAGCAATGGTTAACCGAACGTAAATTGCTTGAAGAAAAAATTGAGGAACGAAAATGGATCGATAAAGCTAAAAATATTTTATGTAAAATGAAAAATATCTCCGAAGCAGAAGCTTATGATTTACTACGCAAACAAGCTATGAATGATCGCAAACGAATGGTTGACGTTGCTTCATCGATCGTAAAGGCTTATCAATTACTATTGAAATAAATCGAGGGGGCGCATATCATGTTCACCAAATTTTTAAAGGAAGTAGGGCGCGGCAAAAGAGGCGCTCGTGATTTAACCTATGAGGAATCACTCGAAGCAGCTAACTGGATCTTAGCGCAGAAAGCTACTTCTGCCCAGACTGGAGCATTTCTTGTTGCTGAACGAATTAAAATGGAGAGCGTGGCTGAATTAGAGGCATTTGTTGTTGCTTGTCGCAATCTAGCCTTCCGTTCACCTATACAGAAGGGAATCGATTGCACCGGTCCATATGACGGACGTACGAAATCCTTTTTCGCCTCATTCGCTACTGCATTTCTGCTTGCTGCCGCGGGTTTACCGGTTACACTCCATGGGTCAGCTACTCTCCCTCCAAAAAGAGGAGTTACCATTCATGATATCTTAACAACTAGCGGAATAGACATTGAGCATATGACCAAGGAACGATCCATTAACATTGCCAAGCAAACAGGTGTCCTATACGTCCCATCTGAGCAATGGTGTCCTCCACTAGCGGCAATGCGATCTATTCGCGAAGAGCTAGACATGCGTACAATTTTTAATACAGTAGAGAAACTAATAGATTATTCACACTCTCCATATCTCGTTTTCGGAGTATTTCATAACACTGTATTTAACCGTATGAGTGAATTATTACATCATCTTGGCTATAGTAAGTCGCTCATAGTGCAAGGTGTTGAAGGCTCAGAAGATTTATTTATTGATCGCCCTACACGGACGTATCTCGTCGAAAATGGAGAGGCAAAGCTGAGCGTTATTGATCCTGATCTGTACGGACTAGAAACAACATTACCTGACAATATAACGTGGACAGCAGAAGCACAATTCCGTACAACGGAGGAAATTTTGCAAGGTGGAGGACATATTGCACTAGCTAACCAAGTATTGCTTAACGCAGCTACTCGTCTAAGTCTCACAGATCACGTCAATTCCATCGAACAAGGAATATATACTTGTAAGCCACTTTTGGAAAATGGTACCGCCTGGGAACTCTATAGTCATTGGAAAAATGCGATGCTAGACAAAAACCATGAACTTGCGACCAATTGAACTTTATTATCAAACGTTAATGGAGCAGTTTCTTCGTAGTTTTCACGATGAAGAAACTGCTCCATTTTTCTAATTTGTATAAAACCCGCTTATGGCATGTTATTCAGTTAATTACTCCGTTATCAACTCATATGCTGATATATGTTTAATTTTTCTCGCAATCAGCATGGATACAGCATAGGCTAACAGTGTAATCATAACACAGAAAATAATAATGACCGGATAGTTGATAATAAAATTAACACTACGAATACCTACACTAGAGAGTAGCAGCGCTAACATTTTATTCGTGTACAAACTACCAAGTAGTCCACCGATTACTACACCAACGATAACGATAGGCACAAAGCTCCAAGCAATTTGGTTCATTAATTGTAACGTAGTATAACCGATTCCCTTTAATATTCCGAATTCTTTCTTACGCTTTGTTATGATCGTCTTAATAACAAGATATAGAATGAGAATAACAACTAACATCGTAGTTATAAGAATAATAAGCATAATGAGAAATACCACTGAACTATACATCCCTGTCTGACTTTCTAGTGTCTCATCTACATCAATAATATCGTCTAATGTATATCCCAAACTCTGTTGAATCGCTGTAATAATCTTCGAATTGTCAACACCATCGGAGTAAATTTGGAAGGTGGAAGGTTTATAATTGGGAATATGTTTCTCGATTCCTGCTAATGTAATTGCCGCAAATTCGCCCATATAATTAATAGACTGACTTAAGCCGGTAATGAGATAGGAATGCGATTGTTGACCTGCTGTAACAGTAACCATATCTCCGATATCCTTTGCAAGCAGCTGCGAAACTGACCATGAGAGTGTAATTTCATTATCATATTGAGGAGCTCGCCCCTTGAAGACCGTGTTGTTATTGAGCTTACTGTAATCATTAGATAGTTGGGTATAGAAGCTTTGACCATCAATATCCGTTAAGATGACATCAAGAATCGTGACCTTCTCTACCCTTTCAATACTCTCTAATTTTTGAGCTAATTCATCTTCATTATAATTACTTATGACAATAACATTTGAAGTTTCTGATCCTACCATATGAATAAAAGCCTGTTTTTCTTTTGCAATGTTATAATATAGCACAATGGAGAATACGGAGGCAAATGTAATCGCCGTAACAATAATAACTAACATTATATTTTGCTTAATGTTTGCCAACAAAGTTTTACTTGCTAGCAATAGATGAATACTACCTCTTGTTTTATCTAAAGGAATAAAGTTCTTTCTAAAGTTATGAGTGTGAATACCACCTCGCAACGATGCCACAACAGCCATTTTTTTTATTCTAATCGTGGAGAATAAAATAACAACAAATACTAATAGTGATATTAGTACAATACTCAATATATTAATCACGCCATTAAAACTTGCATGCCATACTAAGCCTGTTAGTGATGATATGACCTCACCCAATAACGGATTTGCAAGATAGGAACTTAATACTCCTAGGATGCTAGCAATGCATGTAATTGATAAAAATTGAATAATAATTGACGCGATAATTTGATTACTCGTATATCCAAGAGCCTGCAGAATTCCGATATTAACCATACCATCTTCAATACTCATGCTCACTCGGAATTTAATTACGATTAAGGAGACAACAACAATAATAGCGGCAAATGCCACGAGGATCATAGCGATAATATTGACTGTCATTGAGTTAGCTGTTTTCACCATATTAATATCACTATCCCAATAATATCCGTTAAACTCTCCCGTTTGCAATTGCGGAAAATCCCTTTTAAAGTCTGCTAGAAGCGTGGCTGCTTCTGATGGATCATCTAACATTACGGAGAGCAGAATGGCTGACTCTTTTTCACCTAGCTTTTGCGATAGTATATTATACGTACTATCTGTTAAATACGCCTTCATTAGTCCCATATTATTAGTGCCAAGCATCGTCGCTTCAAAAAATGCTGCAATACGATACGTATAATTATTATCTTTATAATTTATTGAAAACGTGTCACCTAATTGATAACCGCCACTAGTTTTGAGGATATACGGTAAGTAAATATCATTTTCTTGCACAGTATCAAGTTGTTCAATTAATGCTAATGGTGCAATCAAGCTCTCTGTTTTCATATTAAGGAAGGCTAAGCCGTGACTCATATCACTTCCCGCATATTGAAAGAGAGCGGAATTCATTACTATCGTATGTTCTACTTCTGTCTCGCTGACTCCATCATATGAAGCAAAATATTGTTCAAAGCTTTGATCATAGTTAGCTTGATCAATGACAACCGCAGCATGAGCATCACGAAGCTTAGTTACTTTATCATCATAGAAGGTATTCATTTCGCTAATAATTGTAATACCGAGATTAAGTAGCATTGAAGCTAGAAATATTAAGACAAATAAGGAGGCAGCAGCACTTTTACTATGCTTTATATTAGCGATGGCAAGGTTAGTAAGTTTCATGCTACCACCCCATTTCAGTTAGAAATGCTTTTAACTTCTCACTTCGTCCCTGATTATCCTTCGCATCATATACATCCAATCGCAAATCACCGCATATCGTTCCATCACGCAAATAAATGATGCGATTTCCTCGTAAAGCAGTTTTCAGATCATGCGTAACCATAACAATACTTTGCCCAGAACCATTTACCATTGTCATAATATCCAGGACAGAATCACTAGACGCCGAGTTAAGTGCACCTGTTGGCTCATCTGCAAACACAATCTTTGGACTATTAATTAACGCTCGGACGATTCCAACTCTTTGAGCCTCGCCGCCAGATAATTGTGAAGGATATTTGTTCCATGAAACTTCTAATAAACCGACGCGATGCAATAGTTCTTTCGCAAGCTGTACGATCTTCTTCTTGTCTTGCTTCACTAACAATCCACTCGTTAATATATTGTCTAACACACTCATATTGTCTAATAAATGCATCTGTTGAAAAACAAATCCACAATGATTCCTTCTGAAAACTGCAAGCTGATCATGACTGAACTTTGAAATTTCTTTTCCTTCAAATTGAATTTCTCCTAAAGTAGGTTTATCCATCCCGCTAAGCGCGTAAAGCAGTGTAGACTTCCCTGAACCTGAACTGCCCATAATAATTGTAAAATCTCCTTTATAGAGATCCATATTCAAATTTTTCAATACATGCTGCTGTAAGCCTTGATTTGAAAATGTTTTACATAACATTTTTGTACTCAATACTACGCTTTGCATTACATTGTTCTCCTTTTTATACTTAATTGTCCCTCTGCCTAATCCCGCTTCGATAAGCAAACAAAAAGGACTGTATCATCGTTACAGTCCTATCATACAAGATCAATCCTTAGTTAATCTTTGCTCAATCCTTAACGGTTTCTTAATTCGTTATCAAAGTCCGCTTTTTGAACTTCCTCTTAGGCGAGTTTAATGTGGACAATTACCGTAAACCCGTCTGCCCGATTACAGCACTCAATCTCACCTTGCATATGTTGCATGAAATATTGCGATAAATATAGGCCTAGACCTGTGCCATTGTTCCCATCTATATTATGACCACGATAATATTTATTGAACAGGAAAGGCAGTTCATCTTCGTTGACTCCTTGACCAAAGTCTCTAAACTCAAGGACAAGATGAGTAGCATTAATATCGTTCGTAATATGTACTGCGGTTGCTGCGTATTTGTAGGCATTACTCAATATATTATCAAATACCTGTTGCAGCCGAAGCTCATCTGTCAGTATAATGCATGCCGGCAATGGGTCACATACAATATCATTGTCGTACGTTGCCTTGCTGATCATTTCAAACAGAATATTGCTAGATTGTTCCGCTACCTCTACCTTTAATTGCTGTAATTCTTCTAATGTTGCATGAAACATATCTGTCACAAGTAAATTAATCTGCTCTGCTTTAGCATAGATCGTATGTAATTGCTGCTGTTGCTTGTCATCATTAACCTTTAATAGCATTAACTCACTAATTGCTTTTATGGATGCCACTGGAGTTTTGATATCATGACTTAAGCTAGCAACAAGCTCTTTTTTACTTTGATTCGCATTATATTCGTTACTGCGTGCGATCGCCAGTTCTTCGCGCATAATATCAAAGCTTTCAGTAAAAGCTCCGAATGGATTGTTAGATTCAACTTCTAACGGTGTATCAAGATTGCCTCTCGCAATGTTCGTAGCAAATTGTTGTAATTTGTTAAATGGAGTAAAAACAGTAGCTTTCAGCACTACGATGTAACCGATACTAATGATTAATAACATTGCGAATATAATGATTAACGAAGTTAATAATTGATGTTTCATCTGTTCAAGAACGCTAGCTTCTTGGTGGTAGACAATAACTTTACCTATTAATTCATCTTGTTCATATAAATCAATAATACTTTCTCGATCTTTAATGGCATTATAGAGCGTATTAAATGTTACGTCCGATGATTGATATATCACTTGCTCATCAAAATCTACGATTGCTATATTCGAGTTTTGTTCAATACTTTCAAACTGTCCTTGCTCGATATCCGTCCAATTCAGCTCAATCTGCTGGACAAGTTCATTAATCGCTACAATATCAATTGAAACAGTCTTCTTCTGCTCGATAATTAATACTGTAGCGATAATTGCTACGATATATACAATGACAAGTAGACCAATTATTCGTCTGATCTTCATTAACTTTGATCCTCAAGAACGTAGCCAGTTCCCCAAACGGTACAAATATATTGCGGATCATTGGCATTCTTCTCGATTTTTTCACGTAAATGACGAATATGAACATTCAATGTACCATCACTTGTTATCGAATCACCCCAAACCTCTTGAAACAATTCATTCTTTGAAATGACTCTATTTTTATGCTTTGCTAAATAACAAAGTAAGCGGTATTCCATTGTTTTCAATTTAATCTCTTCGTTGTTAACACGCACTCGACATAGATTACAATCAATCACGACATTGCCGAATTGAAGAGTTTCTGTTGAAACTACTTGATTTCTGTACCTTTTCAATACAGCTTTCACTTTTGCAAGTAATACACTTAACGTATATGGCTTCTGAATATAATCATCACCACCAATATTAAGTGCAATTAGTACATCGTCATCACTAGAACGTGCACTAATAAATAGAATTGGGATTTGTGTTGTTAAGCGGAGCTTCTTACATAGATCAAAGCCTGATGTCTGACCCAAATTAATATCTAACAATATAATTGCAACATCATGCTGCTGTAAAAAACGTTCACATTCCGCAGCACTAGTTACATAGGATGACTTTACATCAAACATATTGAAATACTCACATGTTGTTTCGGCTAGTGCCACCTCATCGTCGACGATAAGACAATCATACTGCATGTTATATTCCTTTCCTTTCTGAAAATAAGCTAGTTTATTATTTATGCGATATACTATTAGTGCTGTTCATCATTACTGACGTTAATACTATTCTCGAGCTTCTTCTCGGATTGGTTTCACATGCTGTGGAACCTGTTGACCTTGCATATTAATATATTCCACATCGAAATATCCACTATAACCAAATATAACTCCAAATACTTTATTAGTAACCTTCACATCAATGCGGAATTTATTAATCTCCTCATCATACCATTCACATACAGTAGCGTACCCCGATAATAACATCGGGAATTTGAAATCGATTTTACCCTCATAAAAAAATTGCTCTCCAGATGTTAAGGCCATACCACCTTGCTTTGTTGGTTCCATCTCTATTTCCACTGCAAGATGCTGATGTGTTCCTAAATAATCAATAATTTTCTTCCGTTGCTCACTATAGATCATCGTAGCATCAAAACGTCTTGTTTTTCTTGGAAATTGATAGGTACGAATCCACGTCACTGTTTCACGACCTAGACTATCCTTATAGGCATAATTTTCGATTGTAAATGGTATATTAGTGCCACTCTGCGGAAACAATATATTGCGCCAAGTGCCTATGTAGAGAAAGGGCAGCGTATACCATTTACCATACCATACTTTCTCCATAATTCCTGTTCCGATAGCTGCAACGGCGTCTTCACTACTAAAACCCAAACGTCGCTGAATATTAGGATGCAACTTGGTAAAACTTTCACCTAGTGCCTTTTTATATATAGAAGTCATTATTTCACCCCTTCTGTAGTTGCTTGCCTTTTACAATTAGATGCACTGGCAACAGGCGAACTACTTAATAAACTCACGATAGATATCGTTAGTACTGCAATGTTTAGCGTAATAGGATTAAATGGAGCTACCAATATATGTGGTTGTGCTGCTACACTTATTGCCAATGCTATCAAAACAATAATATTTATTATATGTAATAACCTATATGTCCTACCTTTAACGAATAGAAACATTAAGCCAAATAGTATTTCTATTATGCCAACTGTTGCTAATACGATAGATTCATAACCATGGAACAATGCAATGTCTTTCAATATATTAAGCTCACCAGAATCTTGGACAAGCAACTTAGGTATTAAACCTTGATAGAGCCATATAAAAAACAAACTAAATCTTATGATCATTGTTTGAGCAAAACGTTTGATAGAATTAGATGGATGAATACCTTGTTCAAGCCATAAGCGTAATGCATCGAAACTCCATGCCGTTGCCCAGCCTATTAATGGTCGGAAAGCAACTCGATCTACGAACCTACCAAGCATGCCAAAGCGGGTCTCATAATCGTACAATGTTAGAAACTTAACTCCTTTGTTAGTCGGTATATAACGCCAGAAACCACTTCCTTCAGAAATTAATGAAATTGGTTGGTCTGAGCTGAATTTTAAGCTAGAGGTTAATACTCCTTTACTTTCCTTTGCACCATAAGACTCACCTTCTCCTGCAATACTAACACCGAATCCAATGTTCGTCTTATATAGAAACTTCTGTCGTTCATCCTCAGCGTCTTTTGGAATATATGTGATTTTTGAAAATCGCAAGTCCCACTGCTCGTGAAGATCAGGTGACTGAGTATATAACCAAAGCTTATCAATTGGTGCTGAAATCATTGACTCAACATAAATTTTCTTCGCCATAAGCACATCTCCATTAAACATAAAATATAGAAAAACCATCCTATTTCTATTGTAGTATGCCCTCATCTGTTTGCACAACATTAATCTATGAAGTGACAATCTACTTATAGTACAAGTTAAAAAAGTCTGCTTTCTGAACCTCCTCTAAGCCTCATTTCTGTTTTCATAGACGAAGAAACATACCATTAACTCCACTTCGAATAGTATATCTTATTCAACGATAAGGAGTGATTTATATCAGTTTATTTAAAACTAGACTAAGAGGTTCTAACGAAGTGCCGAGTGTACAAACCGATGCTACGGGAACTGCATTTTTCTTATTCAAACGTTGGAATAATCATTTGAGATTGAATTTTTCAGTTAAAGTAGAAGATATTCGAAATGTAACACAGATCCATCTTCACCTTGGAGAAAGAGGAGAAAATGGCCCTATCGTTGCTTTTCTATTTGGTCCATCTGACTTCGGAATAACTGTAGAAAATGGAATTGTTCGCGGAGTATTAAAAAGAGGTGATCTACGAGGTCCTTTATCCGGACTTTCTCTTCGCTACTTGCTTCGTGAAATCAGAAACAAAAATGTATACGTGAATGTTCATACTACTCAAAACCCAAACGGTGAAATTCGCGGACAGGTTAAAAGAATCGAGCGTCCTCATTCTTAGTAAAACTGGATGACTTCTATAATAGATATCATGCAAAATCGTTAACTAAAGAGACTTAGATTATTTTAACACTGAGCTTCTGATTATCTTTGAAAAAGGTTTGGAGTTTTTTTCCGAACCTTTTTCCGTTTTTTTGTGCGTCATAATTTGTTATTAACTACTAACGAACTTGCCATAACTCCTTATACTTCTTCTGCTCGGCTTCAGCACTTTGAACTTTCTTATGCAAATCGTTAGCAATAATAAGTTGATGCTTTCGCTCGATAATAGCTGTTCTTATTTGCTCTACCGTTTCACATTGATAGGGTAGCTCATTATATACACAACCAAACTGCAATGGTTGATGTGTGTCACTACCTGCAATCGTAGGCAGGTTAAATTTATCCGAAAATTTCTGTACCCTCTGCTCCATCGATAGACCATACTTATGAAGATCACGTCCATTAATATCGATTGCATCTAATTGTGCAATAAGCGCAGGTTCCACATGATCAAGCGGATTCTCCTTACGATACGGATGTGCACCAATTATTAAACATTGATAATCTTTACTCAATCGCATTAATTGCTCCATTGGAATGAAGCTCTCCCCCGATCTGTAACGATCTAACTGTTTACTCATTGAGATAATTGCTTCCCTACTACCAATAACGAGAATATGGCTTTGCTGAGCAACATCTACTTCAATACCTGGAAATACTTTAACTCCTTCAACGATATAGTATCCATTGCGATAAATCGCCTTATCATCAAGTACTTCATATATATTCAAAAAATCCTTCGTATTGAAATGTTCAGTAAGCGCGACTGCATCTACATATTTCGAAGCCGCTCGCATCATTTCCACATAATACTCATATGAAAAATCGATATCCTTTGACCACTTTCCATGTGTGTGTAGATCTATTTTCAAACTTATCGTCTCCCCAACATCTATTCATCTTCCTTATATATTTATTATAAACGAAAAATAATTATCATTTATATAACTTTGATAATAATTAACGCAAACTCAACATTGCGATAACAATCCACTAACAAAACCCACCTATGCTATATAAAGAAAGAGATAGCGGCATGATGATCGAGCATTGCTCATGCTGCCAATCAGCAATACCAATTTGGGAGGAATCGTAATGAGCACAGCAACAATAGGTAATCGCTTTGAGTTAACATCGCAACAAAAATTGATGATCTTTATTCTATCGATGTCATTGTACGGTATCTCGAACATGATTACAGAATTATTACCTGAGTTTCGTGTAGGCCCTGTTGAATTGAAAGTAGAGTATTTCATATTTATCCCGCTACTGTTTGCAATTCTTTTCAATCCATTATATGCAGCGTTAGGTGCTTGTGTAGGAGAAATTGTGTTTGGTGAATTATTGCTTGGTCAATTTGGCGGAGTAAGCGAATTAGAGAAATTTATTGAATTTTCACTAGCAATCTTCGTTGCAGGTATGCTAGTAACTGATCCACGCAATAAGCGTCAACTTGCTATCGCTGCTTATGTCGCGATTGGAATTGATCAATTGCTCGGTACAATCGTTGATATCGCGAAAGTATACATAGGTATTGAAGACCTGGAAGCTGTTCCTGGCTTGCCTGAAAGTATTCTGGCAATCGAAGGGTTCTCATTCCTGAACGCGATGATTGTATCAGGTACTTTGTTCTCACTATTGCCGATTATCTACCTAGTACCTCGTTTGTACGGCAAGGTCGAACCGCTGCTTGGTATGAAGCCACGTGATGGTCGGGCCACAGTTTCCGTTGCTGGTTTTGTAACTCCGCGCTTTATCATTCTTGCAATCGTGCTATTCGTTGTTGCTGGCGCAGCTGAATTTTTATCAGAGTCCGATTTGGAATTGTTCACATGGGAATGGGAAATGGATCTAGGTAATATAGGGTTGTGGCTTAGTCTTGCTGTCGCTGTAATTATCTTTATTGCAACACTGTTAATCATTAGAAAGAAACGCAAAACTAATCATAAAGGAGAAACTATTGCATGACCCATCCTATGACGGAGAAACAACCAATTATTGAAATCAAAGATATCTCTTTTCGCTATCCAGGTGCAGATTATGAATCTCTTCAACATGTTAATCTGACTATACATAAAGGAGACTTCATCGCTATTATCGGAAGTAATGGAAGCGGAAAGTCTACGTTATGCAAATGCTTCAACGGATTGATTCCAACCTACTATGCTGGAGATCTAGAAGGAAGCGTTATGATTAACGGGCTTTCTACCCAATCTACCAGCATTGCAGAGCTCTCGAAGCATGTTGCATACGTATTTCAAGACTTTGAGAATCAATTGGTTCGTCCAACCGTCTATGATGAAGTATGCTTTGCACCACTTAACTTTGGGTATGAGGATTATAAAGAGCGTGGCATGAATGCACTACGAATGTTAGAAATTGAAGATATTCAGCATAAATGGATTTGGCAGTTAAGTGGTGGTCAGAAGCATATGACCGCCCTTGCTGCTGCATTATCACTTGAACCAGACATTATTATTGTGGATGAACCTGTAGCTCAGCTCGACCCAGCACATGCAAGACTTATTTATGAGAAATTGAAGCTGTTGAATGAGAAATATAACAAAACGATTATCGTTATTGAGCATCATACCGAATACATTGCCGACTATTGTACCAATGTAATGCTCATGGAAGCTGGTGGTAAAGTACGTTGGATTAAGCCTGTGAAGGAAGGTCTTTCTTCTGTCGACGAACTTGCTTCACTACATATTCAACCACCTCAAGTTACGCAAGCTTTTCACAGTTTGCGAGAGCACATCGTTCTACCGGCACAATCTTTGTACCCAATCACAATTAAGGAAGCTGCCCTTGCCTTGCAACAATCAACCCTTCCTTATACAAAACCGCGTCATGTGGCCATTGAAGAACAGCAAAATCATTACTCTGATCGTCCAGTATTGCTTAAATTCGAAAATGTCGTTAGTGGTTATCAAAGTCTGGATCGCCATCAAAAGCCAACATTACAAAACATTAATTTCCAAATGCATGAAGGCGAACGGATTGCATTGATTGGTAATAATGGTGCTGGCAAGTCTACATTGTTGCGATTAATTGCAGGCATTCGTAAACCTTGGGAAGGTACAGTTACTGTTTGTGGCAAAAACACCAGTCAGTCTTCACCTGAGCAGTTATCTGATCTCGTTTCTTTCATCTTTCAAAATCCGGAAGAAATGTTTATCTCTGATAACATTAGAGCCGATATCGAGTTTTTCTTGAAAGCAAGAAAACAGCCAAATATAGCGCCTTTTATCGATCATATTATGGATACATTCAATCTGACCGAATTACAGCAGCGTGATGGGCGATTACTTAGCGGTGGACAACAACGTCGTGCAACACTTGCGATAGGTATGGCCATGAAACCTACCATTATGCTTTTAGATGAACCGACCGCTAGTCTTGATATTGCTAGTCGTCGCGAAATGACTCGATTATTCGATGAATTACGTGATCATGTGAAAGTCATTGTTGTTGCAACGCATGATATGCAATTGGTAGCCGACTGGGCAACTAGAGTAATTGTGATGCATGAAGGGCAAATCATTATGGATACGAATAGCCGTGACGTGTTCCAGCATGAGCATATTCTAAAGCTAGCTGCCCTTATCCCTCCACAAATTGTGGAATTAAGTCATTATGCGAATATTACGCCACCTTGCTTATCTGTCGCTGAATTTATTACACATATTGAATCTATCATCCCGCAGGAGGTATACAGTGGAGTTAACTAAACCTACCTATAAAACTTCATTTCTTGAAAAGCTAAGTGTAGAAAGAATCAAGGTTGAGCTATTGCGAACTGCTTATGGTCATTCGCTTACCTTTCTTTCCAAATTCGATCCGCGTATTCTCATTGCATGGTACTCTTTCTTCGCGATTGTACCATGGTTTGTTCATAATAAAGTCGTATTGCTTGGTATGCTCGTCGCAATAGCCGTTCTAACGTATACATCCAAGCCTAGCATTCTCGTGCTGCTTATATTAGCACTTGGACTCGTATCCGATGCTGCCTATATGCTCGTCGTCTCGTTATTATTCGGCGGTGGTCTATCTGCCGCATGGGCACTCAGTACACTAACCTTAAAGCTACTCGTTATTGCATTAGCGAGTATAGCTGTTTTCTCAAGTATGGACCCTGAAAAATTAAGCGATGGCTTACTCAGTCTAGGTTTTCCTGCTCAATTCAGCTTCGGTGTAGCTTATGGCTATCGCATGTTACCAATTCTAATCGAGGAATATAACAATATATTGTACTCGTATCGTCTACGTGGTAGAGGACCTGATCGAAAAGGATTTCTAGGCTGGAGAGTCATATTATACATGGGTAAATTATCAGTTGTCGCTTTCTATCCACTTATACTAAATACAGCAAAAAGAACGAGAACCACTGTAGAAGCGCTAGAAGTTAAAGGCTTCACTTATGCGATGAAAGATCCTAAAGTGAAAAAGATTAAGTTATCTTATCTGAAAATTTTACCTAGAGACTATGTCTTTCTTGCCATTACGGTTGTTTACGTAAGTATACTCTTCTATCTTGGGAGTCTTTATCATTTATAACAAAGGGAGATAAACTAATGTATATAGATTTGCATGCACATATTAAGCTATCCAAAAAGACATCGTTTTCTATCGAATATTTCAACCAAGCGATTCATGAAGCTGCTCAAGTAGGTTTGGATGCGATCGCCATGACCGAGCATTTCAACACCAAAAATTTCTATCACATTTACGAGCAATTAGATGCTCACTATCCCTATCGCCAACATTACTATGATGTTAATGGATTCAAAGTGTTTCCTGGCATGGAAATTGACGTAGATCAGAGGGGTCATATTCTAGTCGCAGGAACTCGTACGACGATACTTGAATTACGTCATCGACTTGAGCCATTCACAGAGAAAGAATCATTTGTTTCATTTGAACAACTATTGGATTGGTGTGATGAGTTACAATTACTACGAATTGGAGCACATCCACATCGCGAAAGTAATCCTTTATTGCAGCACCCCATTTCGTTATTACGTCGTCTTGATGCATTTGATATTAATGGTAAAGACTTGGCCACCTATGGTCCATCAATGGAGCAAAATGTTCGACAATTGGCTACTGAAGTAGGTATTCCTGTCATTGCTGGCAGTGATACACATCACCCATTGCAATTCGGTTGCGTACGTAATAAGCTTGATCGTGAATATAGTAATTACTCCGATATTCGTACATGTATTCAAGAAGGTCGTTATTATTATGAAATATCGGATGCCCTGCCACTGCATGTCAAATCAGCGTCACTTGTTAAAAAGCTATTAAAAGAGCGTGGCGATGTTCTAATATCCTAAATTAATGGAGAGGTACTATGACTACATTTCAATTCATGATCCCCATTGAGCAAATGTCCAAAGGTCAGAAAAAAATCGCTGATTTTATATTAAAATCCACGGAGCGCATACCATTTTATACCGAGGATGATATTGCGAAAAAAGCTGGAGTAAGCATCTCAACCGTTTCGAGATTTTGGGAGATTATCGGTTTTGATAACTTAAAGGCATTCAAAAAACATTTACAAGAAGTCCAATATTCTACGCCAGCAATTAAGATGCAACAAGTATTAGAACAAACTGAGCAGCATATCGTTGGACAAATGATTGAATCTGCTCAAGCTAATCTTACGGAAACTTCTCAGCGTGTTGATCTACAGGCATTCGATCAAGCTGTCATTGCGCTAGAACAAGCCCAGCGTATTTATGTGCATGGTCATGGGTCAGCGACTGCGCTAACTGAATTATTTCGCTTTCGTTTGAATCGTATTGGCGTTCAGGTGCACATTATGGCTGAAAGTGGTCACGCGCTATTGGAAAGCTTAGTGCATGCCAATGAACACGATGTTGTATTATTTTTCGGGTTTGTGAGAAAATCTCCTGAAGCTACCGTTATTTTGGAGCAAGCAGGAGTCGCTCGTTATCGTACGATTCTTATTACTGATCTGCTAGTATCTGAAATGATTAATGATAGTGATATCGTTATTCAAGTTGATCGTGGCGAGCGTGATGCCTTCCATTCTCTGATCGCACCTATGGCTATTATCGATAGCATATCGATTGCACTAGCTGGTCTGCGCGGGAAAGATGCGATGAATAAGTTGCAGCAGCTACATGATATTCGTAAGCAATACGCTACATTATTACCCAAGTAGTAGCTAAAGAGTTCTCATGTGAAAAGGATATAGTCTACGTGGAATGACTCTTATAAAATGAACCCAATAAGTTGACCTTTTTAAGAGGGCTATATTATTGGGTTCATTTTAGTTGATCATATTTGTTCACATTTTTAACGTTGTAAATTTATGTAATTAAATATATTATTTACATGAGCTAATGCATACAAAAACGGGAATTGATTTCAATAAACAGGAGGTTTCAATGAAAAAGAAGATAGTATTGTCCTTGTTAGTATTAGCCATTGTATTATTGGCATTAACTTCTTTCGAAAAAAACAAGTTAAACACTTCAATGACAGGTATGTATGTAGATGACTTATTCATTCAAAATAATAAAACGATGCCAGGTACAGTTATTGAAGAGAGCATACCTATAGAACTAGATATTGATGTACGAAGAGTATTCTTTTCATACGAAATTAGTGGAGTAATCCGTATTAATAACGTGAATCATAAAATAGCAAGTTTTACGCAATCTGATGAGAAATTAATAGCCGCTCTATCACCTCAAAGCGACGATTATAGTATTAATGAAATTTCAGGAACTTTATACATATCTAAAGATTTACAACATATTACTATTAGGATAGATGATCATTTTTTAGTAGCTCCAGCTAATTCAAAAGAAGAAGCAATTGAACTTGTGAATATTATGTATGGGCCTAATTAGGCATTAATTTAAAATAAGTATAGTAATTAACCTTTCCTCACATAACTTAACTGATTAATCAAATGTTGCTCATTGGCTATCGTGTCTTCAGGATGAAATGAATGACCTGATTTTTGTGCCCAGATTAAACGTTTTTCCGTAGCTATTATTTGCTTAATGAACATTTCTACTAAGCTGCCATGCACATGATAATCGTACTTACCATGTATGAACGTAACAGGAATATCAATCGATTGCACCGTCTCCTCAAAGCAATACTGCTCTAATTCTCTCACAAATGATAATGAATATACTAAGCGGAAGCCAGATATGAAGCTATTGTATATATCTCGCAAGGAGTAAGTTTCTGATCGCAGAAGAGCTTTCATAATGCCCCGCATACCCGGATGCTTAATATTTTTATCCGGATAAATTAAGGTGTTGAAGTTTCGTTGCCACTTCCGCAATGTCCCCCACTGTGCAAAGCTTTGATTAAGTGGTGCTTGACCAAGATCATTAAGTTGTTTTAACGCTCTTTGATTCCCTCTCCGAATAGCTTCCTGCTTTAACCAAACTAAAGATAGCTCATCATTTTTAGTCCAATTTACAATTTGCGAAAATCCAGTATAGGAGTAATACTTATGAGGATTCTGCTTTGCGAGTGTAAGACCAATGATGGTTCCCCAAGAGTGACCAACTAGAAAAATTTTATCATGATGAAATCTTTCGATCAGTACATCCGTTAATTCATCAGCATCTTCAATAAATTGTGCAATAGTCATAGATTCAGGTGATATATGACGAGAATAAGACTTACCCGTCCCACGTTGATCCCAAAATACTAAGACGAAATTTTCTATGAGCTTACTCGTATTCGTTACAATGGTGTAATCTTGTCCTTTAGCTGATACGCCCGGTAAAGGCATAGATGGACCACCATGCAATAGTAATAATACTGGCTTTGTTATATCTGCTGCTTGAATAAGAATATATTGCTCTACCTCGCCCAATACTACTTTTTCTACTACACTTATCGCTTGCCAGTCACTCCCAAATGGTTCCAAACCATCACATCCCCGCTACTGAATGAAAATATTCAATATGCTGCATAACTTGATGTTCAATCTGAGCTGTACTGCTATCCATAGACTTCAATGCAATGTATTCCATGACCATTGTAAAGATAGGATATTGATATTCACGTGCTAATAACTCGGCATCAATGGGTTTGAGCTTTCCATGTGCGATCATCTGCTGAAATACGATAGTTAAGCACGCTACCGTTCTTTCCACTATATCTTTACGGTAAATTTCCATAGCAAGTGCATGCCTAAATTGTTCCAAATAAATGATCCGCCAAATATGCTGATTGATTGGATCATCAATATGATTCTGAAAATTAATCCAGCCTCGTTGTAAAAAGGTTGGTACACTCATCCCAGTCACGATGAGCTTTATTTGATCATTAGGTGGTAATATCGCATGACACTCACGACGAAAATTATAAAAGATGGTATCAATTAGTTCCTCTTTACTTCTGAAATGTTTGTACAATGAGCTTTCTTTAATTCCAACAGCTTTCGTAATGTCACGAATAGATACTCCGCTATAGCCTTTTTCTGCAAAGAGCGAAATAGCTACTACGATAATTTTATTTTTTGTAGCATTTCGAATAGGTATTTCATTAACATCATCAAATACTTTCTCAAGTTCATAATCAAGCATAAATTTATCTCCTTTCCCCAAAAAAGCTAACGACTGTTATCCGAATTATAGGATAACAGTCGTTAGCTGTCAATAGACTCGTTATGTTAGCTCAAACATAGCTAAATATTCTAGATCCAATGGATACACCACTTATCCTTGAAGATGAGCCTATTAGAGATTATTAGAGTTAGCAATTATTTTCCCTGAAATTACGTGATTTTTCTCACATAGTATATAAATACTAGTTGATATAATTACTTTAACAACATAATTCTACTTAGGAGATGAAGATCTATGAAAAAAGTATTTATATTAGGCGGAACAGGTTTTCTAGGATATTATACAACCCATGAATTACTTGCAAGAGGTTACAAAGTAGCAGAACTCTCTCTCCCTCCTACTCCAGCCGACAATTTATTTCCTGCTGAAGTTGAAAGTCATCTAGGGGATATGCAAACCTATACTGATGAACAAATTTTACAATTACTTGACGGTGTTTATGCTTTTATATATGCTGCTGGTGCGGATGAGCGAGTTTGCCCTGATGCTCCTGCAACAACGTTCTTCTATCAAGCAAATGTGATTCCAACGCAACGTATTGCTCGATTAGCTCGCCAAGCTGGTGTGAAAAAATTTGTGTTGTTTAATTCTTACTTTAGCCATTTCGCTGAGCAATGGACCGATTTACATTTGAATAGTGAACAAGCATATCCGCGTACACGATTACTACAGGAAGAAGTAGCGATGTTGGAGGGTGGCAAGGATATGGACGTTATGAGTTTACGTTTACCTTATATTTTTGGTGTAATGCCTGGGCGTACACCTCTTTGGACGATGTTTACAGAGCAAGTTAGAGGGTATGATACCGTTTATGTTCCACAAGGTGGTACTGCAATGGTAACAGCCAAACAAGTTGCAGAAGCAGCAGTAGGTGCTATTGAATTGGGCCAACATGAGGGCAGATATGCAATTTGTGATACAAATATGAAGTACCTAGACTTCTATCAATATATGGTTGAAGCATTAGGACAGACAGAAACAACGAAACTTATTCCTGCACCGGTAGAAGCTTTTAAGCCAGCATTTGCTGAGCATGATGAACATACAAAACAAGCAGGCAAAGAGCATGGTATTCACTTAGCAGTTACTGCAGAAATTCAAGGTCGCGACGCATATCTAGATCCTAATGATACGATGTCCATTTTGAAAATTAATAAAGATGATGTCATTGCAAGCATTAAAGAAACGCTACAAGTATGTGTGAACGCTAAGTTATAGCATTATCCTTGAGCAGTAATCTTATACACTATATAACCATCCTAATATAATCGGAGTGTGCATATTGCACACTCCGATTAGTTTTATTTATTTGTACCATGTTGTTTCCCTGGTAGTTTATTACCACCATTTTCACTATCTTTTTTCTTGTTGCCTTTTTTATTACTTTCCTGTTGTTCATGTATTTCTTCTACGAAATTTTTAGTACTGTCCATGTTTGAAAAGTTCCTCCTTCATCTACAGGATTAGCTTAGGATTACCTTTTCCACATGAATTATGTGATTAATTTTATGATCAATAAATCTTCTTCAAAAGCTCAATAACCTCTTCTATGGTGACGCCAAAGGATTTGTAATATGAAGCGCTATCGACCATTTGCTTTAAGATCATTTCATTGCGTTTTTGAAGCATATCTTCAGGTGAGAGTTCGGCTACAAAGCATCCTTTACCCGTTACGGTATAAATTAGTCCAGAACGTTCAAGCTCTTCCCACGCTTTTTTTACAGTAATGATACTAATCCCAAGCTCTACAGCTGCTTGTCGTATTGGTGGTAAACTGTAGCCATATTCTAACTCGCCCTTTAGAATTTGAGAGCTGATTTGTTCGAAAAGTTGCTGATAGATAGGTTTTTCAGATGTATTCGAAAGAGCGATATTCATTAAATTTCTACTTTCTTGAATTGTTTAATGGAAATATTATAAGCGATAATCGTAAATATTGCGAATATTACAATTCCTGCGATTAGGATAGATATTTGTAATGGAATATTTTCAGTACCACTACCCTTGAAAAGATCAAACACTACGGAATTTTTTATCCCCAACCATTCCGCTCCTCCAGCAAATAACATAGCTGCTGCAACAGAGGTGAACGCTGCCGCACCATATTTGTAAGCTGTCTTGTAATACATAGAGAAAAAGATAATGTTAAAGATCGCAAGCATGAAAAAACATAGTCCCCAAAAACCTAAGGTTGGTTCAAAGAAAAAGTAGGTCAAATTAGGATATAAGCGAGTACTTATTATACCGAAGATAACTGCGATAACAATATGCAATAATTCAAGAATGACAACGACGCCTATCTTAGCTTTTACAATATTGTTTTTTGTTACAGGCAGCATCATCGTAAACATCAAATCATTTTGTGATTTGAACACTCCAAACATATTAGGCACCGTTATAAAGCAAAAATATAAGATGACAAGAAAGTATAGCCAACTTGGAATGAGCATTAAGGCTCCAGTCAAGAAGGGTAATACATAAAAAAAAGGACTTACTCCTAGTTTTAATTCTTTCATTAGTAAGTTATACATACATATCCTCCTTCTTTGATACATAGATCATAATGTCCTCGAGATTAGGCAAGGTAGATTTAATATCGGAAGAAGGATCGAAATCTTTAGTGTGAATTAATCCTGTAAAGCCAAATGAATTCGTTTTGTAGGATATTAACTGGTCTTTGACTTCAGATAGTTGACTTTCTTTGCCGTTTAGTAAGCGGTACGAGTTAATGAATTCTTCTTTTTCAGAGCTGTTGATAATTTGTCCATTGTGGATAAAGGTTATATAATCAGCACACTTTTCTAAATCTGATGTGATATGAGTGGAGAAGAGAATACTAATTCCCCCTGGTTCTACTAACTCCTGAAAAAGACTTAATAGTTCCCCTCTTGCAACTGGATCTAGTCCACTTGTAGGTTCATCTAAAATGAGAATTTTAGCTCCGTGGGACAAAGCAAGAGCCAAACTGTACTTTACTTTCATACCGGTTGATAATTGAACTATTTTCTTATTTTCGTCTAAATTGAATTTCTTTAGATAGTTGTAATAGGTCTTATCATCCCAATTCTGATAAAACCTCTTAATTACATTCGTTAATGTTTTAATTTTGCTGCGAGTATAAAAATCTATCCCGCCGAATGAGTAACCAATCTCTTGCTTCAACTCAATCTCATGCTTTATGGCATCCTTGCCTAAAATGCTAATTTCTCCACTATCGATTTGAATGATATTCAGTATTGATTTAATCGTAGTGGTTTTTCCCGCACCGTTGGCCCCGATAAACCCCATAATATAGCCCATTTCTAATTGCAAAGATACATCTTTTAATTGGAAATTCTCATATTTCTTATTCAGGTGTTTGATATCTAATGCTAGCATCTAACAACCTCCTCCTAAACTGTGTATACCGTACATACACAATATATCACCCATTAATTATGATGTCAATATTTTTATTAATTAAGGTCAATACATAGAAATGAGGTCGTCTCATTAGACTTTAATGAGATATAGTAATATCGCGAATGGATACTCCGCTATAATAAATATTTGTCGACATTGTGATTTATTTCACTTTTCACTTGCAAATTGAATCCATCTGTCATATGATAGCAGCAACAGGATATTGTGATATTAATCACAAAGGTATTATGTTTGAGTCATACTTCAAACAGCAAATATTTTTTTAATTGTTTTTGTGAATTAATTCACACATTAACCTGTTTTCACAATTTAACTACTATTTGATTTCATACCATTCTAAGATCAACCATATCAAGGAGGCTAACTACTATGAAAGTAATCGTAATTGGTTGTACACATGCCGGAACTGCTGCTGTTACTGGGATGGCTACATTGTATCCTCAAGCTAAAATTACCGTGTATGAGAAAAACGACAATATTTCGTTTCTATCTTGCGGGATCGCGCTAAATATTGGAGGTGTCGTGAAAGATGCGGAATCGCTCTTCTACTCATCTCCGGAACAACTGCAAGAACTGGGTGTTCAGACAAACATGCTTCATGAAGTGCTTTCAATAGATACTCAAGCAAAGACAGTTAAAGTCCGCGATATTATAAAAGATGAGATTAAAATTGACACCTATGACAAGTTAGTTGTTACAACTGGGTCGTGGCCGATTATTCCAAAACTGGGCGGCATGGATCTGGACAATATTATGCTTTGCAAAAACTATGCACATGCTAAGGCCATTATTGAGCGGGCAAAGCATGCACAAAGAATCGTCGTTGTAGGAGCAGGCTATATTGGGATTGAACTGGTTGAAGCATTCGAGCAACTTGGCAAGCAGGTGACGGTTATCGACAATACGCCACGTGTGCTGTACAAGTATCTCGACCGTGAATATACAGATCTCGTTGAGGAAGCGATGAAGCAGCACCATATTGAGCTTGCACTTAACCAGACCGTAACTGGTTTTCAAGGGAACAATGGCAAAGTGAACCGCGTAATCACGACAACTGGAGAATATGAAGCTGATCTTGTCATTATGTGCATTGGCTTCCGTCCTAATACAGAGCTGCTCACAGGTCAGGTTGACCAATTGAGCAATGGTGCAATCATCGTCGATGATTATATGCGTACCAGCTGTCCGGACGTGTTCGCTGCAGGAGATAGTTGTGCGATCCGCTATAATCCAACCAATCAGCATGCTTATATTCCTCTAGCAACGAATGCGGTTCGGATGGGGACACTTGTCGCACGAAATCTGATCGAGCCGATGGTGAGATATATGGGGACCCAAGGGACTTCGGGTATTAAAATATTTGACCTGAACATCGCTTCTACCGGCATGACCGAGCAGGCCGCAATTGATGCGGGTATGATTGTGAAATCAATCACAATTGATGATCATTACCGACCAGAGTTTATGCCTACCTATGAGAAGGCGCTACTGAAAGTCGTGTACGAAGAGGCAAACGGTCGTATCGTAGGAGCGCAAGTGCTGTCGAAAGCAGACCTAACGCAATCGATCAATACACTATCGGTCTGCATTCAAAATCATATGACGATGGATGAGCTAGCTTTTGTCGACTTTTTCTTCCAGCCGCACTACAACAAGCCGTGGAATCTGTTGAACCAAGCAGGATTGCAGGCATATAATCCGCAACACCGTGATTCTAAGGCAACAATGGCTTGAGTTGCTCGTAGCAAATTTGACGCAAGAGCACTCTTACAAAGAAGTGCTCTTTTTTCTTTTCACAAAAAGAATTCAATCGACGCGTGTTGAAGCCATGTTGACTTCAACACACCTCAGTAAAACGCAAAGAAGCACATACTGTATATCTTCTTAAGCCGTATCCTCTTCCCCCTCGTGATCAGATTCTCCTCATAGCTAACAAAAAAAAGGTTATCCCATCATATACTTGATGAGATAACCTCGTTGATATTTAACTATGTTTTTTACCCAACAGGCTTAATAACAACTTCGCCAGTCTCTTCATTCAGTACTGACAGCTGCCAACCATACGATAATACTGGTTGTAATTGTTGCTGCTGTGCATGACTCAATGTTGCATACACAGCCTCTTTACCAGCATCAAATACTAACACTGGATCTTGCTTAAAGGCAATAAGAATCCAACAACGAATACCACGAATCGTATTATACTTAATCTGATATCCATCACGAAGTGCAGATTGAAGCGTACCGGGCTCTTGCTCCACAAAATTACTTAACTCATTGAAGTCAAATTCAAACATACTATCGTCAACAGGCAGCGTACGCGCTAACGCCCCATTTACAATTTGCTCATCAGACAAACCGCTTTGACGAAGTTGTTCCACCATTAAAGCCTCATTTTGTGATAATCTCACTATTGGTTCACTCATATTAATCCTCCATTCCAATATATATTCGCCGCCGAATTCGCTACGATAGCATAATCGTCGTGATCACGAGTGAACAGCGACGAAGTGGCCTGGTGTTACTTCTACTAGCTCATGTTCGCGATTACTCCATTCCTTCGGATCAGAACTCCAAACAATCCGCTCTCGAGTAGCCGTTGGATCGGGAACTGGAATAGCAGATAGCAGCGCTTGCGTATAAGGGTGTAGTGGATTTTCATACAGCTCATCACTAGGAGCAATTTCTACGATTCGCCCACCATACATCACACCAATCCGATCAGATATATGACGAACCATCGATAAGTCATGCGCGATAAAAAGATATGTTAAGCCGAATTCCTTTTGCAAATCCTCCAACATATTAACTACTTGTGCCTGTACAGATACATCTAGTGCAGAAATCGGTTCATCACATATAATGAATTCTGGTTTCGTAGCCAATGCTCTTGCAATTGAGATCCGTTGTCGTTGACCACCGCTGAATTCATGCGGATAACGATACAAATGCTCGCTCTTCAGACCAACTCGCTCTAACAGCGCTATAATTTGTTCTTTTCGCTCTTTTCCTTTGACCATCCCATGAATATCCATTGGCTCGCTAATTAGCTCGTACACATTTAACCCTGGATTCAAGGAAGAATACGGATCTTGGAAAATCGACTGAATGTTTTTACGAAATGGCTTTAGCTGTTGATCGTTCAAATCAGAAATATTTTGTCCATCATAGATCACTTGTCCATCTGTATAATCATATAAACGCAGTATACAACGTCCAACTGTAGATTTCCCACTACCCGATTCCCCAACAAGCCCGAACGTTTCACCCTTGTAAATATCAAAGCTAACTCCGTTAACTGCCTTCAATACTTCCTTAGGCTTGCCCCAAAAATCCGTTGTTTTCACAAAATGCTTCTGCAAATTTTTGACCTCAACTAATGGCTTCATCAACATTCCTCCTCTCACTCTTACTGCTGCTCGTTAGATGGATCAGATAACCAACAAGCGGAGCGATGCTGCTTCCCTACTTCAAATAATGGTGGTCTTTCTACGCAACGATCAAAGGCATGTACGCAACGTTCACGAAATGGACAGCCCGATGGCGGATCAATTAACGATGGCGGCGTTCCTTCAATAGGTACAAGACGCTCCCTTGAAGCACCTGCTCTTGAAGGTACAGATTGCAGTAACCCTTGCGTATACGGATGAGCTGGATGGCGATATAGATCTTCCACTCTCGCCTCTTCCATCACCATTCCGCCGTACATAACAAGTACTCGCGTACAAACCTGTGCAACTACGCCCAAATCATGCGTAATAAGAATGACCGATGTATTCGTTTCCGCCTTAATATGATCAATTAAATCAAGAATTTGTGCTTGGATCGTAACATCCAGTGCAGTTGTTGGCTCGTCTGCTATTAATAATTCAGGCTGACAAGACAATGCCATTGCAATCATGACACGCTGTCTCATCCCACCACTAAATTCGTGAGGATATTGGTCTAGCCGTTTTTCAGGCTCAGATATTCCTACTTTTCTCAGCATATCGGCACTTTCTTTTCGCGCTTCTCGCTTCGATAGCTTACGATGTCGCTGAATAACTTCCGACATTTGATAGCCAATCGTTTTCACAGGGTTCAATGATGTCATCGGATCTTGAAATACCATCGCGATTTGATTACCACGGATATACTTCCATTCCTTCTCAGATAGCTGAAGCAATGATTGTTCCTTATAACGTATATCGCCTGACTTAATTTTACCTGGAGGCTGTATTAAGGAGAGAATCGATTTGGCAGTTACACTTTTACCACTACCTGACTCACCGACAATGCCCAATGTTTCACCTTCATCAATATGAAAACTTACATTACGTACAGCTTGATTCTCACCATGATTCGTGAAGAAGGAAACTTCCAGTCCTTCTACTGTTAGCAGTCTTTTGGAATCTGTCATTTGATGTTCCTCCTAAACTTTTTGTAACTTCCTATATAACTTCTTAGCTAACAAAAAGTTACTTCGGAAGCATATACTAGAACTTTTTGTAACTTCCTATATAACTTCTTAGATAACAAAAAGTCACTTCGGAAGCCTAAGCTTCTTATTTCTTAATAAGCTTAGGCTCAAAACCTACTCGCAATATATCTCCTAAAACATTAAAGCAAAGTACAGTGAAGAAAATTAATAAACCCGGGAATATAGCTAAGTAAGGCGCTTGAGCAATATAACCTTGGGCATTATTAAGCATACTTCCCCATGTAGCTGAAGGAGCTTGAACCCCGAAGCCTAAGAAGCTAAGCGATGATTCCATTAATATCGCCGACGCTATTGTATTTGTCGCACCAACAATAATTGTTGGAATAAGGTTAGGTAGTATATGTTTCACAATGATGCCATAAGAGTTTTGTCCCGATGCTTTGGCATACAGTACATATTCACGTTCCTTTAGCGTCATCGTTTCCGCACGAATAATACGAGACACATTCATCCACATAATAAACCCTATAATAATAATGAGATTGCCTACATTCGGTTTAAGATAAATACTTAATAATAATAAAATTAAAAATGACGGAATTGACATAATAACTTCAACTAGACGCATTAAAATATTATCGAGCTTACCTCCAAAATAACCCGCCATTACACCAATCGTTACTCCAATAAAGGTAGCTACGATCATGGCGAAAAATCCAACTAATAACGAAATTCTTCCACCATGTAATGCCCGTGCAAAATAATCTCGTCCGTAATCATCTGTTCCAAAAAAATGATCACCACTCGGAGCTTGTAAACGAATCAATGCATTCAATTTATTTGGATCATGAGGTGCAAGAAACGCAAAAATTGCGCCCAACGTGAAAATGAATAGAATGCCTACCGCTACAAGACCTATTTTATTATGATATAGCTCATGTAACACATTACTCCATTTGGTTCGGTTCATCTATTCTCACCTCATCTTCTTAATTCTTGGATCAGCAAAACTATATAGTATATCCGCAATCAAATTCCCTAATATTAACATGACAGATGATAGTAATGTTATTCCCATTATTAAAGGATAATCTAATCCTTTAACAGCAGTCATACCAAGTGATCCTAGTCCTGGCCATGAAAATACCGTTTCTGTAACAATCGCACCAGCTACGATATCACCGACTGACATACCTAGCAATGTAATAATTGGTAGCAATACATGCTTTAAAACATGTCGTTTTAAAACTTGTGTTTTGGAGGAACCAAAAGCATATTGAATTTGCACGTAGTCTTCCTTCAGTTGTCCAATGGTACTAGAGCGAATATAGCGTACATAGACCGACAGAAATCCGATAGCGAGTACGCTACAAGGTAATATTGCGTGTTGAATAACATCCCAAGTTGAGGTTACTCCTATTGTCCTCATCCCCATACTTGGAAGCCATCCTAATTTCACTGCAAAGAAATAGATAAATAATATCCCTAACCAGAATCCGGGAATTGAAATACCGATGTATGAAAACATATTAATGCATTTATCAACAAAACGATTACGATTGGAGCCTGCAATCAAACCTAATGGAATAGCTAATATAACAGCTAAAACAATTGCTCCACTCATCAGACCAACAGTTGCTGGAATACGTTCGACAATTTGTCCTAAGACAGGTTTGTGATTAATTAGCGAATACCCTAGATCTCCTTGCAAAACTCCCTTTAACCAGATGAAGTATTGTACGTATGCCGGTTTGTCCAGTCCTAAATTATGTCTAACTCTCTCAATATCTTCTGCATGCATATTAGGTGTGACGAAGTTAAGTACAGGATCACCAGGTGCAGCCTTGATCAGCACAAAGCTAACAATGGAGACAAAGAAGAGTAATGGAATTGTCTGGAGTAGTCGTTTCGCTATGAGTTGGTTCATAACATATTCTCCCTCTACGTAGTAGCAAAAAAATAAGCTGAATGATCAGCTTATTTTTTTGCATACTTGTTCATTTGACCTTACAATTATTTCTTATATATTTTTGATAGATCTTCAAAGATATATACTGGTTTCAACTTAGCTTCTTCAACACCACCGAATTGATTGCTTACTGCTACAATCGTTTTCGTGTATGCGATTGGATATTGAATCGCTTCAGCTGCGATAAGCTCTTGAACTTGTTTGTAAATCTCTTCACGCTTAACAACGTCACCTTCACCTGCACCCGCAAGGAATAAGGCATCAATATCCTTATTAGCTACATGGCTGAAATTAGATGTTGCATCTGATAAGAATAGAATACGGTAAGCATCTGGATCATACCCCATAATGTATCCGCCTAAAAACACTTCATAATCCGTTGTATTGGCAGCATTCAGCTTTTGACCATATGCAGATGCATCCATCGTTTGAAGTTCAACCTGTACACCAATATCACCAAGTTTTTGTTGTACATATATAGCTACTGCTTCTTGAGCTTTATTACCGCTTGAAACTATAAATCTTAGCTTCAAGTTACTAACACCTTCATTAGCTAATATTTGCTTTGCTTTCTCAGCATCATAATCATAAGATGTTACATCATTCGTATGGAACAAGCCATCTGGTGTTAAAAATGAATGAGCTGCATTAGCATAATCGCTAGATGTATAAGCAACTTGAATTAATTCATCACGATCAAGCGCATAAGATAATGCTTTACGAACCTCAATATTATTCAGCACTCCAGTATCACTAATCTGGTTGAAGTTCAAGTATGCAAGGCGACCTTCTTCATAAGGATAGATCGCAAAATTGTTTGTTGCTTCGATTGTCGATACATCTTGAGGATCTACATATTTCACATGGATTTCACCATTTTGAAGTGCTAGGTTAGCTGTGTTTGTATCTTTGGCAATACGATAAGTTACCCCATCAAGATAAGGTTTGCCACCATAGTAATCATCGAAACGCTCTAGTGATACATACTCACCTGTTTTATATTCTTTGAATTTGAATGGACCAGATCCAATTGGAGCATTATTTTTGTCACTTTTTTCTAAGTTTGTTTCATTCTCATACATATGCTTAGGAATTGGGAATACTTGTGACAATGTTGCTTCAAAAGCTGGATTAACTTGTGGCAGCTTGAAGTTCACTGTATATTCATCAACTTTTTCAACTTCAATCGCTTTACCACCCACGAAGAAGTTTTCACGAAGTAGACTATTTTGATTTTCATCAACAATCTTTTCAATTGTAAATACAATGTCATCTGCCGTTACTGGCTCGCCATCATGCCATTTGGCATCATCACGTAATGTTAACGTATAAGTTAGACCATCTTCGGAAAGCTCAAGACTTTTTGCAAGATAGAAAGTTTTTTCGCCATTAGATACTTGGAATAAAGGTGAATACAATGATTGGTTAATTGTTAAGCTAACGCGATCACCTGCATAGTTTGGATTAAGAATAACTGGATCACTTGCTACAGCAATAATAAGATTGCCGCCTTGTTTTGGCTCACCACTAACTTCATTTCCAGTGTTAGGTGTGTTATTGGGAGTTGTATTGCCATTATTGCTTGAGCATGCCGCTACAACTGCAATAATTAGAATTAGTAATGTCACTGTTGAAAAAATCTTTTTCATGGTAGTTCCCCCTGTTGTTTTATTATTCCCTAATAGTACATCGGATTAATCGGAATTACAATGTTTTTATTGTTTTTTTCGTTGTTTCACCGAAATTTATTATGTAAACGTTTTATTTCGAATGAAAATAATCAAAACACATTTATGAATAAAATTTATGTATCCGATTATTTCTTATTATAATTGAAACTTTTTCGTTTGTATAATCCCTAAGCACTTTTCGTCAAACTTTCTTATTACAAATAGCTGATTCCATGTAATATGGTAGTAGTATAAGCAGTTAGTAATTGTTGTATTCTATTTGTTTTTCCAAAACTTATATTTTTAGAAAAATGATCTTACAGCATAATTTATAGTATAATAATGAAGAATCCATATTAATGAGGAGATGATCCATTTGGCTAAAAGCACAGCACGTAAATTTCGCGAAAAACAAGCGAAGCAAAAGGGATATGATCTAATAAGTCAACAACGTGGCGGACAGCATATTGCCATTGTAACGGTAACAAAAATGACGAAAACAAAACAAAGTAAACTTCTCCAAAACAAACACAAAAAGCGCAATGTCTCTGAGCTAGAACAGAGTTATTGCGCTTTTTTTGACCACAATAGAATTTATAAATTTCCGAGAGTAGCGATGGACAAATTCTTTTTGGCGATAAAACCTACTTTATAAACGCGATCGCTCATCCTTGAATTGCCTCGATAGTGATTTTCCCATTCCATTAAGTTCATAGTGTTTTCTACCCTCTACGTACTCCCATTAACTGCTACACATTCATATTGTGTAATCTGCTGCTAGTTCAACTCGATCATTTACTTTTCATGCCACGATAATTGCGTCTGACGTTTCCTACAAATTGTTAACCCTGGCGAAATAGGGATCGTCATCATTTCATATAATTTTGTTTCCTTTGATAATTCTTCAACTGCTTGATATGCAGTCTCACACAATGACCGCCGCATCATATGCTCATTTTCAGGATGGGTATCATGCAATAAAATTAAGCCATGCGGGGCTACAAATGGAAAAAAATCTCTGAAATCTTGTAACACTGCCTCTTTCGAATGATCTGCATCGATGAATAACATATCAATTTGCAGAGGATTAGCCTCTAATTCCTTAGCGAATTCCTGAGTGGTACCATTAAAAAATTGAGCATTCATTTCTTTTATCATATTATTGCCGGAACTTGGAGTAATATCCACTCCTATCGAGCGTTCAGCCAGAGGTGCTATTCGATTAAAAAGATAACAATTCTGTATGCCTAGTTCCACATATACCTTTGGTCGGACAAGACTTGCCAAATTAAAGATAAAGTCTTCATGCCAGTTTACTCTCATATTCATCATCTCTTTCCGTTATATATTGTTTAATCCAACGAATTATCAATTTTTCGTTTAATCCGTTAAATTGGTATCAATAATTTCGGATCCATCTACAATATTCTGGATCTACTTTTAGTCATTCCTTATATTATTTCAACGAACTAAAAAGTGTTACAGTTTCCTCGCTAGAGCGAAAATTATTTATAGTGCTTGAGTATGTTATACATTTTGCAACGAACACTGATGTGCTGAAGAGGGTACCTCCACGTCATATCCTGCATATAGTAATTTAATTGAAGTCATTTATCCTATAAATTAGTCATTTAAAGGTAGGAGGATTTGTATGAAATTTAGCTTTATAAGTCCCGTTTATAATAGTCAACAATGGATTAAAACCATGTTAGATAGTATCCCTAAAGATTATGCCTATGAAATTATCGTATGTGATGATGGCTCTACAGATCAAACCGTAGAAATTTTACAGGAATATCAAAAAACTTGCCCACAGTTAAAAATTTTACTAAACGAAAAAAATAAGGGTGCAAGTTATACCTATAATCGATGTATTGAAGAGGCAACTGGTGACTACTTAGGGATCATTGATAGCGATGATATGTATTTGCCAACAATTCGAGATGTATTAGATCAGGTCGATGGACAATATGATATTTATTACTACAATATGCTTACAAAATTAGGTCTAAACTTTGTAATAACCGAGGAAAATCGTTATGGATGGTGTGGACAATTTAAAATTATTAGAAGAAGTTGTATTGGCGATGCAACGTTCACTGTTAGAAAAGATATGGCCGGTGATTGTGATTTCAATAGAGCTTTACTCGATCAAAACCCAACCCGTAAATATACTGGCATATTCGCCTATTGGTATAACTACCCGAGAGAAAATTCTGAATACGACTTGTACCAAAGAGGGCTGAAATAAGACAATTATATTTCTACAATGTTATAACGTCCTATTACAGGGAAGGTGTGGAGATTATTATGTTTAAAGATAAGACATTACTCATTACAGGCGGTACAGGTTCATTTGGCAATGTGGTACTAGAGCGGTTTTTAAGTACCGACATTAAGCAAATCAGAATATTCTCCAGGGACGAAAAAAAGCAAGATGATATGCGAACTCGATATCAGAACAATAAAATTAAGTTCTTTATTGGGGATGTTCGTGATATTAGTAGTTTAAATAGCGCAATGTATGGTGTCGATTATGTTTTCCATGCAGCAGCACTTAAACAAGTTCCCTCTTGTGAATTTTTTCCGTTAGAAGCCGTCAAAACAAATGTACTCGGTACAGACAATGTATTGACTGCAGCGATCAATGCAGGCGTAAAAAAAGTGATTTGCCTTTCAACCGACAAAGCAGCATACCCCATTAATGCAATGGGGATTTCGAAAGCAATGATGGAGAAAACATTTATTGCCAAATCTAGAATGGTCTCCTCTGACAAAACATTAATTTGTGGAACAAGATATGGAAACGTAATGGCATCTCGCGGCTCAGTCATTCCTTTATTTGTAGAGCAAATTAAGGCTGGAAAACCATTAACGATTACTGATCCCAAAATGACACGCTTTATTATGAGCCTTGAAGAAGCGATGGAGTTAGTATTATACGCCTTTCATCATGCAGAGAATGGAGATATCATGGTTCAAAAATCTCCAGCTTCCTATATAGGAGATTTAGCACAAGCATTAATAGAATTATTTGATGGAAATAATAAAATTAATGTGATCGGTACACGTCACGGTGAAAAAGTATATGAAGTACTGCTAACGAAAGAAGAAGCTGCAAAAGCCATTGATTTGGAAAATTTCTATCGAGTTCCTTCAGATAATCGCGATCTAAATTATGGGAAATATCTTGAAAACGGCTCTCATAAAATTACGTTAACTGATGAATATAACTCAAATAATACAAAAATTCTTTCTGTAAAGGAAATCAAAGAAAAGCTGTTACAACTTCCATTCATTCAGGAAGAGCTGCACAAATGGAAAGGGTGAGTAAATTGAAATATTTAGTTCTTGGAGCAACTGGTATGGCCGGCCATACGATCTCATTATATTTACATGAGAAAGGACATGAAGTCACTACCTTTTCGAGAACATCATTTCCTTTTTGTGACAACATCACTGGAGACATTCGAGATTCCTCTTTATTAAAATCTATTTTATCCAAAGGCTATGATGTCATTATCAATTGCATCGGTATTTTAAATGAAGCCTGTAATAAGGAGCCTTCAAACGCCGTCTACCTAAATAGTTACTTGCCTCACTTCATCGTTGACTTATTAAAAAACACCTCAACAAAGCTCATACACATGAGTACGGATTGCGTTTTCTCTGGAAAGTCAGCTCCGTATTTTGAAAATAGCTTACATGATGGAGAAACATTTTACGATCGATCAAAAGCTTTAGGAGAAATTAGTAATCACCATCTAACATTTAGAAACTCAATTATCGGTCCAGATATGAAAAAAGACGGAATTGGGTTGTTTAATTGGTTTATGAAACAAAATGAAACTATAAATGGTTATACCGGTGCGATTTGGACTGGTGTTACTACTTTAACTTTAGCAAAAGCTATGGAAAGAGCGGCGACAGAAGACGTAACCGGGATATATAATCTTGTGAACAATACGAGTATAACTAAGTATGATTTATTAAATCTGTTTAATTACCACTTTAATGAAAATAAATTAAACATTTTACCTTCTACTGCATTAAACCTCGATAAAACTCTACGGAATAACCGAAATGATTTTTCGTTCCATGTACCTAGTTATGAACAAATGATTTTAGAAATGAAAGATTGGATCGATACACACAAAAATTTATATCCACATTATTTTAGTTCCACATTCAGTCCATAAATTATCATTGGTATCGATAATCGTACTGCCCACGTATGTATTTACAAATGTGGCTAATCAAAAAAGGGGGTGCGGACAAAATCCTGGACTTTAGAATAGGAGGATGTCCACAAACACCCTTTTGTACATATTTAGATTACTATCTTTCTTATGAAAGAGTCTTGTATCAATATGACTTTCATTATTAGATTAGTTTTTGGGATCGCCGCTCCGAGAACTAATCACTGTTCCAATCGGAGATCGCTCCGAGGACAATAACGAACGCTATCGCTTTTCCACTAGTGATTAGTTCTCTCCGCTACAGCAAAGGTAGGGAAAGACAAAGAGTGGAACTACTTTGCCGACTATAAGCGGGTTAAGTTATTTTTCTGCTCTACTTTTGTACTTTGTTAATTAGCGTAGTAGATTAACAACATGCTGTCGTGGAATCATTCACTCCATCTCAACTTTTCCCCAACTCAAAAAAAGCTCCGTCACAAATAATGTGACGGAGCTTTTTTGAGGTTTCACAAGAAGAAAGCTACATGCTACACCTGTAACTCATTTCTTACTTTATTTGTTTTCATACTCTTCAAATTCATACTGACTCAATGTGAATTCGCCATCTAGGTAACCTATGACTGTTTTCAATTCCCCAATATAGATAGGAGAAACAATCTTTTCTGCGCCAACTGCTACACCAAATGTTCCTATTAATTGTTGCCCTTCCACAGAAAAATCTGCAATGTTTCCCCATATTAATGTGTCATTAATCGTACCGTATTCAGAGATTTGAAGATCTTGGAGATCCACCTCATATCGCTGATTCGCAAACGTTAATTCTCCCCTCAATAGAGAATTTTGCTCGAATAATCGAATACTATCCGCTTCTTGAAGTTGGCTGATATATTGCTCAGGTTGATATGTGTATTCATAAATTTGTTGAACATCTCCAGCCTGATTAATTTCTAACATATGTAACTCGGAAATAGATATACCTGTACCAGAACCTATGTATAGTACGACAGCTAGTTCATCTTGTCCGTCTCCATCAAAATCTTCTAGTGCCATGTTCGGTAGAATTCCTCTTGGCGTCATTCCTGTCCATTCATACGTATAGCTTTGATCATTGATATGAAGCATGTACTCTCCAGTTTCAGTAATTTCCATATAAATATTTTCGCCTGCAATTTCAGCTACAGGGTTTGTAAATAACGATTCTAATTTCTCTGTTGTCTGATCTATTTCTGGAATACTTACATCCGCATCTGGATTTATACCAGTTTGTGAATTGTTCAACGTAGCAGATTGTCCGTTACTCTGTTTTACACTTTGTTTTATATCTAGTTCTTTACCTTGCACACCACATGCTACGAACAGTAATACACTTGCTATCATCATTAATGCTACGAGTACCATTTTCCATTGATAAGATAATAATTTCATCTTGCCCCTCCTACAACTTTTCATTACTTCTCGATCATCATCTTAGTTGATGAAAAGTGACATCGGAAGCATTAACCTAACTTTAATGAACATAGGTATGACTACTCTTATCTTTAGACGAAAGTAATAAGCTAACTGTTGCTTACTTTATCTTATTATTACAAAAAAGTGTGGAAATCAATTATGAAAAAGACGATCTAATAAACTAGGCATCCTGTTTAATCTCGGATGCCTAATTTGTTATGAATAGTTATATTAGTTGCATGTATACGTTGAAAATATAATCCTTAGTATACATCTAATTAAATAATGCCTATGTTATAATCATAAACAATAGTGAAGCGATTGGAGATATATAAATGATAAAAAAGCCTTTATTAATTAAATTTTTGATCTCATACTTATCCATTCTTATTCTACCTATTGCCGCTGTTCTAGCATATTATTATCCATATTCCACTGCTATTGTGAAAGATAAAGCTAGTGCTTGGAACATGCATGTGACAGAGCAACTTATGAATTCTATGGATATATTTACGAAGTATGCTTATAATCTCCCCGCAGAAATTATGCAAAATCGCGAAATCAAGCCCTATATGGCACCTGAGAATGAGTATCAAAAAGTTATTATCGCTCGAGAAATGCGTAAATACAATATTACAGATGCATTTATCGAAAACTCATTACTCTATCTCAAAAATATTGACTATTTTTTCAGTAAAACTGGAAGCGCATACACAATAGATGATTTCTCCAATAAAGGTGTAGGCTATGTGTATGAGCAATGGCCTGCTGAACAAATGGTTCAAGAGCTGAACTATACTACTGAGCCTATTGTTAGATCCGCCGAATCTGTATACGTTCCGGGTGGTCATAAAGTTAATCTACTTAGCTTTGTATTACCAATGCCATTAGGCGGCAGCAATTCGCCTGGCTCAATGCTCATTCTTGTGAAGGAATCTACTATTTTGAATATGATGCAATCAAGTAGCGATACTTACAATGGCATTTTTCTGATTACTGATAACAAGCAGCGTTGCCTTGTTGCTTCAATTGGTTGCCCTACTATTATTGATTCCGAGTTCAATCAGCTTCTTTCACTAAGTGATGAGCAATTTGCTAATTTACATACGATTACGTTGAACAAAGAGCAATACATTGTATCCAGAACAACATCTGATATTAATCAGTGGAATTATATTCGTCTATTACCGATAGCTGAGACGATTCAGGATATAAGAATTATTCAATTTAGCACCTTAATATTGTTGCTCGTTATTATTAGTATTACGGCATTAATTATTTATATTTCATTGCGCTATAACTATCATCCGATTAGGAGACTAGTAGAGGTTTCCTCAAAGTTGTTTGCCGATGATAGTAAAAAGCCGAAAAATGAAATTGAAACGATCCACTATGCACTAGATCAATTATCTATTACTAAAGAAAAGCTAGATGAACAGCTACAGCAGACACGACCTAAAATGAGAGATACTATTTTGTTCCAGCTCGTATTGGGCAACTTTGAACATTGGGAAGCATTCGACTCGGACGCTCATTTATACAATATCCAATTCTCTAATGAATACATTACCGTTGTCATTCTCTCAGCTGAAAGTGATGTAGACAGTCTCGCGATCCTTCAGCATTGCAAAGCGAAGTTCAAATTACTCGAAGGTGGAATTATTCCATATGTGCTAAAAAGTCAATATAACCATGAAATTATTATCATTATATCTCATCAGCCAATGGACTCCTTACACTCCTTTGTTTCCCTACTACAGCAGGAGCTGCTTGAAGTTTTGAAACTGGATAGTTTAATTGGCATCAGCTTAAGTCATCATAAACATAATATTAAAGTATTCCATTACGGCTATTTGCAAGCATCTCGCAGTATCGAGCAAATTCGATTCCAGCGTACAAGTACAATCGTTACTTATAATGATAGTCAGCAGCCATCAACTGGAGTTGTATCTTATCAAACGGAATTAATGCAATCACTTGAATTAGCAATCTTGAAAAATGATGCCGATCGTATTGAAGCACTTATTCAACATATTCAAACGTATATGGGTGGTACTGGCATGCCATCACATGTTATTCGTACTATATACCTCAATACGATGAGTATTTTGTTCAATACGCTTGAACGCTTCCAGCAGGATAATAATACAGCACTTCATAATATTGAATTCGTCTTCCAAAATCGTTATTCCTTGGATCAGATGTTATCGATTATGACCGATACAACGAATAAGCTATGTGAGATTATAACCCTTACTCTGCCTACATCACGAAAAGCTTCAAGTGAAAACATATTAGCGTTCGTTGATTCTTACTGGCATGATTCTAATCTTTCATTGCAATTTATGGCTGATCATTTCGAGATGTCGGTTTCGAATTTTAGCTACCACTTCAAAAAAACAATCGGTCATAACTTCAAAGAATATATCGATCAGCTGCGTATTCAACATTCTATTCATTATTTGAAATCGAGTAATGATCCTATTGAAAGTGTTGCCCTTAAAGTAGGTTATATGAATTCATCTAGTTTCATCAGATCATTCAAAAAAATTACTGGATCTACACCAGGACAATATCGAGATCATATGAAGTAAACTTTACCGCTGATTACTTACTTAGCTTTCGATAAGTAAGGGGTCAGCGGTTTTTCTGCAAGAGCTTGTATAGTAAGTAGACTGTGTAATATTGTACTTTTAGCCTATCTGCTTTTTTCGTAGAATCTACAATATTCAAATTTTGAATTTTGAATATTGTTAAAAACCGCATATTAATAACGTTTTAAAGCGCTTTCAATAATTGTTCATCGCTCAATTCTTGGACGTATACAGGAGCTATACAATCACGATAAAGTTAATTTGCCAACCACATATGTCATCTTGCTTTCCAACTCATTGGCAAAACTATATAGGGGGAACATTTATGAAAAAGGTTATTTCTATGTTACTTGTCATCATGTTATGTGCATCATTAGTTGCAGCATGTAGTAAGTCAGAAGGAAATGGAGATGGTAGCTCTAAGCCAGCTGAAGGCAATGAGAAAAAAGCTAAGCTTACTGCCATTATTGTAAAGCATGCTCTAACGAAGCCTTTAGCAGAAATGGAATGGCTTCAAGAAATAGCAGAGAAAGCAAACGTGGATATTGAATGGCAAGAAATTACGGCGGACTGGGATCAAAAGAAAGGTCCTATGCTAGCCAGTGGCGACATTCCTGATCTATTTGTCGGTCCAACAGTAATTACCGATGCGGACTTTGCGCAATTCAATGGTTTGTTCCAAGACATTAACGAATTAATGGAGCTAGCTCCTAATGTAGAGAAAATGTTTAACGATAAACCAGAAACTAAAATTATCTCTACACAAACCGATGGTCGCATACTAGGCTTACCGAAGTACCAACGCTTCTGGCCTGATTCTGTAAATCGCCAATATATTAACCAAACTTGGCTAGACAATCTTCAATTGGAAATGCCAACGAACTGGGATGAGCTCTATAACGTCCTTCTAGCATTCAAAGAACAAGATGCGAATGGTAATGGCGATACTACCGATGAAATTCCTGTAGATTGGACGGGTGGCATTGGTGGCTTCTTCAATCCAGCAGTTATGCTTGGTGGTTCAGGTATTAATCTTTCCTCTGATGTAAGTGGTCAAGGCTATTTTGTAGAAGATGGACAAGTAAAAAACTATCTTCTCGATGATCGCTACAAAGAATTAGTAGTCTTTCTTAATAAATTGTATAGTGCTGGTCTCATTAATACTGAAGTATTCACTCATGATTACACGAAATTTCAATCCGTATCTCGAGGCGAGGGCGATATTGCCAAAGTAGGTTTCACTTGGGGCTGGGTAGGCTCTGACCGTTTCGGTGAGCAGCTAGCTCCGCAATATACGTCTATGGCTCCACTAAGAACAAGCGATGCGTACACTGGTGATGTATCTTGGAGTTATGATTCAAATACTTTAAACTTTGGCGCTAACGCTATTGTAATGTCAGCTAAATCGAAAAATAAAGAAGCTGCGATGCGCTTTATTAATGAACTATATGCTCCTGAAGTAGGTATTCAAGTACTGTTCGGTTCAATCGGACCTAATATCGCGAAAAATGATGATGGTTCTTATACCGTATTACCACCACAAGATGCACAAATGGACCCAGGTACATGGAAATGGACTTCGACATGGGCAGATAACGGCGGATTCTATATTTCTGATGATATTAAACTTACTTTAGGAACAGATATGCAAGAGGTGCTTACAGATTCAGAAGCACTTAAGGATGCACTAGCAAAAATTAATCCAGAAGAAGATATTTTCCCAAGCGTATTTATTAAATACACGAGCGATGACAACAATACGATGAGTCTTAACAATACCAATATTATGAACCTAGCGAATACAAACTTTGCGAAATGGATTACGTCTGATGGCGTGCAAGCAGAGTGGGATAGCTATGTTAATGAATTAGTTAAAGCTGGATTGAATCAAAATCTAGAGATTATGCAGAAATATTTCGACGAGTACAAAGCTAAAAACTAATGAATGATTAGAGGAGGGTCTAAGAGCCCTCCCCTACTATTCAATAAGGAGTATGCATATGAAACTAGCTCTCAAATCCAAAACATTTATTAGAGATTATCAATTATGGGTCATGATACTACCAGCTATTATCGCGATTATTATTTTCAACTACATTCCCATGTACGGTATTCAATTAGCATTCAAGGACTTCGACTTTAGTAAAGGGTTAACTGGCGGAGAGTTTCGCGGGTTTCATTATTTCACGCAATTTATAGAAAATTATCAATTCGCAACGTTAATGAAAAACACATTTATTATTAGCTTCGCAACGATTATTATTGGATTTCCGGCGCCAATTATACTAGCTTTATTACTGAATCAAATTCGTATTAAAAAGTTCAAGCAGATCATGCAAACGACCGTTTACTTACCGCATTTCATCTCAATTATCGTGCTTGTTGGTATGTTGAATGTATTACTTTCATCAGAAACGGGAATTGTAGGCCATTTGATGAAGGCAGTTGGACTTGGACATATTAATCTATTAGCATCAGTTAATACGTTCATCCCCCTCTACGTTCTATCAGATATTTGGCAGCATTGTGGATGGAATAGCATTATCTTCCTAGCAGCATTATCAACGGTTGATCCACAGCTTTATGATTCCGCCAAAATAGATGGGGCTAATCGCTTCCAAATGATTCGCCATATTGATTTTCCAGCGTTAAAGCCTACTATAATTATTCTATTCATTCTTAGTATGGGTAATATTTTGGGCACAGGCTTTGAAAAAATCTTCCTTATGCAAAACAATTTGAATCTTCCTGTATCGGAAGTTATTGCAACCTATGTCTATAAAATTGGAATTGTTTCTAATCAATTTAGCTATGCGTCTGCGATCGGGTTATTCAATACACTCATTAACTTTGCCTTCCTAATTAGTATGAATGCGATATCGAAAAAAGTATCAGATACAAGCTTGTACTAATCAATCTTGCATAAACGTATACGTGAAAGGAGATTAGCGATGACTATCAAATCAAAATCTATCGGTGAACTATGCTTTACTTATTGCTTAGCCATTCTCTGTGTTGTTATTTTCTTACTTATTGCCTATCCACTATACTTCATCATTATTGCATCTATTAGTGATTCTGTACTAGTCTCCACTGGCAAAGTGTTGTTGTTCCCGAAGGGAGTAAGTTTCTTCGGCTATAACGAAATTTTTCAGGATAGCCGTATTTGGGTAGGCTATCGCAATACGATTATTTATACCGTTGCAGGGACAGCTGTTAATCTACTTGTTACATTACCGGCAGCCTATGTCCTTTCTCGTAAAGAATTCAAGGCTGGCAAAATTATTATGTTCGCCTTCGTGTTTACGATGTTTTTCAATGGTGGACTAATTCCAACGTATTTGTTAATGAAGGATCTCAATATTATTAATACGATGTGGGTATTTATTTTACCGTTTTGCGTCAATGTATTCTATCTAATTATTGCTCGTACATTTTTTGAAAATTCATTGCCGAAGGAAGTATACGAGGCGGCTGCAATGGATGGTTGCTCACATTTCACCTATTTTCTTAAAGTTGCATTACCACTTTCCAAAGCGCTCATTTCTGTAATCGGACTGTACTATTTAGTAGGTCATTGGAACAATTTCTTTACAGGGCTCATCTACATTCGCAGTAATGAGCTACAGCCACTGCAAATTGTGTTACGCGATATTTTGTTATCTAACCAAGTATTCTCTGGCGGGGCCGGATCGGGTGGCGGTGTAGGTGGTTATGCGCAGCGTTATGCCGATCAGATTAAGTACGGTGTTATTATTATCTCAACATTACCGATTCTTACAGTGTATCCTTTCATTCAAAAATATTTTGATAAAGGTGTTATGATTGGTTCGGTTAAAGGCTAAACTCATGAAACAAAAAGGAGAAGTTCGTCTGTAGTTCCAACTACAGATGAGCTTCTCCTTCTTTGTTAAGGTATTGTCTTAAATTACTCTTCTTGAAATGACATTTCTGAACCAGTTATATGATAACCATCCTCATCGTGCTTAATAACTCTTATGTAGTTACTATTCGGATCAACAACCCATACAGTATCTTTATCCATTTGGATTACGGAAATTTGTTGTGGAGCATAGTTTTGAGGGTAACATTTAAGCCCTCCTCTTACTATAAAGTAATGTTTCTAATTATTTTGCCCAGTCGTGCTATACTAGTTGTTGTGTCACAAAAATCTGTTAGCTTCATTATTAAACTTATACAAATGAAGGAAAGTTTAGTACAATGATCAAGGTTATTCAGCATGATAAAGGATAGGGTGATTATGAAATTTAGGAATGATAATTCAATAAAGGTAACATTTTTCGCTTCGCTACAATGGATGTTTTTTATTTTTGCAAACATTGTTGTCGTACCGATTTCAATCGGGTTAGCATTTGATCTACCTACATATGAAGTTGTAACGATTCTACGAAGCTCGCTAATCATTACGGGTATCGCTTGTATATTACAGGCACTTATCGGTCATAAATATCCGCTATTAGAAGGACATTCTGGTGTGATGTGGGCATTAATGTTGAATCTAGGTGTTTCTGCACCCACACTCGGTCTTAGCCTAATAGATATTGGTGGCGGTGTAGCTACGGGAATGCTATTAGCAGGCGCTGTCGTTATTTTACTTGCTGTATGCGGGGCAACTCCGATTATTCAAAAAATATTTAGCCCAATGGTTATGAATGTATTTCTCATGCTGCTCACATTCCAGCTTGCCTTTATCTTCTTCAAAGGAATGTTGAAAATTAATGATGATGGCACGCTAAACATGGCGATTACCATTTTTTCCGTTATCGTTGCTATATTTGTAGCTATTCTGAAAATTAAAGGAAATGCAATAATCGGAAACTTCTCATTATTAATCGGTATTATTGTTGGTTGGATATTGTATGCACTTATCTTCCCGGCAGAGAGCTTAATATCAGCAGCTGATGGGGCGCAGTCTTCATTTCGCTTCTTCCCATTAGGTAAGCCTAATTTGCAATATGGTATTATATTCATTACGTTCCTTGGCTGTATTCTCAATATGAGCAATACCTTCGCTTCGATCAATGCTGCATCTAAGTTAGATAATAGCTCACCACAGCCGAAGCAATATCGTAATTCTCTATTCTTAACAGGAGTCTATAGCGTAGTCGCATCGCTGTTCGGCTTAGTAGCGTACGCTCCATTCGCTTCATCGGTAGGTTTCTTGGAAAGCACGCAAATTTATGATAAGAAACCATTTCTAATTGGCGGGGCCATTATAACTATTCTTGGAATTATTCCATCATTAGGACTGATGCTGGCAACTATTCCGATTACAGTTGGAAACGCCGTGCTATTCGTGGCATATTTGCAGCTATTAGGCACAACATTAAAAGGTTTTCAAGGACATAGCTTCAACTCGATTTCTATTCACCGTATTGCGATACCGATATTAGTTGGAGTAAGTTTGCTAGCAACAGATGCAACGATATTTGCTAACTTTCCATCGCTCGTTCAGCCGTTATTAAGTAATGGTTTTATTGTTGGGGTGTTGCTATCCATACTATTGGAAACGACAGTAAAGTGGGATAAGAAACTCTAACCATCCACCTGTGCTTCTAGCTTAGTCGGCGGCGAATATGCTCTACATCGAAAGCATAAGCTTTCGATGTATGTTTCTTGCAGAAACATTGTAGGTGCTCGTGTACCCATAACCTACAATGTGCCGTACACGTGCTGCTGAGTGGAATAAAGGTAAACGTACCTTTGTTTGATACTGAGATGGTGCTCCTGAGCGAAATAGAGCAAAAAGTTACCTTATTCAATCCTCAAACTGTGCTACCGAGTAAATTAAAGCAAAAAGTTACCTTATTTAATCCTCAAACGGTGCTACCGAGTCAATTAAAGCAAAAAGTTACCTTATTTGCTCCTCAAACGGCGCTCCTGAGTGAATTAAAACAAAAAGTTACCTTATTTGCTCCGTATCCCATGCTCCCCCAGCCAATTAAAGCTGCAAACTCGCTATCACCATGTGGTCAGTTTATTCAAACAAAGAATCTCCTTTCGGGCATATATAAATTTTTATTTTGTATGTGAAAATTATCACATACACTTATATAAGTATGTTCTATACTTAGCTTATCAAACAAAGATATGGAGTGATTATAATGACTGACCAAACAACGAGAAACCTATTACAATCTTGCTACACCTGCCCTGATGCTGTGAATTGCGATACAGAAGAAAAATGTAAGGCTTGCTTTGCAGATCAGCAATTAGAGGCTGAGCAGCTAGAAGAAAATCTAACAACAGAGGAGCTACTGAGACAGTATGCATTATAGCTCGATAGGAAATCTTATTAATTTCCATAAACAATATGAACCAAAAGGTCGAGTGTAAGGATTTTTCATCATTCCTCATACTCGACCTTCACTTGCTATAATCATCGCTACCCTACCAGAGAGAAAATTCAATGGTCCCATCTCCGAATGCCAATACGTTTGGCGCTACTTACTACAAACCTAGCTTATTCCCTTGCTCTAATCGTTGAATTTGTTGTTCCCCACTATCGGCTAATTCTCTAAATTGATTAATCGTATCCCGCATCTTCGGTAATGCTTCCTGCTTATAAGTACTAATCGAGTCTAGCGCTGATAGAACGTCGGTAAATGCCTGCTTTAACGTATCTACGGAAATACTAGCTTCTAGCGATTGTTTATGAATTTCTGCACCTTGCTCCTTCAGCATTCTAGAAGTGCCGCTAATTAGATTATTCGTAGTTTCGTTCAATAATTCAATCTTTTTCAATACAATTTTCTGATTATAAAGTGCACTTGCTACCGTAACTGCAATTTTTAGAGCAGATACAGTCACATTTCTTGCCCGATCTACCCCTCTAATTAATTCTTTATTGTTGCGAATAACGACTTCAATAGCCATAATTCCCTGTTGATTAACAACCTGCATTTGCTGCAAATCCATCACACGTTGGCGTAGAGGGAATAACACTTCCTCCGTTATAAATCTAACCTTATTCTCATCCTCGTTGCGCTGCTTAGCTGCTTCAATCTGAGTTTCAATCTCTGCATCCATCAAAATACCGAGCTGAATTTCCTTTTGCAGCCTTTTCGTTAATTCTCTAAGCGTCTGCTGTTCCAGCTCTAACGTCGTATTATCATTACGCAGCACCGTTTTCCCTTTGTCTAAAGAAATAACAATATCGGAGATCATCGAGTCTGCCTTCTGATACTTTGTAAAATAAGCACGCAATGGATTGAACAGCTTACCTAATAAACCGCTTTTGGCAAAATCAATAACACTAGGGTCAAGATCCTTCAATTGTAAATGAAGCTCAGTAAGCCCTTTCGCTACTTGACCGCCTTCATCACCTGTTTTAGATAAATTCCCTACGGAAACTTGCAATAAAGAATTTTTATCCGATGAAGATCTCATCGTACTCATACCGAAGCTATCAATCGATTGCAGAACTTCTGATCGTTTCTCAAAGGATTCAATATCTAACGCTAATATAGCGTTAACATTGTTCATCGCTAACTCCCTCAGCTGAGTAACCTCGGCTGGTTCTGGCTTAACTTCCTCTTCAATTACAGCCTTCAACTTCTCTGGTGTTACAACTTCCATAGAAAACGTCATCGCATAGCCTCCTATTAATTAAGATGTTTTGAACTTCCACCCTAGAACCAACCCACAACGCGAGGGTACGTTATTAGTACACAAGCAATCGTGTTGAAATACTCCAAGGTATTCCCACAGTCGGATGTTTTGAGTTTCCCCTCCAATAAAGGCTCAAAAAATGGGCTTTCAGAACCAAGAAGATGGAGCGCTACTTGAGGAAGGCGGAAGCGCAAGTGTACGTTATTGGTACACGCGAACCGTACTTCCCAAGTTCGCTTCATATTCGATGTCGATTACGCTACGTTAGCATACTCATCGTTATCAAAGTCCATTTTTTGAGTTTCCTTACATTTGGACGTTTAATAAGTTGCTTATTTTGTATACAACATCATCCGTATCAGCATTAATACTGGCAGCTTCATTAATACTAGATATGCTCTTTAAGGCGTCAATATTAGCATTGTAGCCAATCGTGTAGATTGGAATTTTGTACGTCTCGATCAATCCTTTAATATCTTTCAATGAATTTCCTTCAGTCGTTTCCCCATCACTGAGCAAGAAAATAATTGGCTTTACATTCGGGTCAAGCTTCAATTGATCTTGTAGTAACTTCATCGCTACAACAAGGCCATCAAATGTAGCTGTACCACCACCAGATTGTAAACTCTCAACTGCACCTACAAACATAGACTGCTGATTCGTATCGTATTTACCAATGGGAAGATTGATGGTCACATTACTAGAATAGGATACAAGACCAATACTGTTATCCCTTCCCAAATACTTTTGCCCTTTCATCAGCGATTCTTTCAATCCATTTAGTGGATCACCAACCATACTTCCAGATATATCTGCAACGAACATTGCCGCAACTGGCTTGTCACCATTTTTCTTTTCTTTCCATAGCTTCTGAGCAGCAGTTAGCAATGTACCTTCCACCGGTTCTAATTCTGATTGATATTCTTCTAGTCCATTAAAGCCTTTATCATTAGCCAACTTCTGATACTTATCTTGTGCGACAAAATCGGAAAATTGTTGAATAATATCTCTTTTGTATTGCGGTAGATCGCCTAGTGCATACAACGGACTATCATGTCTTACACCAAAAGGAGTAAATACATAACCTGTTTTCAAATCTGCTGTATTCACAAACGTCTGATACTCTAATACAAATGCATCTAACATACCTGTCTTCGCCGCTTCTCGCATTTGGATCGTTGTAGAAGCAATGAACGGAACATTCGCTTGGAATTTTTCAAACCCTTGAACTGCCTTATCGCTTAGTAAGTCTTCATTATCAAACGTCTGCAAAGTCGTTACTAGAAAATTCAATCCTGTAGAGCTTGCAAACGGATCAGTATAGCCCATCGCTAATTCATTATCTGATATCGCATCGGTTATCGTCTTCACATTGAGCGCACCATATTTATCTACTAACTCATCGTATTTCGCTTTAGTTGAGACGACCCCTGGGACATTACCTACAAGTCGCTTCGTTACAAGCTCTGTTGGTATTCCTTCCGCTCTCACCATTTCTCCCCATAGCTCATTAGATGGCGTAAATGCATCAGGAACGTATTTACCTGATCGAATAAAGTCTGCAGCAGTACCCGAAGCAATATTGCGGATTTTCACCGAAACTCTCTTCCCATCAACTTGAATTCCTGATTTATTAAATTCATCTGCGACGTCATTCAACCAGCCGTCAATACCAGTACCTGATTTCTCTGTAGATGAAAATATTTCTATGTAACTATCCGTTGTATTTTCTACGGAAACTGGAAACTTAGATATATCGGGTAATGAATCTCCAATTGCCACAGGATCAAGATCAACTTGACCTTTAATCTGTTCTGCACTTGTTACTTTAATATTTTTGTATAGTTTATCTAACTTTTTGTCTGCATCTTCCTCAGAAACTTCTGTGCTCGTTTTACCTAAATTAGATGTCAGCGTTACTCCCAAATATACAAGTCCAAATACAATGATCGTAATAACTATTAATAAAGTAAATACTTTTCCTTTATTCGCCATTCCAGCTCCCCCTTATTGTTTATAAAACTTAGTTTGTGTAATCAATTCATCAATTTCTTTCATGCAAGGCATTTCCTCAACATCTTTATAATCTGAGCTACCTAACAATGAAATTTCCAATAGCAACTTATCTAGCTTTAGCAAAATCTCTTCATTAGCTCCAACATAGCCTTTTACATAATTGACGTACTCATTATGCAGCTCAAACTTTTGTTGCATAAGCTTATTAGAAAATGAAGATGATCTATGTTTATCGGCGAATTCGGATAGAGCCGAAGCATCAAATACATTTACCTTATTAATAATTCCTTTAATATTGGATAAGAACAATTTTTCTACTTCTATAATGACTGCTGCAAACTTTTTGTAACTGAGCTCCGTTATTTCAAATCTATCGTTAAGAACATTGTGTAACGTGAGCTTCTTCTTCTCCATTCGTTCTAATTGATCAATTGCCAAATCAATTTCCAGCTTCAGTACTTTGTTATTTTTGTATTGCAGTAGACCTTCCTTATAATCCTCTTGCGACTTTATATCTCTGACCGCTAACACTACCGGAGATTTGAATAGTAATGTATAGCTTCCATATAATAGCACTAACGCACTAATGATTAATATCGTTATACCTGAAGCTGTTTCAATAGCATTGCTTCCCCAAATTGTTAATCCTACCAATCCAGGAGACAGCATGACAATATTAAGTACTACAATGGCTACAACAAGTCCAAACAGCTTTACTACCCTCATGCTACTCAATGCACATACCTCCTCACTTGAACTATTGCTTAACTGCATGTCGACAGGACTCATTCAGTAATCCCTTACTATTTTATCACATAAAAATTGGTTAATCGTTATTTATTTTCAATAATTGGATACTTATCATTGTGATACGTCATTTCAAGTAAATCGTTTCAGTTTCCCACTTTTTTCCGATTAAAGTAACAGGATGACCATTTGGCGAATATGGACTATAACTATAAAAATAAAAAAGCATCTTCAGCAATAAACGTCGGTTTCACGTTCATCACTAACGATGCTTCTATTATAAAGCAGTATATTTACTTTGCTCTGCGCACTTTCAACTGCTTACCTTTAACGGTAGTTTCTCTCATCACATCAAGTACAAGCTGTCCCTTACCATTCAATATCTCAACATCAGTTACATTGTCAAGAATGGTAATTATTCCGATATCATCAGCAGTTACACCTTCAATTTTCGCAATTGTCCCTACAAAGTCAACCGCTCTAAACTTTTTCTTCTTGCCGCCATTGAAGTTAAGCTTCATAATCTGCTTATTCAATTGCTCACGCTTATCCTTTTTCAACTCAGGACCAGCACTCATCTTAGCATTGAATGCTTCTCTACGTAGATCGACAGCATCCTCCGATGGTGCTTTTACGCGAGCGATCGCAAAACCAATATAGTCTTCAATATCTTTCAATCGTCTACCATCGGTTGGTGCAACAAAAGTAATCGCTTTACCCTGTTTACCTGCACGACCAGTTCGTCCTGTGCGGTGAACATAGCTTTCTTTCTCAAGCGGAATATCGTAGTTGATTACATGCGTAATATTCGTAATATCAATACCTCTAGCAGCGACATCCGTCGCTACTAAATAACGGAACTGCCCTGCACGAAAAGCGTTCATAACTTCAAAACGCTCTTCTTGCTCCATACCACCATGGATACGATCAATCGGATAATCACATTCAACCATTTCTCGATACAATTGGTCGACATGTTCCTGTGTACGACAGAAAATAATGCAGCTATCCGGGCTTTCTACAATGAGTACATTTTGCAATAATGCTAGCTTGTCCGCTGGCTTCACTTCAATAAGTGAATGCTCAATCGTTGACGTCGTTATGCCGCTCGCTTTAATTTCAATTTCGGTAGGGTTGTCCATATATTGACGAGAAAGCTTAGCTACATCCTCAGGGAAAGTAGCGGAAAACAGCATCGTTACTCGATCATTTGGAATAGCTTGAATAATCGCTTGCACTTGTTCAATAAAGCCCATATTCAACATTTCATCTGCTTCATCGATTACAAGATAGGCAATTCGCTCAAGTGACAGTGTACCACGTTCAATATGGTCATTCACTCGACCCGGTGTACCAACGACCATATGGGTACGTTGTTTTAACTCTGCTTTTTGCACATGAAACGGAGACTTACCGTACAAAGCCGTAGACTTAATACGTTTGAAGCGTCCAATATTCGTTAAATCTTCATTAACCTGCACCGCTAACTCACGTGTCGGAGTAAGAATTAATGCTTGTGGCTTATTCTCATTCCAATCGACTAGCTCGCATAGTGGGATACCGTATGCTGCTGTTTTTCCGCTACCTGTCTGCGACTTCACGACAAGATCTTGATTTTGCAATGCGACTGGAATAACTTTGGATTGCACTTCTGTTGCCGCTTCATAGCCTAAGCTATGTAACGCCCTTACAATCTCTTCACTTAATTGATAATCTGTAAATTTATGCTCACTCATTATTGACCTCTTCTACGTTATATTAGTTAACCTATTTATATAGGATAAATTCGTTATTCAATGTTACTTGATCTATTATACTCTGAAAATGATTTTATTATAGTCACTGTTTTGAACTACCTCTTCCAAGAAAAGTTCAAAAATCGGGATTTCAGAACCGAGAAGATGAGACGCTACTTGAGAAAGGCGGAAGCGCAAATGTACGTTATTGGTACATGCGAACCGTACTTTCCAAGTTCGTTTCATATTCGACGCCGAATACACTACGTTAGCATCACTTCGTTATCAAAGTCCGCTTTTTGAACTACCTCTTATATATATGTCGGTTATAGCGTATAATAAGGTCTTATGCATGTCATGGAAAAGGATGCGACGACTTACATTATGAGTACACAATATATATACACGTATGGATATAGAATAGAAGAAGTAGAATTATGTCAACTTGAAATGCGTTCCCTATTCGGAAAACAATCAGAATCTGGCGTTTTGATAAGTGATATTTGCATCAATGCAGACCGCAGTCCATTTATGAGAGAACGACTTGAAGTTCTTTACGAAGGTAATACACTTGAAAGCATTTATGAGCAAGTTAGACAAATCAAGCTCAACGATCAAACCTTCAAAGTTATCTTTATGAAAATGAATGATTTATCCGCTCCCAACAAAATCGAATACGATGGCCAACGCAGCATTGAGCGCAAACTAGGAATGATCATCGAAGGAGACGCTGATGTGCGTCAGCCAGACCAAACATTTGGCATCATAACTTTAGGCGGTCAATGGTATTTCGGCAACTATATTAAAAGTAAAGCGATATGGCTCGACCATATGAAAAAACCGAAAAGCTACTCGATTGCATTAAGTACTCGCGTTGCCAGAGCTATCGTTAATATTGCCGTACCTGATCCTATAGGAGTGAAAGCAATTGATCCTTGCTGTGGTATTGGTACAGTGCTCGTTGAAGCATTATCGATGGATATTGATATGATTGGTCGGGATATCAATCATTTTGTCGTACAAGGTACTCGTGAAAATTTGATTCATTTCAATTATGAAGCTTCCGTGGAATGTGGAGATATCGCTGAGGTAACCGATCATTATGATGTTGCTATTGTAGATTTGCCATATAACCACTTCTCTCATACTACACCAGAAGCGCAAGTAGCCCTTATACAGCATGCCCGCCGTATAGCTGACAAAGCAGTTATTGTAACGGTAGGAAATATCGATGATTCGCTTACTGATGTTGGCTTCACCATACTTGATCGCTGTACTACGAGAAAAAGTAATTTTATTAGACAAATCATTGTTTGTCAGTAGATAAACTTGCGATTAATTCACTAATATATCCAATTAAACTGCAATTTTAACTACAAATTCATCTGCAATTATGACTACAAAGCAAAAGACACCTAACAAGGTGTCTTTTCACATAATATCATTAAACCAAATGGTTCAATTTAATCTATTCTTTTGATTGGCTTGGGCTAGTATTTTCAACAACTGGTAACAGTTTTTCGCCTTTTACCATTGCAGATTTACATTGTGGACACACTGGAGTTGTTGAGAAAGCAAAGTTATCCCGCATCCATCCCATACAATTCTCATTTGAACAAGCCCAAATCACTGTCAATTCAGTTACTACATCTTCAAGCGGCTTCTTACGAGAGTTATACATATGCATCCTACCTTCTATTCTGAAATTAGTGGTACAAAATAATAATTGCCCCGATTAATTAAAATCGGGACAACATCGTTTGTATTAAAGTTTTACAACGTTTTCAGCTTGAGGACCACGGTTACCTTGAGTAATGTTGAACTCAACGCGTTGACCTTCGTCTAGTGATTTGTAGCCATCTCCAACGATTGCGCTGAAATGTACGAATACGTCACTTCCGCCTTCAACCTCGATAAAGCCAAATCCTTTTTCGCCATTAAACCATTTCACTGTTCCTGTTTCCATAATTAATACCATCCTTTTCTTGAAACCACCTAAAATATCATTAAGTAATTCATTTCTAGCTTAGCGTTCTTAAGTAAGATTACTTTGCCATGAGATGAACCCATTAGGTCGCTCTTAATCAACTTTTATTATAACACACTTTTCAAATAATAACAGCAATTCAAAAAAATATTTTTTCAAGCTACTTCCAACTCGACCAAATTATAATTTACCCTAGCAAAAATCGGCTTATTCGTTATAACGATATAAATGAATAGTAGGTTGATCTGGCTGCTCAGTGCCTAACTCTAAGCCATCTATATATCCGCTAACTAGAAACCGCTTGGCTTCATACGAATTCATATTTAATTGGACTAATTCGGTATACTGGCTATAATCTGTTTCTTCAACCATGCGAAGTGCTTGATATCTATCTTCATAATTACTATGAAGTATGAAAGTTATCGTACTTTCGTAGCGACTAATATTTCCGATATTGCTATAGTTTTGTTGGAATACCGTATTCACTACACCATTATTCAAATCAATACTGATCATTCGATATCCCTGTACTAAATAGATCACATCTTCGATCTCATCCAAAACATACGAATTTTCTCCAGTTGGGCTACGGTCATATATTCCATCTGGTTCAGTACGTGGATATTCAATAACATGTTTCTATACATGCGAATAATATTTATTTGAGTTTCAAATAATACAACAAATCAAATACTCAATAGAGCTTCAAGTAATACAACAAATCAAATAATTCCGTTAGAAATTTGGTATAGCTAAACCTTTTGTTGCGCTCACATGCTCCTAACATCCGCTGAATAAGCTCCCATTTTTCTTTCTTAGCAGAACTTTGTATTCTATTTTCATTCTCTTTAATAAGCTGTAACTGCTCCGAATGCCTTCTCATTAGCTCTTCATAAGTAATATCCAGATGCTCTACGACAGGCTCTGTGTTCACGATTATAGAATGTTTGCTTTTATAACGTTTATTCGATTTCTTCACGGTTTGTTTTGGTCTTGTCATCGATAATTCATATTCAAATTGCTTTTCTAATTTACTTAATTGTATATGCGAAAGTGGTAAATCTAACTCTAGTTGCTCCATCATTTCCCTAGATAGATCAAGATCAAAATATTCTTCAGGCAATTTCCACCATTGTTCATACTTACTCAATATATCATCACGTTCCAGGTCAATCGTATGAAAACCATTCTTAATATCCTTAATTAGATCTGCCGAAAGCATTGTGTAGTTTTCAAGACATGTTTCTCCTAGTCGATAGGTTTTATTCTCTTTTCTATGATGAATGACATAACAAAATCGAAGTGTTTTGCCACACTCACATTGGTAAGGACGATTTCCATATCCTCCATCAAGAACTTCGGCTAGTTCCCAATCATCTAACTTGTCCCATATCTCATCGGAGGACATATCTCTGTCTAATACAATCCCCTTTTTCGTTGCTAACTGTTCTAACCATTTACTTTTTTTGCTTTGTGTTAGATACGTATTGAGAAACAAACGTTGCTTGTCATCCAATAATTCTAACAAACGATGTACTTCTTTCTCAGTCAATGGGGACACCATAGAACTCCCTCCAACTACTCAACATTTTTACGACTAGAGTGTATCATATTTACCGCTGTCTCCATACAAATTTATGACAACACATTAATAATTAATGAACTAAACTTTTCATATCATAAAAAAAAGAAGTTACACATTGTGCAACTCCCTTTACGTACATATTACTTCATGTAGACGATTAGCTATAGAAACTATAGCTACATTCAACACATCGAGCTTTAATCGGTATAGATAGTGGGTAATTATCTAGCGTGTTCTTCTTCACTCACGTTTCTGAAGAATTTAATGGAGTAAATCGCACAAAGACCTACAATAACGTAGATTACTCGTGAGAAACCATGACCAAAGATACCCTCAACTAAGTTATAGTTAAAGAGACCAACCAACAGCCAGTTAATTCCACCCACAATCAATAGCAATAGCGTCACAACATTTAATGTTTTCATTCTTAACAGCTCCTCAATCATAATGGTACTATTAAGAAATTCCCCTAATTTGTTATGTATTATGCATATAAGGATAAAACTTATTTACTATCCCCTTAACTCTAAATTTTCTAAGAAGACAACCCCACCGATTGTTCCACATACTGATCATCCTGCACTGCCTTTAACATAAATGCGGCTACATCAGCTCTGGCAATGTTATATCCTTTTGGCGCTCCCCCATTAAGAACTTCGTTATAAGAACCTAATAATGGACCATTCTTTAAACTCATCGGTCGTGCTATTGTCCAGCGAAGCTTACTTTCAACCAATGATTCATATGCTTCTGTATGATCTGCTAACACTTTACGAAGCATGAACGTAACCATTTTCCCCATTATACCTTTAAGCTCGTTGTGAATACCCGCAGATGCACAGTATACTATTCGATCGATATGGTTCTGCTTCATTCCTTCGATCAAATGCTGCGTAATGGAAGACATAAGCGTACTCGTTCCAAGATTTTTCCCACCAACGGTACAGATCACAGCATCATGACCTTGCATTGCAGTAATCACGCTGTTTTTATCTAATCCATCACCTTGTACAATATGTAAATGAGCATGTTCCATTCCTAATTTTGATGGGTCACGTACAAATGCTGTTACCGTATGACCACTATCTAAAGCCTGTTTTACTACTTCCTTACCAACACCACCTGTTGCACCAATTACAAATAATTTCATTGCCATATCTTCATCTCCTTCTACACTATAACTAATCCCGAAATACTTTCTTATAACCATATCACACAAGAAAGTATAATGCAGTAATAACGAAGAATGGCGCGCAAATTGAATGTCAATTTGCGCGCCGTTTCCATAATATCAATTTAGTTAGTCATTCAATGACTTTTCAATTCATAGTATTGAAACCCCTTACCCAACCTAAGATTCCCTCTAATACCAACAATAATAAACTCCTCGCACAGCGGTTCTACCAATTGATACATATTGTTCTCATCAGAACCTTTTCCATGCAGCGTGAAATGCTGTAAACAAACAATAACCCCATCTGCACCCCGATGAGGTTATTATTGTCTCTAAAGAAACCTTGAGTATATTGAACTACTCCGATTCGCTTATTTGCTCTATTTCCTCAGTAGTATATGGTCTTACCATCAATCCCATTTCTTTACGCTCCTTATTCAATTCTTTATATAAGGAGATCATCATGAGAATAATGACTAGTGAAAATGGAAAAGCAGTAATAATTAATGCATTTTGAAGTGCAGTCAGTCCATTAGCAGACAGCAATATGATAGCTATCCCTGCTTGTGCGATACCCCATGTTAATTTCACTATATTAGGCGGATGTAATGAACCATTCGTCGTCTGCATGCCAAGTACAAAAGTCGCCGAATCTGCAGATGTAATAAAGAAAATCGCAATTAGTAAAATCGCAAATATCGATAATAACATTGACATCGGCATCTGTTGAAAGACCCCAAACAGTAATTCTTCTGTTAATAAATGTGTAAGATCTACTCCACTACGTTGAATATTAATCGCTGTCGTGCCAAACACTGAAAACCAGATGAAACTAATTAAGGTTGGAAGTAATAATACCCCTGTTAGAAACTCTCGAATCGTTCTGCCACGGGACACTCTTGCAATGAAAATCCCAACGAAAGGCGACCAGGATAACCACCATGCCCAATAAAATATCGTCCAATTATTAATCCATTGTCTATCTTCATTATCTAATGGAGCTGCTCTGAAACTCATACGAGGGAGATTTTGCAAATAAGAACCAATCGTATCTGTAAATGTATCCATAATCATAACAGTCGGTCCCAAAAAGATGACTAAGATCAGCAATGCTATCGCTAGTATCATATTAGCGTTCGATAAATATTTAATTCCTTTACCGATTCCTGACCAAGCAGAGATAATAAAGAGCACCGTCACGACGATAATAATAATGATTTGCACAGATATTCGGATAGGAATATCGAATACAAATGACAATCCTCCGTTGATTTGAATGGCACCAAAGCCCAATGTCGTTGCAACACCAATAACTGTCGTAAATACTGCTAGTACATTAATAACCGTGCCAATTCCCCCGTTAATCCGGTCACCGAAGAGTGGTCTTAACGTTGCAGAAATTAAGCCAGGTTCGCCTTTGCGAAATTGAAAATAAGCAAGTGACATCGCAACAATCGCATAGATTGCCCACGCATGAATTCCCCAATGAAAAAAGGTATAACGCATCGCTTCACGAAAGGCAGCATCTGTGCCTGGCTGCTCAGTAGGAGGATTAATCGCAAAATGCGAAAGTGGTTCTGCAGCTCCCCAGAACACTAACCCAATACCCATTCCTGTAGAAAACAACATCGCAAACCAACTAATTCTTGAATATTCAGGTTGTTCATCGGGTTTTCCTAAGGTGATTTGTCCCATTGGACTTACAATAAAGAATAGACAGAACAATACGATACACGAAACAAATAGTAAATAATACCAACCAAAGGAATTAGTTATGTAATGTTTCATCGCACTCGTTATTACTTCAAAACTTTCTGATGCTAGCGCTCCATATAAAACTGCGGCACCTACTAAAACAAGTGTAATCCAAAACACATTAGAGATTTTTTTCATAAGAGCGTAAAGGACACTCGTGACTTCAGTCGTGAGAGGTATTGACGCGTTCTCCCATCATCGACACTGCCATCGAATCCTTTCCTCCCTTCAAAGTATTTTTAATCATTTTCTACAATCGAATAAAAAAACCACAATCTCGAACGTACGTTTGGTATAATAAGAATAAAACAAACTTATTATGTTGTGTATCTGAGCTCCTTACCCTGATCATACGAGGTGATTCTAAACGTGAATAAGCTGACGCTTACCGCCAAAATCAAGATCTTGCCTACAACTGAGCAGGCAGAGCAACTGCTTCAGACCGTACGCGCTTATCGTGATGCTTGTAACGATACTTCTCAGCTTGTGTTCGAGTCCAAAAAGACGTCTACGATTTTTTTGCATCAGCAACGCTATCGTCATCTGCGCCAGACCTATTTGCTTCGCTCTCAGATGGCGCAATCTGTGCTCAAGACCGTTGTTGCTCGTTATAAGTCACTAAACAGTAACCATCATCCCTGGACACAAGTTCAGTTTAAAAAGCCCGAATATGATCTGGTCTGGCATCGTGACTATTCACTAAGTCAGCAGATGTTCTCAATCAACACCTTAACAGGTCGGATCAAGGTTCCCTATGTTCGGAAAGGAATGGACATCTACTTCGATGGCTCTTGGGTGTTTGGTACCGCCAAACTTGTAGTTCGGCGTGGAAAGTTCTTCTTGCATATTCCAATGACCAAGGAGATGGAGGAAGTTTCCACGGCAAGTATCCATCAAGTCGTTGGCGTGGATCTGGGCATCAATTTCACTGCTACCAGCTATGATACCGATGGGCAATGTACCTTCTACAACGGCAGAGTGATGAAGGATAAGCGGTCACGGTACAAGCAGTTACGTAAAGCCTTGCAGCAAGTGGGTACGCCTTCCGCACGTAGAAAGCTGAAAAGAATCGGAGATCGAGAACACCGCTGGATGATGGATCATAATCATCAGATTTCTAAGGCACTCGTTCACCGCTATGGTTCAGGCACGTTATTTGTCCTAGAAGACTTAACGGGTATTCGCGGGTCCACAGAAACCGTCCGACTTCAGCATCGATATGAGATAGTATCCTGGTCCTTTTACCAGTTAAGACAGATGATAAACTACAAAGCTACGCTCCTACGTTCGCAGGTGATTGCGGTTGATCCCCGCTATACTTCGCAGACCTGTCCGAAATGTGAGCATAAAGAGCGGGCCAACCGAGACAAAAAGAAGCATTCCTTTAATTGCAAGGCATGCAGCTATCGATCGAATGATGATCGGATCGCTGCGATGAATCTTCAGCGTATTGGAATGAAGTACATTGCTGAAGTGGTTGTATAGGTATACCTATGCAATCGGGCAGCTGTCGGCCTGCCTAAAGTAACGCCATCTTAAGGAAGGAGGCCTTCATAGCCGTTCTCACTTCCGGGCAGTTACAAGCTCGCAACTTTAGTTGTGAGTTGTTGACCGTATCACCATTACTTCCTAAGTCATCAATATTCGATATTGTTCTAAGTAATGATGTCCAGTTATTAACATTAGTATGCACTTTTATAACATCTTAATACATACTTCAATCCCTTGTGTGAAACAATAAGAACTCACAGAATCAACAATAGATCTTGTCTTGAAGCAATAATAAAAACAACAAAAATGAATCCACTCTTTTAGAGATGGGTTCATTTTTGTTAGATTATTTTGATAATTTCATCCTTATTCCAGATTGTATTCATTCATATTTAATTTCTTTAGTAAACTCTATAGATTTTCAGGTGTTAGCGCTTTCATTAACGCGGTACTATGAAGGATATGGGAAGAATATAGACCCTTCTTTCCATACTATAAGCGCTTTAAAAATTAAAATTTTAGAGGGGGAATCAACACAATGAGTAAACGCTTCAAAAAAATGTTGATGTCGATACTGGCAGCTGCATTAATCATTCCGCAAGTAATGCTTGCACCAATTTCGGAGGCAGCTACAGAAACGAACGTAGTTTATGAAATGCAAGAGGATGCTGGCATAAGTGAAGCTGAAGTAGACTCTGAGTTCACTTGGACAAACAATCTTCAAAACAGCGGCGGTACACGATCTATTGCGGCGTATAACGACGGAAAATCGATTTATTTTTCCGATAGAACCAACGATTACAACGGAGTGGACGTAAAATTGCAAGCGCTTCCCTTGACTGCAGACGTTGAGTATACGTTTACGTTAAGCGGACATGTGGACAACGATGTGACTGTGCCGAGCAGTTCACAAATCGTTGTAAGCAATCCTAACGCTTTCGGTAAGTTCGACAATTACCAATGGCTAGTCAATAAATCCTTAACAACAGGTGATTTTGAGCTTGAATATAAGGTAACCTTCTCTGACTCCGATATCGCGGAGCTTGCGAACGACTCGTATTTCCGCGTTCAAACAGACGATAATGGCAAAGAAGTTCCTTTTTATGTAGACAACATCATCGTAACTAAAGCAGCTTCTGCTCCCTCTATTCCCTCTGCGAACGACGTTTATGAAATGCAGGCGGATACTGGCATAAGCGGAGCTGCAGTAGACTCTACGTTTGCTGGGACGGACTATCTTCAAAGCAGCGGCGGTACACCCACCATTGCAACACAAGGAGATGGTAAGTCTATTTATGTGTCAGAGAGAACCGGTAATTGGCAAGGCGTAGACATCAGATTACAATCGCTTGGCTTAATCGAAGGGATGGAGTATACGTTCACGGTAAGCGGACATGTAGGCAGCGATGTGACTGTGCCAGGAAGTTCACAATTCGTTTTCAGCAATCCTAATCCCTGGGGACCGTACAATCAATATCAAGAGTTATCTAAAGCTTCCTTGATTACAGGAAAATTTGACCTTGAATACAAGGTTGCCTTTACGGCTGACAACATTGCGAAGCTTGAAGCTGAACCTGCGGATCCGGCTTTTCCACCATTGTTCCGCATTGCAACAAACGATGTTGCCAAAAATGTTTCCTTTTATGTAGACAATATCATCATCACATCATCCGAGCAACAGACTATCGAAGTACCTGAATGGGATCTTACCCTTGACTCATTGCATGAGGCATATACTAACAAATTCTTAATAGGTAATGCTATTTCACCCAATCAGATCACGAATCCTGAATTCGCTGATATGATTAAACTTCATTACAACGTGATAACAGCCGAAAACGATATGAAGCCTCAGTATATGAGCCCATCAAAGGGAGTATACAACTACACTAACGCAGATAAGCTAGTAGACTGGGCATTAGAAAACGAGATTGCGGTTCATGGACATACGCTTATCTGGCATTCGCAATCGGCTGACTGGCTGACTAAAACCGCGGACGGTGCACCACTCCCTCGCGTAGAGGCCGAAGCAAACCTAATAGATTTTATTGAAAATGTAGCTGGGCACTACGCCGGCAAGGTCATTTCCTGGGATGTTGCCAACGAAATCTTTGCCGATGGCGGCATCTTCAACGGCGACTGGAAAGATAACTTGCGTAAAAACTCCCCTTGGTATTTAGCTTATGCTAACGGGGCAAATACAGCCGAGGACGAGAGCGGCGCGGACTATATCTACGAAGCGTTCGTACAAACGCGCCTAATCGACCCAGACGCTATTCTTTACTATAATGACTACAATGAAGAACAACAGACCAAGCGCGAAGCGATTGCAGCAATGGTCGAGGATCTTAATGAGAAGTGGAAATCAGACGACCGAAATACTGATTCTGACCGTCTGTTGATCGAAGGGATCGGTATGCAGTCCCATTACAACATCAACTCCCTAAATATTGAGACTGTAGAGAATGCGATCAAGCGCTTTATCGAAACAGGTGCAAAAGTTACTGTTTCCGAGCTTGATATTCCAGCTAGCGATTATGAAGAGCGAACTACTCCGCTCTCTGAGGCAGAGAAAGTCAAGCAAGCACAGCTGTATGCGCAGCTATTCCAAATCTATAACAAATACGCTGCATCTATTGAGCGCGTCACCATTTGGGGCACAACTGACCTGATAAGCTGGCGTGGCGCCGGTCACCCACTGCTCTTCGACAGACTGTATGCAGCCAAACCGGCTTACTACGCGGTCATTGACCCTGAGGGATATCTACTCGAACACCCTCTGTCCGTAACCGTACCACAAGAAATCCCGGTAGCGAATGCCGTGGCCGGCACTGCCGTAATTGACGGTGAAAAAGATAAAATTTGGGAAAAGTCGCCTGTGATTAACGCAAACACAAAACCGAATGGCCAGACGGAACAAGGCGCAACCGCAGAAGTCAGAACGCTGTGGGATAATCAATTCTTGTATATTTATGTTAATGTAGCCGATTCCGATCTTAACAATTCGGCCGAGGCGGCACATCTACAGGATTCCGTTGAAGTATTTCTGAGCGAATCCATGCACAAGGGCACGGATTACATTATCGGCGATGGGCAATACCGGGTAAGCTACGAGGGCAACGAGTCCTTTAAATCAAGTGACATGAGCGAAGGATTCGAATCTTCAGTGAAAATAGTCGATAGCGGTTATATCGTGGAAATGAAGATACCGTTCCGTGCCATCACCCCCGAGGCGGGTAACGTAGTCGGCTTTGACGTACAGATTAATGATATTTCAGCTGATGGCTCAAGAAACCTCACTGTCTGGAGTGATCTTAAAGCTAATGGCTACAATTCAACCGAAAATTGGGGAGAACTGACTCTAACTAAAGCTCCTACACCTACTCGGCCATCCACCCCAGACGTGGACATACCGAGTGAGCCTGTTATCGATCAAGATAACGGAGCGAATACGATAAAACCTATTGTACAAGTGAAAGACGGAGTAGCGGTGGCAAGCATCTCCAATAACAGCTTGAATGAAGCTCTGGAACAAGCTTCAGTAAATGCACAAGGCAAGAAACAAGTGACTGTAGACATCCCAGCACAAGCAGGCGCGACTTCCTATGAAGTGCAATTTCCTACTTCGCACTTGAAAGATTTCGGTACGAACGTAATCTCGATCAAGACAGAGTACGGTAACATTGATCTTCCGGGCAACACGCTATCCAATACGAATGTCGGCAACTCCGAATTCGTGTCTGTCCGCTTAAGTAAAGCTTCAACTGCTGAACTCAGCAATGAAGTTCGCGAGCAAATCGGCGATAAACCTGTCATTAATCTAGAAATTTTGATCGGCGATAAAGTCGTTGCTTGGAACAATTCGAACGCGCCTGTAACGGTATCCCTTCCTTACACGCCTTCGGCGACAGAACTGCAAAACCCGGATCAGATTGTCGTTTGGCATATCGATGACACAGGTAATTTGACAGTGATAAAGAACGGACGCTATGATGCGGCAACTAAATCGGTTGTGTTCCAAACTACACACTTTAGCACCTATGCAATAGCATACGTGAACAATACGTTCATTGATCTTCAAACGGTACCTTGGGCCAAGCAAGCAATAGAAGCAATGGCCGCACGCGATATTATTAAAGACACTGACAATAACAGCTTCTCCCCTGCTTCTTCCATTTCAAGAGCGGACTTTATCGCACTTCTTATGAGAGCGCTGGAGCTGCAAGGCAACGGTAGCGATGCTGCGATGTTCAGCGATGTGCCGGTAAACGCTTATTATTATGAGGAATTGGCGGTCGCTAAGGAATTAGGAATTGCAATTGGCTTTGGCGATAACTCGTTTAAGCCAGGCAATAATATATCCCGTCAAGATATGATGGTACTGACAACACGTGCGCTAGAAGAAGCCGGCAAAGGTAAAACAAACAGCTCTGCTTCCTTAAGCAACTATTCTGACGCTTCAACTATTTCCAACTACGCGAAGAATAGTGCTGCCGTTCTCGTCGAGCTAGGCATCATTGAGAGCAAAAACGGAAAGATTGCTCCGAACGATCAGCTCACTCGCGCTGAGGCAGCTGTCATCTTGTATCGCATCTGGAATCTGTAATAGCAAAGGGCTATTGGATTTGATCCAATAGCCCTTTTTTTTGCATCGGATCAGAAGATCCACAATAGACACTATATGTTTATTACTCTAGCTTGATTCTAAAAAATGATACTTTGTATACATTCTATAGTCATTAAGCAGCAAACACCTAAATACCCCATCCTTATGCAGATAGGGTTGATCAGGGTAGATGCATACGATAGCTGTGAAACTCTACATCACGCTAAGCAAACCCATTTATTTATTTCGTAAATTTATTCGATTGAGCAATTTGCTCGATCTCACTTTTCAAGAGCAGATAGCGATGTACGCTTCTTGCAATTGGAATTTTCGTTATGCGGTTTTTTTCCACATACAACTTCATGTGATCTTTGGATAGGCCTAGTATTTTACCTGCCTCCATAACCGTTAATACGTCTTCTTTGCTTGTCTCATTGAACGTGCTCTTTAATTTCTGATTCCAGTCCTCAAACACCTGCATATTCGCGCCCTCTCATTTCTATTCATGATGAATACTATTCATTATACCATGTAAATGGAAGATAAGGTTGAAATGCTGCTATTTCATATATATTTCAATCTAAAGTGAGCCTTTCCTCTCTAAAAAGAGAGTAGGCTCACTTTATCTTGTCCCATGCTATGTTTACTAATACGTTTATGTCAATTTCACAAGGCTATAATTTTTCTTACCTTTACGAATAATAATAAAGCGTCCACCAATGGCATGATCAGCCGTTACCGTAAATTCTACATCGGCAACCTTCTCACCATTCAGCGAAATAGCACCGTTAGTAATATCTTCACGAGCTTGACGTTTAGACGGTTCGATACCAATATCAACTAACCAATCGATAATATTTTTGGATTCTTTATCTACTGTGAACGTTGGCATTTCCTTAAAGCCTTGCTCGATTTCATCTGCTGTTAATGAACGAATATCTCCACTGAACAACGCTGCCGTAATTCGCTTAGCTTGCTCTAGCATCTCTTCACTATGAACGAACTTCGTCATTTCTTCTGCTAATGCTTTTTGTGCTTCACGCTTATGAGGCTCAGTTTGAACTTTTTCTGCTAATGTTTCAACAGTCTCTTTATCTAAGAACGTGAAGTATTTCAAATATTTCACAACATCACGATCATCTGTATTAGCCCAGAACTGGTAGAATTCGAATGGCGTCGTTTTATTGGGATCAAGCCAAATTGCTCCACCTGCTGATTTACCGAATTTCGTACCATCAGCCTTCAGCATTAATGGAATCGTCAGACCGAATGCCTTCGCTTCAGATCCTTCTTTTTTACGAATTAAATCAAGTCCGCTCGTAATGTTACCCCATTGGTCTGAACCGCCAATTTGCAGCTGAACATCTTCATGCTGGAATAGATGCAAATAATCAAGTGATTGCAGAATTTGGTAAGCAAATTCTGTGAATGAGATCCCGCTATCTAGTCTGCTTGATACAACATCCTTCGCCAGCATCGTATTAATGCTGAAGTTTTTTCCGTAATCACGTAAAAAATCAATGACATTAATTTTATGTGTCCAATCGTAGTTATTAACCATGCGAACTTGATTATCGCCCTCTGTTACAAACAATTTTTTCATCTGCGCAGTTAATGCTTCCACATTCGCTTGCACTTCCTCTAATGTTTGTAACGAACGCTCTGCCTGACGACCACTTGGATCACCAATTGTGCCTGTTGCGCCACCAATTAATATGACTGGACGATGCCCTGCTAATTGAAATCTTTTCAGCATCATAAATGGAATCAAATGACCAATATGCATACTATCGCCGGTCGGGTCTACACCACAATAAAGCGATACTGCCTTTGTTTTCGTTAATTCACGTAAGCCTTCTGCATCCGTCTGTTGGTTAATCGCTTCGCGCCATTCTAATTCATCAATAATGTTCATTTTTAACAGCTCCCTCGTATTATTCTATTCATAACATACTACCGCAAACTCATCGCCATTAGCTTTATAAGCGAATTTAAAAAACAAAAAATCGCCCCTTGTCTGTGATAGACATAGGGACGATTGAATTAACCGTGTTACCACCCAAATTGCACAATAATCTATAAAGCATCATTCGTGCCACTCTAAGCGAAATATCGTTCGCTTACTCCGCTTGGCATTACCCAAGATACTCCAGAGTGTAATTCACATGCCTTGTATGTGCTAAGTTCCATCCCCCTTAGCTTTCTGTAACATGGACAAGGTTGCTACTGCGCTCTTTCAACGTATAAAATCTATTAGATTACAGACAGTATAGCGAAATGTAAAATCATTGTCAATGTAAACACTGTAACTATCAACCATAATTTTTCTAGAATAAAATTTATAGTAATCGCACACATAACATGGACAAACATGGTGACAGGCCTTCTCCTCTATACATATGAATATTAGTGAGGGGGAGGATTAGAATATGACATATAAAAGTAGAACAATTAAAAGTAAATGGATTAAAACAAATTGGTTATTAGAGCATCGAGAATTAAGTAAATATGTTCCACATACTATGCTGTTCAACAAATCAAATCTAGACTTAATGGTATCCTTATACTCTCCCGTATATTTCAAACCAACCGAAGGGACTGGAGGATCACGGATTATTAGAATTGATATCGATGAAAATGGCTATCGTACTCAATACAATCTAATTAAATTACATTTTTCCACACCAGAACTTTTATTTCAATATCTATTCTTATTTGCTAATAAGCAATCATTTTTACTACAGAAAGGAATCAATCTAACTACTCTCAACAACAATCCTTTCGATGTCAGAATTATGGTCCAAAAAACAAATAGAGGTAGTTGGGTGAGTTCTGCTGTTTCAGTAAAAATTGGACAATCCGGGAAAATAGTTACTAATTATCATCAAGGTGGGAAACTAGCTTTTTTTCACGAAACTATGCTAGGAGCAGGATTTGATTCGACTACTACAGAACATATCAACATCCTATTACACAACATTGGTGTTAGCACGGGTGAGCATTTTGATCGTTATTATAATGATTTCAAAGAGTTAGCACTTGATGTAGCATTAGATGACACAGGTTACCCTTGGATTCTCGAGATAAATACACGTCCTCAAATTGCTCCCTTAAAAACGTTGAGTGACCATACACTTTATTATCGGGTGCTCGCCTATGCTAAGCAATATGGACGAACAAAGTAAAGCCCGTTGCCGAAGCGCTCACGTACTATAATAGTTACGTGAGTGCTGGCACATTATAATAACAAACCGTTTTCTGCTATGATTACAGAAGTATCTACAATACGAAATTACTAGGAGATTTAATTATATGAATATCACCACACTATCACAAGAAATAAAGCCATATGACGTTAGCAGTTGTATTATTCATTACAATGGAGACATTCTATACCATTATGAAAAACTTGATGAAGCCTCCTCCAAGCTTATGCCAGTTAACTCCTGCACGAAAAGTGTGCTTTCCGCACTTATTTGCATTGCTATGGATCAAGGCTTACTTCCTTCATCTGATACACGCATTACGCAATTCTTCCCACAGCTGCACGATGAACACGATAAGCGGAAACAAAACATTACTTTACAACATTTATTAACGCTAACAGCAGGCTTGAATTGGACGGAATTCGGAGGCATTAATTCGTTTCCGAAAATGACTCGCTCTGCCGATTGGATCGATTTCGTGCTCCAGCAGCCTATGTCGGACGAGCCTGGATCTGTTATGTTGTACAATTCTGGTGTGTCACAGCTACTAGCGGCCATACTTGTTCAATCAACGGGACAAAGCGTTTCACAATATGCCGATCTTCATCTGTTCGGTCCATTAGGTATCAAGCAGTATGAATGGAAAAGCGACCCGCAAGGGATTCATACAGGTGGGTATGGCTTACAGCTTTGTGCCAACGATATGCTGAAGTTTGGATTACTCTATTTACAACGTGGAGTTTGGAATAATGAAGTCATTATTTCAGAGAAATTGATCGATCTTTCTATTGCGCCTGCCATTGCCGTAACCCCACCTGAACATGGCTGCTACGGTTGGCATTGGTGGACGGACTACATTCCCGCCATCGATACAACCGATGCATCTACTGCCGCAGATCTTCATTACTATTACGCTCGGGGATTCGGAGGACAATTTATCATTATCGTTCCAACGCTCAATAGTGTCATCGTGTTGACTCGCGAGCAGCGTAAAAAGGGGTTATCACCATTGGATTTCTTTCGGCTACATATCGCTCCGATGTTAATCGCATATCATAATAATTTATGACCACCTACCACTACTAACGCAAGAACACTAACTCGAACAAAAAAACTGTAGGCAAGCTAGAATACCTTCTAGTCTGCCTACAGTCGGTCAACATCTATTTCACAATCAGAACGGGACATGTGCTTAATTTGGATACTTTATGACTAACACTACCGAGCATCATTTCTTTAATATTTCCAAGCCCTCGACTACCAATGATAATGATATCAAATTGTTCCTGCGTCGCATAGCTTACAATGAGACGTGGCGCACTACCTTCAGTATAATACGTCTCCACTTCTAATCCTTGCTTAGCAAGATCCTTTTTGGCATCATTGAGCATATCAATACCAATTTGACGCATTTCTTTCTTCACAGTAGCAATATCTGTTACTACAACACCTTGTGGAAGCATAAACTCTCGTCCTACATGCATTAACGTAACGCTAGCATGCTGTTCATTCGCAAATTGTTGTGCAATTTGTAACACTTTCTTACTCATATTAGAGCTATCAATGGCAACTAAGATCTTGTTAAACATACCGTTTTCCCCCTCTTGGTGAGTGAAATCAATGTAAGCTTGACATGATTACTGCATATATCTAGTATAACGTTTACATTGTATATTTGTCGATGGAACTTCGCCTGTAATTCATTTAGTTATTAATGTAATTAATTACTTCAACTTAATATCTACTTAACATTCCCCAGAAACTTTAATTTAAAGTTAATCATCCAATAACAATCGAGATCTATACTGTCTGTAGAGCATCATTTATAACAAGCAGTATAGAAAGGGACTCAGCATATGGGTATTCATACGTATTTTCAATCACTCAATGATCTAGAACGTATTATTCGTTGTCCAGGTAAATTCAAATTTGAGGAGCATAGCGTATCCGCTCATTCCTGGAAGGTTGTACAATATGCCAAAACATTGGCTGATATCGAAGAAAGCAATGGAGTTACAGTAGATTGGAAGAAGCTATACGAAATTACCAGTAGTCATGATTACGGAGAAATATTTATCGGTGATATTAAAACACCCGTTAAGCACTATTCATTAGAACTACGTGCTATGCTGCAAAAGGTTGAAGAAGGAATGGTCGAGCATTTCATTGATGAGCATATTCCTGAGGATTTTAAGCCTATATTCCGTAGACAATTGCGCGAAGGTAAAGATGATTCGGTAGAAGGACTAATTTTAGAGGTTGCCGATAAGCTTGATCAGATCTACGAAGCCTTCACAGAGCTACAGCGAGGCAATACAGAAAAAGAATTTATCGTCATGTATAGTAGCGCATTAATTAAAATAAAGCAGATTAAACTACATTGTGTTCAATACTTTCTACAGAACATACTACCTGATCTCGTCAGTGAAGGCTCGAAATGTCATGTTGATATCGAGAAAATAACCAACGAAGCATTAGCTATGTAACCACCTCGCTTTCCTCAACCACTCTTTTCATCACCTTCCCCTACTATCCATGTCGATATTTCATTCTCCTCAGTCTTGTGATCAATACTCCATGTTTCTGTCCACTGATTTACTTATTGTCTGTCTAACCTACCACACACATAACACGCCCCCATTGACTTCTAAATGAGGGCTATTATTGTAGCTAGTAGCTGTAATCGTTCCTCCTAGAACAAAACCGATGTACAAGCCAAACAACTGCTGATGCCAGCATCATATCGAAAGCTACATTGAATAGAAACAGATGCTTACTGAGATCAGCCTGTCCATCGCCGATAATTGGGATAAGAAAGCTGAAAATCGCTATCAGACCAAGCAGTATAAATATCTCTACTCTAATCCGAGCAGGTATATGATTACACCTCAGCCATTCGTAGACCGCAACCGCATAATATAAGATAAAGAATAGCGTAATAAACCACATCGAATTTGGAATGTAATTCCTTTTAAATTCGCTCCATATACTGTAATCAAATGATATTGAGCCAGCTGGCTTACCTTCTGATTTCTCATAATTGCCTAAGTAATAAGCCCGGATATTCATTCCATTCTCTGCAGCATACTCCATTTTGCTTAGCAATCGAGCTGGATGCTTCATATAGAATAGCAGTACATCAGCATGCGATATCCGATCATAAAAATCTGCTGTCAGTGTCGGGTCATCCTGCTTAATGGCTGTATCTGTCTGAAAGTAATTCGTGCCTGCCAGCACGGACAATCTACTTGGTAGCCCTAATGCTTGCAGATCCCCTTCGATATTAGGTGAACCATTCAAAATACCAAAAAACACCGTTTGATACATATTAATATTCTTGAAATCTTTCGGTGCAGCTACATACATAACAATGGAAATTAAAAAAGTCGCCGCAGATAATATTAAAGCAAGCTTACGCCAGCGTATATCATCAGCCTTCATCCAAGCATAGCGAAGTCCGAGGAGCGCAAAGGCAATACCAATTGGCGCATTTTGAGTTTTCGAGCAAACTAGAAATAAAATAGCAGTATAAAAGAGTACCAGCATCCGCTTAGTAGGATTCTTCTGCTTCGTCAAAACAAGCCCAAGAGCGAGCGTTAGTAGTAGAAATACATAAGAAACTGGTTCTCCATACAAGGAATTAAAATATGCTAAATATCCGATATCAGTGAAAATGAGCAGCATTAATATAGCTATCACACTAGCTGTTATTAGTGATTTCCCTTTATTGTACTTAATAAGTAAAAAACCCGCAGTTAATAACAGCACAACATAGATTGCGCCAAGAAAGCGAATATCGAATGCTGAGCCATTGAATATTAGACTAATATAGCGCGCCATAACGACAAGAACAATTTGCGTAGATGGGTAGAATCCCCGAAAAAAGGTGTCATAAGCAAAGTTAGCATGCGCATATGAGAAAAAACGATCCTCATAGGATTCTAAAGCATCATAATAGTTCAATCCCGCCGTTCCCATAATGCGCAGGAAATCTCCATTATCAGCAACTCCAATAAATGTACCCGTAAAGAGCAGCCATATCGAGATACTAGCCGCAACGATAATATAGATGAATTCAACAGTGAACAGCCTTCTCATTGCTTTCTCTCCCTAACAATTAGCTACTCAAGTGGAAAAATTGGGTGAGCCGATTACAACTCGTAACTAATAAAATATTTTCACTTTCTATATTACATCATTTTTAACAAAATAAGTATAATCTAGTCACTTATATTATTAGTTCGCTTTATATCTAATTTATAAAATTTATATATTATTTAATAACTTTCTATCACGCAAAAAAAAAGCGGTGCGTCATTGGACGCACCACTTTTTATTCATAGCTCAAGAGCTATCTCGAATTGTGATCTGTAGTATTATCTACCGAATCTTGCTCGTTTGCAGATGAATCATTTGCTGTTGCTTTACGTCTTCTGATCCAGTTCCAAATTGCTACTGGAATTGCAAATAGCACAAACCAAAACTTCTTCAGTAATAATCCTGCTGTAATTAGAAGTCCTGCCTTCTTCGCAGCAACTAAACCAGCACCGCCAAGAATTAGTCCGGTTAATCCTAGCTCAGAAATTTTGTCTGTCGCAGGATCATGATCCTCATAGCGTGAGCCTTCATTCAACGTATAATTTGGTAAAATTAATGTTTCTAGCGTATTAATATCTTGATCTAATGTCGACATATCTGTAATGAGTAGCACAGATACATATCCTTCTCTAGTCAAAATTCTTACGTTATAGTTAATAATTGAATTCCCGTAAAAATCTTCAGCTAGCAATGCCCATATTAGCGTGTTGTCAGCATCATTATAATAAGGCTTAGTATGCCAATCTATTACATGCAAATGTTCTTCTTCAGGGCGGCCCTCATTGCTTTCCTCAGTACCTTGTTTGTAGCTTTTCAAAAGCTTTTTTGCATCGATTTTACTTTTTTCTTTGTCCGATATATATCCGACTTCTTCATATTCAAATAGTACATACCAGCTTTCCTCTTCGCTAGCAGGAAAAACACTTCCTAGTTCAGTGCCGTATAAATTGTTTCCGAAATATTGTTGTAGTGCTTCCGTATCCACTTTATCGAGATATAGAAGTGATTCATCCACATTAAGTGAAGATAGGTCTCCTACTTGAACAGTCGTTCCACCCTCAATCCACTCCAGATAAGGCTGTTCTTCCGTAGCAAATACAGGACTTGCAAACAATGTCAAACATAATAATAAGCTGAAACTAAGTTTTAAAAATTTCATAATATCCTCCTAAATTTTCTCTCTAAAATAATATCCAAAACTTGCACATACCGTTATATGTTATAGTTATTACCATTTAAAAAACAGGGTATTTGGAACTATTTTCATAATAAATTACAATTATGGGTAGATAATCTGATTTTTCATCTTTACTTATTATTTTTTATATGAATATTTTTTAATTATATTGGTTATACGAAAATAACAAATCGACCGTATCCTGTTCAATTAGAACAAGCTACGGTCGATTTCCACACTATTTAATATATCTTTAACTCGACTTCGATTTAGCATGTTCTCCTATAGTAATAGGAGAGGTTACATGCAAATTTCCCTGCTCAATTTGATCCCAAATTAAGCGATGCATACTTATACGACGACAAAACTTATTAGGTAATCGGTGGTAGTTCATGCCCAGCTTATAGCCAATCAACTTTGCCGCTGATTCAGCGATAAGCTGCGGAATAAACCGCAATTTCCTTGCATCGCGTAGCCCTTTCAATTGCTCTCTAACCAGCTTTGAGCCAGCTTTCGATGTTGATGCATAGGGTAGTATCCACGCATTACAGCGCATCGATACACCGTTATCAAAGAAACGCTTCAATTGCTGTTTAACTGTATAATTATGAGTATGATATACTTGTGCATCCGCGCAATAAGCGACCTTCATTCCACTTAGAACACAGCGTGCTGCCATGAACATATCTTCATTAAATATAACTGGAGATTGAAAGCCACCCATCTGCTGAAACACATCGCGGCGAATAGCTGAGCTTGCGTTCGAGCAGAAAAACGTCTTAATTCCAAGTCGTTCAATATCATCGTAGCATTGTACAGCCGATTCAGGTGGGTAATTGTTCCTCCTAGCTAGCTGCTCTAATATATTACCATTAGCCTCTGCAATCTGCCTAGCGTAGGTATATGCTACCCCATCATAGGCACTTTCACCTAGTAACGGCTGAATAAGCTGCTCAATCATCCGACCATTCACTGGAATAACATCTTGCGTCATAAATAATAAAATATTTCCCGAAGTAGCTTCCGCAGCAATATTACGAGTACCACCATGGTCAAATTCAGCACGCTGCACCGTTAACACCTTCGCTCCTGCAGCTTCAGCTAACTGAATCGTTGCATCATCAGAGCAGGAATCGATAATAATAAGCTCATAGGGTTGAACGGTTTGTTGCTTAAGCAGCTTTAACAGCATGCCGAATGAGTCACCAGCATTCAAGGTCGGTATAATAACCGATACATTTACAGATTTTCCGTTAGCATGTTGTTCCTTAGCAGATTGTCTATCATCATTAATATGCATTGTGATTAACCTTTCCTTTGAATGCTGTCATGGCAATAATCTTCACATCAAAGAAGAACGACCAGTTTTCAATGTAGAAAATATCGTGCGTAATCCGATCCTCAATCGAAGTATCACCTCGTAAGCCATTCGTTTGCGCCCAACCTGTAATACCAGGACGAACCTGATGCTTAATCATATATTTCGGGACATCTTCACGAAACTGATTGACGAAATAAGGCCGCTCTGGACGTGGACCAACAACGCTCATATGTCCGAGCAGTACATTGAAAAATTGAGGTAGTTCATCAATATTTGTGCGGCGAAGGAAGCCTCCGAATTTGGTGCGACGCGGATCATTTTCAACAGTCCACTGCGTATCCGATACCTTTTCGGTAGATATGCGCATCGAGCGGAACTTATACATATGGAATGTCTTGCGATCAAGTCCCATACGCTCCTGCTTAAAAATAATTGGACCTGGAGCAGTCAGCTTAATTCCGATGACAGCAAGTAACATAACTGGGGACGATACAATAATAGCGACAATCGAAAAGACGATATCAAAAGCTCTTTTTAGCACGCGATTACTCAGCTCATCTAGTGGAACATCACGTACGTTAATTAACGGAATACCTGCAAAATTATCGAAGAAAGGACGCGCCGGAAGCAAGTCAAAGTAGTCTGGAATAATAAGCGTCTTAACTCCAGCCTGTTCACATACTTCAATAACCTTGGGCAGCTTAAGATGGGCATCAAGTGGCAGAGCGATAATCACTTCATCTACTGGATGCTTCTTAAGCATTCGCTCTAAGTCATCGAGCCTACCGAGAATAGGCTTAATATTGCTAGACTCTCCCTCATGCTGCTTATGAAAATCATCGAGAAATCCAACGGCCTCATACCCAATCTCAGGGTACTTTTGTAGGTTTCGATAGAATCGACGTCCAACTGTACCTGCACCAAGAATAAGCACGAAGCGTTTATTAAATCCTTTTCGGCGAAGCGAAAACAGTACCTTTTTAACGATATAACGATAAATAACCGAGCAGAGTACATTGAGACTATAGAAAATAACGATGAATTCTCGCGAAATATTCGCTTCCTTTGCAAAGTAAAGCAAACCGAGTAAACCGAGTAAACTAATCGTATGAATTTGTAATATTTTCAGAAGATCATAGGAATAATTTTTACGCCGCTTTGGAGAATAGAATTGTAGATAGAAGCCCGTCACAACAGTCGCAAAGGAATAGACCGTTCCCCATATCAAATAAGTAGTAAACGGCAGTACATGAGTATATTCAAATAAGCCCGACTTAAATCGCAGCCAATAAGCTAGTAAAAATACCACTAGTGAGCATAACAAGTCCGCTAAAATATATAATTGCGTAAGGAATCGTTGATTTTGTCGTATCATAGCTAATAAATCACCTGAATTCTACTATTTTCGATCTATAAGTCCAATTTTCGAACTTGATCTTTAACTACATTCTAGCATAGGTGACAAAGATATGAATACCATATTTCTACCAATTCTGCTTCCTTTCATTAATTTTACTTAATAATAGTTTGCGCTTGTTCATCATACTAGGATAGGCCTTAGCTACTAGTTTCCAACTACCTAGCAATTCGCGCTCTCGCAGTAAAATATAAAGTAGCTTGGAAAGCTCTCGCACGACGATATTGGGCATTACTTTAACTAAATGCCAGCCAGGCTGTTCATTTTTCATGATCATAAATAGCTGATTTACATAGGAATGCTGTCGCACAAATAACGAAATAAAGCGGCGTCCCTCTTTCTGCCAACCACGAGCATGAACCGCTGTCGCCGCAGGAACATAATGGGAGGACCAGTCTAGCAATCTAGCTCGCCATGCCACATCCACATCTTCCTTGTAAGCGAAAAACTGTTCGTCAAAAAACTCGCCTTCCAGCATGATGTCGTCAATCATTCGTCTTGAATATAGAGCAGCTGCTCCAGAGACTCCGAACACTTCCTCTGGCTCAAGCCACTTGTCTACAGGCTGACCTGCACCACGGTCTATCGCATGACGACTCGACCCCATATGCAGACCAGTGCTGTCAACAATAGAAGGATCAGACTTGAGCATTAATAGCCCTGTCGCGCTTCCAGCATGCGCATCACCCTCTAATCTATTGACCAAATGAACAATATAATCGGAATCTAGTACAACGTCTGGATTTAATACGAGTACATAATCCGAGCTCGTTGCGGCAATCGCTTGATTTTGTCCACCAGCGAACCCATTGTTAATTGTATTCACATATAATACTATTGGTGTTCCTTCGTTCATCCGTTGCTGCACAAGCGTTACGGAATGATCTGAGGAAGCGTTATCGACTACGATGATAGATTGAATAGGCTGCGACTGCAGCATAACGGCATCAAGACACGAAGAAATATCCTCCGCGCTATTATAGGTAACTATGCAGACGCTAACTGTAGCCATTTCGATCATCCTTTCGAGAGGTTATTCAAAAAGTCGGCTTTGATAACGAAGATTATGCTAACGTATCTTATTCGGCATCGAATATGAAGCGAACTTGGAAAGTACGGTTCGCGTGTACGTATTAATGTACACTTGCGCTTCCGCCTTTCTCAAGTAGCGCTCCATCTTCTCGATTCTGAAAGCCCACTTTTTGAATCTTTATTGGAATTGGGGTTATTCAAAAAGTCGGCTTTATCTTCAATATTATTTACTCAAAAAATCACGTAAAGCGTCTTGCCAATGTCTCATCGGCTCAAAACCGTTCAACGCCATATTGCGATGCTCGATAACCGAGTAGGTAGGTCGTGGGGCTGGTCTTGGAAATTCATCTGTCGTACAAGCTTCAACTTGAACATCAGCGCCACTTTCTGCAAATATTGCTGTAGCAAAATCATACCATGAGCATGAGCCCGCATTAGATGCATGATATATACCGTAACGATCAGTCTCAACAAGCTGCAATAAAAATCGAGCGAGATCATAAGTATAAGTCGGCGAGCCGATCTGATCGGCAACAACCTTCAATACTTTGCGCTGCTGGGCTAGAGACAGCATCGTTTTCACAAAGTTATTGCCATATTGACCATACACCCATGACGTTCGAACGATGAAAGAATGGGGATGAATCGCTTGAACCGCTTGTTCACCTGCAAGCTTAGAGCTACCGTAGACTGTTGTCGGACTTACAGCATCCGACTCAATATATGGCGTATTACCCTTCCCATCAAACACATAGTCCGTACTTATATAAATGAGCTTAGCCCCTATTTCATGCGACGCCAGTGCAATATTACTCGTACCATCTCTATTCACACGAAAAGCCTCATCCTGTTCGGACTCGGCTTTATCTACAGCTGTATAGGCCCCGCAATGAATAACCGCAAACGGCTTATATTCATCCATAGCTTGACGGCAAGCTGCTAGATCTGTAATATCGAGCTCATTGCGACTCAGACCAATGATGTTGAAGGCTGTATGTTCAAATAATACTAACTCACGGCCAAGCTGTCCATTCGCGCCCGTTACAACAATCGTTAGCTTATCACTCATCATCTTTGACCCCTAACCGTTCTTCATACTGCTCATCGTAATAGCTTTGGTAAGCACCGCTTACTACTTGCTCAGTCCATTGTAAATGATCCAAATACCAACGAACCGTTTCACGAATACCTGTCTCATAGTTGAATTTCGGCTCCCAGCCAAGCTCTCTACGAATTTTATCCGCATCAATCGCATAACGACGATCATGTCCAAGACGATCCGTTACATAAGTAATAAGGGATTCAGGCTTGCCAAGCTCCTCTAATATCGTACGAATAACCTGCAAATTATTACGCTCGTTCCGTCCACCTACATTATAGACCTCGCCGCTGACACCTTTATGCAGAACAAGATCAATCGCACTGCAATGATCCTCGACATATAGCCAGTCTCTAACATTTAAGCCATCACCATATACAGGAAGCTGCTTATCATTCAATGCATTGTGAATAATTAGCGGAATTAGCTTCTCAGGAAATTGGAATGGACCATAATTATTGGAACAACGAGTAATATTCACATCGAGGCCGAAAGTCTCGTGATAGGCACGTACAAGCAAATCCGCCCCCGCTTTACTCGCAGAGTATGGACTATTAGGTGCTAATGGTGTTTCTTCCGTAAACAAGCCTGTCTCACCAAGCGTTCCATATACTTCGTCCGTAGACACTTGAACGTATTTCACAACATGATATTGCTTCGTTAGATCAAGCAAAGTCTGTGTACCAACAACATTTGTGCGTACAAATATACCAGGATCCAAAATACTGCGATCAACATGAGATTCCGCAGCAAAGTTAATTACGGCATCAATACCTTGAGCGAACAATGGCTCTAGTTGCGAGCGCTCAGCAATATCCGCTTTAACAAAGGTATGTTGAGCATTCCCTTCAATAGAACGCAAATTTTCCAAATTGCCAGCGTAAGTTAATGCATCTACATTAATAATCGTATATTGCGGATATTTCTCCAGCATATAGTGAACAAAATTGCTGCCTATAAAACCAGCACCGCCAGTAACCAGTAATTTCATATTGTTGGACTCACCCTTCATATTCAAAGTTTAATTCCGCTTCTGCCAGTAGAGGATGATTACGATCCTTTTCCGAAAGAATTGGAGTTGACGTTGGCCAATCAATATGAAGCGCAGCATCATCCCACGCTATGCCTCGATCATGTTCTGGCGAATAGTAGCTATCAACCTTATATTGCACTTCACAATTCGGCACAAGCGTACAGAAGCCATGTGCGAAGCCTTGAGGAATGAAGAGCTGACGTTTGTTACTAGCTGATAGTACAAAACCCTCCCATTGACCGAAAGTAGGAGAGTTTCTACGAATATCGACAACAACATCAATAATTTCCCCGGAAATGACACGAATCAACTTCGTCTGTGCAGCTGGATTAAGCTGGTAGTGTAGCCCTCTTAATACACCTGCTTCAGCGGATAATGAATGATTGTCCTGTACGAAAACAGTATAGATACCATGTTTGTTGAATGTTTCCTGATTATAGCTTTCCATAAAGAAGCCGCGATTGTCGCCATGTATAACTGGTTCAATAAGTTTTATTCCAAGTAGTTTTGTTGTTAATACCTTCATTGTTCTATCCTACTTTCTATAGCTTAAGCTTGCCGAATTGCTCGCCGTATTGTATGGATTGTGCAAGCTCATTCGCTTTACTATAAGAAGCATGAGTACCTGCGTCCGTCCACCAACCATCAAGAATAGTATAGCTTAGCTCGTTCGTAGCAATGTAGGCATTATTAACATCAGTAATTTCAAGCTCGCCACGCTGTGAGGGCTGCAATGTACGAATAATATCGAACACACGGCTATCAAACATATAGATGCCTGTTACGGCATAACTCGACTGAGGCAGCTTAGGCTTTTCCTCGATCGAAATAATACGATCACCACTTAGCTTAGCCACTCCATAGCGCTCAGGATCATGAACCTGCTGAATAAGTAGCTTAGCTCCGCTCGTCTGCTGCCCAAAGTCAGCAACATAATCGGCAATACTATCTTTAAAAACATTATCCCCTAGTAAAACAACCATTTGATCATCGCCTACAAAATGTTCAGCCATGCCAAGCGCTTGTGCAATACCGCCTGCCTCATCCTGAACTTTGTAGGTGAAGGACATCCCAAAATCCCGTCCACTGCCAAGTAGACTCACGACATCCCCCATATGCTCCTTACCTGTAATAATAAGAATATCTTCAAGTCCAGCTTCTTGAAGCTTAGCAATCGAATGAAAGATCATCGGATACTTGCCAACGGGCAGAAGGTGTTTGTTAGTTACTTTGGTTAGTGGGTAGAGGCGTGAGCCTGTCCCTCCAGCTAGGATTATGCCTTTCATTTGGGTGCCCTCCAATTGATAAAAATTATCGATTAGTTCTGCAATCTATCTACTTATATCAATCCGATATTTACGACTTGGATCTAGAAATTCACCTGCGAATTTCTCACCTTCAACCCAAACGGTGCATCCATGTTCTAAAGCAAGCATCATCCCTGGCATCAGATCCCATACATAGGCACCTTTCGGATTAACAAATCTACGGAATGAACCTCTAATAACATTGTATAAATTATAGACAGCACAGCCCATCATTCTGTATTCGCCGGGTTCGCTCATAATATCGATAATACCTTGGGACATGGAAGATGATGTGCCTGTAAGTCGTGATTGAACCGTTTGTATTTTATCTCCAGTTACAAGTCTAATATTAAGTTCAGGCATTAATAAAAAACTTCCTAGAAAATTCGTTCCTTGCCATAAACCAAATGATACGCCCCATTCCATTAGACCAGAACAGAAATTTTCCGTTCCATCAATCGGATCTAATACAACGACATATCCCTCTGTCGAAACAGAAGAGAAATCAAATGATTCCTCTCCAATAAATACAACATTAGGTAGTTTCAATTGAATATAACCATGAACTAGTTGCTCAATATATATATCTGAAGAAGTAACCGGAGTTCCATCTTCTTTCATTGTAATCTCATATCGTGTAGCCTCAATCTGGGGTAAATGATCAATGATTAGATCACATACCTCGTTTAGAAAGCGCTGAATCTCAATCATGACAGTGTTTACCTCCAATTTACACTTCTATAGTTTCTTATATAGAGAATCCGTTACAAAGCTCAATTCAAGCATACCTGAGAACTCATAGACAACCTCAGCAATCTGCTCGTTCATCGCAGTAAAAGTTTCATTGTCTAAGCTTGTCTCCAGATTAGTTTCATAATAATTATGAGAAGTATCCGATTGGAAGCCATCAAAGCCTGCAATATCAATTCTATTTACATTTAATTTATTTAACAGGGAAATCAACATTAATGTCGCATTATCGTTAACAAGCGGCTGCGCATTTAAGTAGTCACTATAATTAACACCATATTTATAGTTTGATGCATTAGTCTTAATATTTGACGTAACGATCGTCTTCATAGAACTTTGATCATGCGCTTTATCTTCAATAAATCTTTGGAAACGCTTAGCGTTACTAAAGAAGTAGAGATCAGGACTTATCCCATTTCCATCGAAGTTAACAGAAATAATAAGTGGCTTCTTCTCTTCAATATAGGAAGATATTTGATCAATATTTCCCCTCACACTTGGACCAGGAGCAACTACCAAAATGTTTCTACCATTAATCATGTTGCCTAATTGCTCAATATCGTTAGAGTCATCGATAAAATGTTGTTGATATTGCATATAAAGCTCTGAAATATATTCCACACTAAATAATTCGCGTTTATCTTTCGCGATATTATTTAGTATTGTGCTAATAGATTTGACAGGTAGTGTCTTTCTATTCATTAAGTACGACGCATAGTTAGGATGACAGTTATTAATCGCCGCCAGATAATAAGGAACAGAATAACCCCAAGTATACTTTTCTAGTAGCGGACTTATCGTTTCATCGACGATTTCAAGTAAATAATCCGTCTTATATTGAGCATTCTTCACCACATTAAGATGCTGTGTAATCAACTCTGTATTGAGATTACCAGCGCCCCTGCCCATGCCATATACCGACGAGTCAACAATAATAGTTCTCTTTGTATGTACATCTACCAGCGTTTGCGCATTCGAAAACGAAAGTTGTAGGTTATTGTGTGAATGAAAACCAATAATAATTTCTTGATCTAAATTATTATCTAGTAGATAGAACATACGAAGTACATCATTTTTCCTCATCAAACCTAATGTATCCACAATATAAAAAGCGAATGGCTCGAGTACATTAACTAGTTCAATAAGTTCTAGCAAGTATTTATCCGAATAGCTAGTCGTTCCTACCGGTTGAACATATACCTTATAGCCCTTTTCTTGGATCTGTTGGCAATACGTAATAGCTTCCTTAACTTCATCTTCATGAAAAGTTACTCTAATCCCGTTAATAGACTTTCCATCATATGGCTTTAGTTGATTCAAATCAAGAAAACCATATCGAGTCATAGCGACATATTGAGTATTACCATGTTCGATCGGAAGCAATGCTTCAATCTGACTCACATCGTTAAAGAAGCTACATTCTGCGTTATACTCCCCATCTTCCAAAAAACCACACTCAATAATATCGATATTAGATCGCGTCAATCTCGATAGAATACTCATAGTATTACGTCGTCCAAAATTCCAATCATTGATGTATCCACCATCACGGAGTGTGCAATCTAAAATTAGAAAGTTATTCATTTCATACCTCCATTAACTACTCACGATAAGATGATAACGCGTTAGCAATTATAAAATCCTCTCGGTCATTAATATCTACACTTTCAATTTTTGATAATTCTACAAAGTATGGCTTCTGACCTACACGTTTATTTTCATTTAAGATCAATTCTCTCGAGTAGATGTACAATCCACAAGTTTCAGCGTATATGGGAGGTAAATCCTGAGTTCTTGGAATATTATCTAATGAGTAATTTAAAGGTTGATTATCTTTCCAAAGAAATTCGTATAACCTATGAACTCCAATAGCAGAATCGTATTCGCCACTTTTAACCATTTCCACGCCACGATTAATACTTTCTGGCTTAATAAATGGTGCAGTAGTATGGGTTAGAACATAGTAATCGGCATCTACATCTCTGGCAAAAGAAGATAATACTTCATTAAATGGCGTGCTGGATAAATCTAGGTGCGTACTTCTCGTTAAATACTTCACACCATCTACTAGATAATCTTTAATTTTTTCATCACTGCAATACACATAGATTTCATCTATATTTTCAACTTTAACCAGAGTATCTTGTATATAACTAACTAAGGAGCGTCCATTATCGAAAGGTAGAATATTCTTGTTTGATAATCTTTCACTATTTAATTTAATAGGTACAAAAGCAACGACTTTCATCTTTTCGTCCTCCTATCCACAACTTAGTTCTAACTTTTAGAGATTTTTTCTCTTAGTTCTTTTTCGAGTTTAATATAATGAAGCAGTCTTTTTTCTGTAGCTTCGAGAATTCCTTCGAGTACTTTTATTTTCATTTGATCTTCTGATAATTTCTCTACTAATAACTTACTATTTAAACTTCCCAGTTCTTTTTCAATGGTTATATTATTGACCATTTCCCTAATCTCCTTGCTTTTTGAAATTATATAAATGATCTCTAAGCGTTTGGAATCTGTATCTATTTCTTCAACAATGATTTCAATTGGGGTTACATATTCTAAAATATCTTTTCGACTATAATCATAAAATTTATAGTCTTTTTTTGTATTTAAGAAAATAGCTACACTAGTTTCATTCATTTCGCTTACAAAGTTAATAAATGATAAATCATCCATTTGTGTATCATAATCATCCACAAAAATAAATCCTTCTTTTTCAATAGAAGAAACATCTTCTCTATTACTTATCTCCATGTCATAATCAATGTCAGAGTAGTTGATTAAATTCTTTAGTAATATGGAATCTGTATTAATAGCTTGTATCGTACCCGCAATGTCTAATTTACTAACTATACTAGCAGCAATATAGTATTGGTGGATGCTTCGAAAATCCTTTTCGAACTCGTTTGAAAAGCTTATGGCGTTCTTAAAATATCCGGTTAAATTATTGATTGCAGTAGAAGTAATTGTTATCACATTCTCAGGAATATGGTTGAAAACAAACGGCATTAATTCAGAAGGAAATTTTTCTTTGACAATGCTGGCATTAGGGAAGAGTTTATCATAGTACATCAAATCATCCGGATGTGGTTTGATAACAACATGATCTTTCTCTAGAAAATAATCCATTACTAGTTTATAAATCTCTTTTTGATCATCGAAAGACATAATATTCAAATTGGCAAAGTGCTGCGTTAATAGGATTATTGAAGATTCTGCAATATTAATTTTCTCATCAATGCCAAAAAAATTAATAACTTTCTTTGTGTAATTAGCGTCTAATTTACCGAGTTCTTCAACTACATCAAAATGCTCTAATATATCTGATGTAAACTTTTCAATCTGTGCATTTTTGTTTCCTATTTGCTTCTCAATTAATGAATTAACACCATTGTACAAACCCATTTCTTTAGCAACACTATGTTTAATCTCTGAAATTTCCACTTCAATACCTTCTAAAATATGAGGTCTACTTATAAGTCCACTAGCATCCTCCATAAATACAAATGGTTTAGATTGTGAAACAAGGTAAATACCAAATACACTATGTGCACAGCCCACTATTAAAGATTTGTACTGATCAATATTGATTTCATTCGTTACAAAATAACGATCAAATACTTCATCAATATGTTGTACTATATCCTTTTGATTTATTGAAAACTCATTATTTCGATACATATATACTTTGCCGAAAAATATATCGTACATTTTTTTATAGTGAGGGAATTTCATTTCCAAAAAATCTGACAATAGAATATGACATTCTTCACTTTTATGAAAAACTTCTTTATGAACAATACAACTTAACAACTGATACGACGAAACTGCATGATATAGAATCAATTTCCTCACCCCAAATTAAAAATAATAACCTTCAGATTACAATTTTACAGACTTCATAATATCCTCTAATGTTTCAAATGTTTGATTTTCCGTATCTCCAAACACACCCCTAGAGAACTGAAGATCACCTAAGTTTGTGCGAATAAATTTCAAATCTCTTATGATCATGCGATACGGTAGATATGCGTCATAGCCCGATATTGAAAGCAGGTATTGATAACTCCCGAAGGTTTTCTTGTGAAGTTTAACAAAATCAAAAATACCATTCTGAATTTCATTTATTATTTTATAGTTATCAACTTCTGGAACATCAAATAAAAACTTATATCCATCTGCTGTTTTTTCAATGCCTGCAAAAGACGGATATAACGCTTGAGTAAACAATTCAAAATATATGTTATTAGTATTCTTATTAGTATTAGAATGGCTATCATAATGACCCCGATTATGCATCCTCGAGAATAAGTACGTGCTTAAATCTTCATTCATGATTTGATGTATATTTGCATGATGGTTCCAATGTCTAGACGCAGCAACCAATGACTTTACTTCACAGTTCATTTTAAATTTTTCTTCAACAAGGTATTTAATTCCTGATCCTCCAGATCCAACCCAACCTACATCGACAACTGCAATTTTCTTTGCACCTTGTATAAGGCTATTAAAATATTCCTCTACTATATCAATGTCTTTTGTCAGTATTCTTACGACATCATCCCAATTATCTACAAAGAAATGTTCGATAGTTTTTACATTACCTTTATGAATAATCTCATCTTCATCAAGACCGTATTCACCAAGTAAAGGGATCATTTCTTCTAACTCAAGTGATTCTAAAAGTGCTTTCATCTTAGTTGTTAATATATTTAACGCTTTATGAAATACCATTCGAGTTAAAAAATCATCCCTATTAATATCTATCGTATATTTAGTATTAGCAATTCTTGACCAATACATATATTCATTATCCATATCAGAAAACATGTAATTGAATACCTTTCGATAGATATCCCCATCTCTTGATAAAAATATCACTTTATCCACATTATTTTTCTTCGCATAATCGTAGATCCATTGGCAATAACCTAGTACATATAGACCGCCATAAGTAAATCCATACTCATACTGAGGAGAATACTGTTTTATTCCATTATGAAGATGAGTATTTACAAGTCCAGCGTAAGTAGAACCTATAAGTTCAGACATCCCATCAGCTCTATACTGATTACCAATATCATGAACATTTTTATAGTACCTAGCTTCAATTCCTTCTTCTTTTGCACATTGAATATCAGAATAATGATTATCGCCAACATGTACTATAGTATCTGATTTATCCAGTTTACTTTTCACTATTTTATATAATTGTTTATTACTTTTACTTGCATTACTTTCACTTGAAACAAATACACTGAAAAAATCTTCATATCCGCATTTTTCCATTAATTTCACAAGCATCGATTTAGTAACATACATATCTGATACGGCAATAATCTTCTTCTTCTGTGATTTTAGTATTTTAAAAACTTCAAGCATATAAGGGTTTGCAAAACAAAATTCTAATTCTGTTTCAAACTCGACTTGTACTCCATAATCCTTTTTAATGCCAGTTCTGTATTCAATAATCTCGTAAATATCGTCTAATGTAACTTCATGATTTCCTTTTTTTACTTCTGCTAATTTACGAGCATCCGCTTCAGCTGTTCTCCTAATAGTCATGAAGTTCACAACATTATGCTTTTCACCTAATATCATAAAAAGATCATGTGGTTGAGCAAACGGTCTTAGAATTAAAGTATCAAACACATCAAATGAAATTACATCATATTTCAATAACTCTTGGGCAAAATGCAGCGCTTTAGGGCGATTTTGAATTCCTGACTCCGCTCCATCTAAATATGGGAGCTTACCTTTGCGAGGAATTTGATTTGTTTTTCTGACTGAATTCAGCATGTTATCGGATGTCTTATCCTCATTTTGCACTCTAATTATTCGATAAGTAAAATTAAGTGTTGCGATATACATTAATGACTTGAGTTTATTCTCCTTCTTATCAACATGTCCCCATTTATAGAACTGATATCTCCGTAGAATATGGGGGTTTTTCTCCACAAAAAAATAGAAAAGTGAATTTTTAAAACTTCGTGATGACATTTTGTACCTCCAAGATTAATCTTTTGTAAATCTCTCGTTTTGTTTTTATTAAATATAAGTATAACAAAATATGACACGATAATGTGTTATTCCATAGTTTTTTTAACTTTTTCCTACTTAGTTCAATTTTAACTGTCTAAATACAACATAAAGATCCTACTTTGATTACAACTCGTTACTCCATCATGAATATTATCAGTAAACATACATTGACTACAATAAAACTTGCCTCAACACTACTAATTAAGTTAGAGTAAGGATGATATGAACCGATTATTAATATACTCTTAACAAATAGATCCTAATTAAGGAAGTCGAAGATGCACACCTATATACAAAACCTATTCAAGTATAAAGATTTGTTTGTACGATTGGTCGTTCAAGATGTTAAATTGAAATATAAGAACTCTTTTTTTGGGATTTTATGGAGTATGTTAAATCCATTGCTTATGATGGTTGTTTTTAGCATCATATTTATGACACTATTCAAAAACAACATCCCTAATTTTCCAGTATATGTATTAATAGGTAGGGTTCTCTATCAGTTTTTCTCTGAATCAACAAACTTTGCTATGGATTCTATTCAAGCAAACGCTGCATTGATTAAAAAAGTCTATGTTCCCAAATACTTTTTTCCATTATCGAGAATACTCTCTTCACTCATCATATCAGTAATCTCGTTCATTCCTGTAATATTCATGATGTTATTTACTGGGATGTCTTTTCATTGGATTAACCTACTATTCTTTCTACCCTTGATATATTTATTGTTTATCAGTGCAGGAATCGGACTTTTTCTTTCAGCCATCACTGTCTTTTTTAATGATATTAAACACTTTTATTCCATCATCTTGTTGGTCATGATGTATATGACACCTATTTTTTATCCAGCATCCATCATACCTGAGCAATACATGCCACTAATCATGCTCAATCCCTTATACCCTGTAGTAAATATTTTCCGAGATATCGTTATGTTTGGAGTGTTTTCTGATCTAAGTTCACATTTACTAGCAATTTCATACGCAGTATTGTACAGCGGTTTAGGATTACTCGTATTTTATAAAACACAAGATCGATTTATTTATCATTTATAAAAGTTGAGGTAGCAATCTATGCATGAAATAGCCATTGAAGTATCCAACGTATCTATGAAATATCGTCTAACAACAGAGAAAGTTGATTCATTAAAATACTTTCTTATCAAAAAAATAAAAAAGCAGGTCAATTATGAAACTTTTCACGCTCTTGATAAAGTGTCATTTTCCGTAAACAAGGGTGAAGTATTGGGTATCGTAGGAATGAATGGTGCCGGGAAAAGTACCTTATTGAAAATAATTGCTGGGGTGCTCAAACCTACTACTGGTACTATTACGCGTGAAGGAAGCATTGCACCTCTGCTTGAACTGGGCGCTGGCTTTAATGGTGAACTATCGGGAGCTGACAATATATATCTGAACGGTTTGCTTCTTGGATATTCCAAAAAGTTTATTCAAGAAAAGTACGATGAAATTGTTGAGTTTGCCGAACTTGAAAAATTCATCTATACTCCTTTGAAAAACTATTCATCCGGTATGAAATCCCGCCTTGGATTCGCTATTGCCACTGTTGTTCAACCTGAAATTTTGATTGTGGATGAAGTATTATCCGTAGGGGATTTCAAATTCAAAGAAAAGTCAGAACAACGAATTCGTGAACTGATGGGGAACGGTACGACGGTACTATTTGTTTCTCATAACACGAAGCAGGTCGAAGACTTATGTAATAGAGTCCTTTGGCTAGAGCAAGGAGCTATCCGTAAGATTGGACCTGCATCTGAAATAATAACTGAATTTGTTCAACATAAATAAATGATAATTATTTTCTAACTAGAGCCTTTACTATACTAAAGGCTTTTTTTATTGCCTTTTTCGGATTTTTAACAGCCTTTTTTAGTAAAGTCAGAACTCTTCTTATTTTTATTTGTTTCACTTGACTCTTAAGTCCATAAAGCAATTCAATTTCGTGTTCATTGAACAATCGACCTTGATCGTCCTTAATTAGCATTCCATTATGCCACAAGTGGTATCCTGCTTCTCTTTTGCATACTACCCTATCTTCCAAATAATCATCTATTGTAATGATACTAACATATTGCTTAATATCTTTTGAATTTCCGAACCCTACTGAATTAGTTAATTTAGAAAATTGCTGTAGATCCTCAATTCTAAAAGCTTCAATGAATTTTTCTAATTCACTCAACGAATTTTTCAAACTTATCGTTTTCAAATATGACTTATACTTTAGTATTTGTTGAAAAACATCGCTAGCACCTTGCTGCATTGTAGATAAGGCTTCATACACATAGACATTCTGCTCTACATTTTTAAAATGTGGAACAGCCTTGTTACTTTCATCAACCGAAAATTTTATCAATGATCCTTCAGGTGCAGAAAATAAAAATTCATACATCATTACATTCCGTATAATTGAATTTCTCGCCTTTAGGGGAACTCCTAAATGAAAGGCGTACCCTATCGAATCTTTCTTAATTTCTTCTTTCATACTTTCAATAGTAGCAAAGTAGTAGCCCTTCACTCTTTGGCTTGTAAGATTTTGTATAGCTAATTGCGTTGAACCACTCCAGCCGATATCAAATACATTTATGTATTCCTTATTCAAAATTTCTATCTGATCAAAGTATTGATGCAACGCTTCTTTTTCTTTTATTAAAATGGATTGGATATCTTCCCATATATGAACTAAAAACGACTTGATATTTTTAGAGTTTTTGTCTGTTAATATTTCGTTAACAGATTCAATTAGAAAGCTACTTATACTACTCTCGTAATCTAGATAATCCAGTCCAACATTATCTAAAATTTCTCTTAAAGTAATCCGCTGATCGAGTCCCGCATTATACAACATGAGATAATCTATTGCCTCATCTTGTTCTAATGTTAACAAATACGGATATACATAGGCTCTTCTGGAAGCGTAGATATATTTCCCTTCTGGAAGCGTTGGATTTTCCTCGCGAAGAAGCTGGTACAGTTGATACGGAAAGTACCCATCCCTAGATAAGAAATAGATATGATTTTCATGCTTAAGTTGCTCCACTAGCCATTGCATTAAGCCAAAATATAGAGAAGAAGCAACACTAGCACCAAATCTATACCAATATTGATCCACATGATTAAGGTACTTATTATTTATTTGAATAGCTCGTACTATTGAATCTCCCAAGTTATCTAAATGGGTTGTATTCTCTCTATCACTCAGTTTTTTATAATAGTATGCCTCTAAACCATTGGCTTTCGCATTTGTTATGTCAGAGCGCTTGTTATCCCCAATATGAATCCACTTTGTCGACTTGTTAATATGCTCAATCATCCTAATATGTTTATATATAGTGCCAGTTGCTTTAGTTACATTCAATTCATTCGAAACATACAATCGATCATACGCTTCAATTCCCTTATTCTTTAGAAGGTTTTCAATAATTGAATAAGATAGATACATATCACTGATTATGTATATTGTTTTCCCTCTTGATTTAGCATAATCGTAAACAGCCTTCATATCACTGTTAGCTATAAGAAATTTATTTTCAAGTTCTATCTCAATTTCTTTATATTCTAAAGAAGCATTACCTATTAATTCGAATAAACAATCATATATTTCATTGAAGGAAACATCTTCATTATTCGTTCTTGATCGTGCAAGCGCTTCTGCCTTTACCCTATTATTGTAAAAATCTAATTGCCGGTTATTGCGATTGTTATATTCAATTTCAACAGCCTTAAAAATATCAGTTGGTGAAATCACGTTTCGTAGTAGTAGAGTGTCGAATATGTCAAACGAAACTATACTCGCTTTATCTATATTAGCTAATAATATTTCAATATCTGGAATCGAATACAAAGACTGTTCATGGAATAAACCCATTTAAAATTTCCCCCAAAAATAATAGTTGATTGGTAATAAAACATTCTCCTTCTCTAACAAGATTATACACTACCACGAATTAATAAGTATCCTCTACCTAGAGAACAATAAGTACAATATGTTCATTAGTTTTTTAACCGTATCTATGTAATCATCTTTAATAGTAATTTATTGACTCCCCTCGACAACATTCTTTAACCACCTTACATAACTATGATATACTACATAAAGTATTTTACATCGCTAAAAAGGGAGAAAAATTATGGCAACAAAGCATAAAAAATCTAATTTATTATATTCCGAACATCTACTAACCTATCGTTCCACTATTTTCTGGATCATGAGTAGCTGTCTTATTTTCTTCTTTCTGTTCATGCCGTTTCAAGGTGGCTTGTTAAACGGTAGTCAGCCCTCCACTGAAATCGATATATTGTATAGCTTCATTATAGGCGCTATCTTATTAGCTTGTCTTGGTATTCATCTCTATCAATCTCGTCGTAATGGTTTAACGCATACTCCTTATCGCTATATTATATGGAGCATTCCGCTTTCCTATTGTATCTCAATGCTTGGAGCGGTATCTGCTCATTATTCCTACATAGAATTTATGATTTGGGTGTTTTACGCTATATTTTTCATGACTGCGTATCATTTATTACGTCAGACTGATGGTCAGCACATTGCTTTCTACATCTATATGGGTACTTCATCCGTTATCGTTCTTTTCGGCATGATGAACTGGTTCGGTAATGCATCCCTTTGGGGTTTGCTTCCGTGGGAGGTTTATCCTGATGCGGCATGGAATAGTGGCATTGATATTAGGCTAGCATCCGTTTTCCAATATGCAAATAGCTACGCCGCCTATTTAATCGCATTCTCGTTTGCTAGCTTAGCTACGGTCGTCTATTCAAAGAATAAATATGTGGTGCTGTTTGCATCGTTTATATTCGTACCTACTTTTGTATCCTTTATTCTTACGTATTCTCGGGCCGGATGGCTTGTTTTCCCGATTGTTTTACTTTTAATTCTGCCTTTAATTACGTTTTCCAAACAAATTCAACTGTTATTCCATCTTTTCATTGGTGCTATTGCAAGTATTGTGATCTTATCGAGCGTCACTAGTTTAGGATTATTGCTGCAACAAGATCATACCCAAGGAAAGGCATTTCAAGCATGGTCTATCTTAATTGTTGTTTCCTTGATGACGGCAATTATTTCGCTCCTTTTCAATAAATACGCAGCGACACGTCTTGAGCAAAAGCTACAAGGATGGAATTCGAAAAAAATGATTAATCTGTTCTTGCCTAGTTTAGGAATTGTAGCAGGCGTGGCAGGTATCATTCTCTTATTTGGAAATACTGGCTTTATTAAATTATTACCAGACAGCATTGGATCACGCCTTGAAAATATTAACTTGAATCAGCATAGTGTGCTGGAGCGAGGAACTTTTTATGCGGATGCTATTACCCTTTGGAAAGACTATCCGATTTTTGGCGCTGGCGGGGGAGCGTGGCAAACCCTTTACCAACAATATCAAAACAATCCTTACACTAGTAATCAAGTACACAGCTTCTTTATACAAATGCTTGTTGAAGTTGGAATCTTTGGTATTCTAGCTTTATTTATAGTGTTAATAACTGTTTATTATCTGTTCTTAAGATCATTTTCGAAAAAGGCTGACGAAGACAAACTTATCCCATATATTTGGTTTATTGTAAGTACATCTATCTTGATTCATAGTGTGCTTGATTTCAATATGAGTTATGTCTATCTCGCTGCCCTAGTATTCTTCGCTCTTGGAGGAATGTTGGCATCAAGTGAAACAAAGACATTCCCATGGCAAGAAAAGCTTGCAGCTACTAAGCTTAAGCTAGTCATTCCTGCACTATTGATCGTAGGGGCAGCTGTATATCTAATTATGACGCTCGTTAATATATCAGGCTATCAATCCTATCATAATGTAGAGCAAGTCATTCAAGAGCAAAGCATGGAGCAATCATTAGAGCAACTGAAAACAGCGGCAAGTCGCAATGGCGATCCTGAATATTATGATTTTCAATTAGAACTGTTAACTCGAATGTATGAATCTACTTTTGAGGAGCAATATGCTATAGATGCACAAGCGATACTTGATAAGATGAGTAAGCAAGAGCCTTACTATGAAAACTTCATCTTCCGTCAGCTAGAGTTGAATCGCCTATTGCAAAAGGATGACGAATCCGCAATTGTGTTACAGGAAGCGATCAACAATTTCCCATGGGAAATTGATTATTATGCTGATTTTGCAAAAATCCAATTCCGTAGAGCGGTAGCAGCAATCGGAATTGATGAGCTGCAAGCTGCCAAAGAACATTTACAATCTATTGTCGCTGTACGTGATCAAGTAACTGCCAAAGCATTAGAGCTCGAACTGTTGCCCGATGCTCAATTACAAGGCCGCGAGTTTGGCATAACAGCTACGCTAGCAGCTCCTATCGGACAAGCCTACTTCGTGCTCGGTGATTATGTACAATCTGAAAGCTACTTAGCACTCGCTTGGAACCCAGCATTCACTCATGATGACGATACGATGACAGCTCTCTATTACTCTGCTACTTTGCACAAGCTAGATCGAGCGAATGAAGATATTAACAATACTATTTTTGCAGCGTTCCCGGATACTCAGGAGGAATTGCATGCTGCTATAAATGGGTTGATGGGTGCAGAGCCTATCAACAACTAATAGTTACTGTAACTTGATGGAATCGCGAATAAGAGATTGCCCTGGTTGTCAAATACTATTATATTGACAGAATCAAACTTTCATGAATATACTAATAGTAACAGATCCGGTTCGCGCCTCTTTGAACTTATAGTTCAAACGCGTAAATAGAACCGGACATTTTTTATTTATGGGGTGATTCAAATGACAGACGTAGTTTCATTAAAGCCTCCTACGACATTTGAACAACAACTTGAAATTTTGAAACACAGAGGGCTAATAATAGAAGATCTTGAACGCTCTTCCTCAGTATTACAACGCATTAATTATTACAGATTTACGGCCTACACGTTAACATTTAAAAGTAATGATGTTTTTCATGATAATGTTACATTTGAGACCATATACAGACACTATGACTTTGATGCTAAACTAAGACAACTATTAATGAAATTAATTGAATACATTGAAATCTCTTTTCGTACAAATATTTCATATCTTATCGCACATAATTATGGTTCTGATGGTCATAAAAAAAGAGGAACATTTAGAGATGATAAATGGATAACTACTTTCAATGATGAATTGGATAGGAACCTTGGTAAATCTAGAGATCTCTTCATAGTACATCATTATCATAATTATCAAGGGAATTTCCCAATATGGGTAAGCGTGGAGATTTTACAATTCAGTTGGTTATCTAAACTTTTTAACAATTTGAAAATAAGTGATCAGAGAGCAATCTCCAAAAAATATGGTGTTCATCATAGTGAGATTTCAAATTGGTTACATTTTTTAACTATAACAAGAAATCGATGTGCTCACTATAGTAGATTATTTGATTATTCTTTTCCTATGCACATTAAGTTTAGGGAGAAAGATAAGATACTGGACCTTGATACGAATAAATTGTTCGCTATTATTTTCAATATGCAATATCTAATTACTGAAACAACTACCTGGAATTCATGGATAGTTGAATTAGCCGCTTTAATAGAAGAATACGATTGTGTAGATATTAATAAATTAGGTTTTAAAGATAACTGGAAAGCTTTATTAATCAGGAATTCAATTTAAGTCCTAGATATTTTCGATGATAATGAACAGGGTACCAGTATTAATTCGTAAGTGTGTCTATTTAGATATCATTTTCTGAAAAAGAAGAAGATATCTAAATAGACTTTTTTATTTTTCAAATGAAATATTACATAAAAACAATTAAAAGAAACTCTCCTAACCCACAATCAAAGCATACACAACCCCTGGTCCATGTACACCAATCGTTAGATCGTTCTCGATATCTGATGAGCGGCTTGGTCCTGATATAAAGTGAATACCCGCAGGTAAATTCTCTCGCCCTACTTCGTCAAACGTCATTAATACTTCACCCAGTCGTGTCACCATTCGCGAAGCAGGTATAACGATGAAGAGTACCGTTGGCAGCAAGCTAACCGAACGTCCCTTCTCCTTCGCAGATTTCACTACAACGCTTCCCGTATAAGCGACTGCGTGATCAGCATAGACGATACCAAAATCAGCCTGTGCCGCTTCACTCTTCCATAACATCTCCGCATCGCTATTCCACACATTTATCGTCGCGCTTGGAATTAAGTTCTCTAGCGACAACTCTGCTAGTTCCTGCTCATCCTGACGTAAAATATGTGTAGGATTCATCTCCTTAGCCTTGCCCGCAATGAAATCAGCTACTTGCTCCATACTGTTACAACGCTGAACATGACCACCGACAGCTAAGAAATTTTCTGTGAATTTCTCGATACATTGCTCCGTCGACCAATTCTTTTCACTCCAAAATTCTGGTGCGCCTCGGAACGGATGCTGCGGCGCTTCCATCATACGTGGATGACCGAGTCGCGATGAAATATTGTTCATAAATTTCTCTTGCTTGGCTTTGGATTGCTCCGTTAATTGCGCTAACCAAGCCTGATGCTTCTCCGCATTAGTGCTCATTGTGTTGACCACCCTTCTTGACCGACTGCTGCTGCTCCATAGCAATACGCTCTAAGCGCTGCTTCATATCCTCAGACATAACAGGTGGCTGCGCTGTAAATTCACGCTCTAACTGCTCCCAACGATCGCGGAACGATTCCTTAGGCAGGCTTGGTGTGACCCGATATTTGTTCCATGACTTCAATGGTCCAAGCTTCGTCTTAATGACACCATTACGCACGACGAGCTTTTGTCCTAGCTTTCCAAGCCTCAGCACGCCGCCAAAGCGACCGGAGTTACCCATCACTGTTGCAAAGCCTTGCATCCCGAGACCTTCCAGCTTATTACCATAGCCCGCTTCTACTTTACGACGACGCAAGTAGACAAGCATATCATGCAATGGAATTTTCACTGGGCAAGCCTCATAGCAAGCACCACATAGACTCGATGCATTGGCAATATCGTCCCAATCCTCTACCTTACTTTTCAGCGATGGAGTCAGTACCGCTCCAATAGGGCCACTATACGTTCCTCCGTAAGCATGACCGCCAATATGACGATAGACAGGACAAGCGTTCAAGCAAGCACCGCAGCGAATACAGTTCAATAATTCTTGGAATTCAGGGTCCCCAAGCTGTAGTGAGCGTCCATTATCGACAATGATAATATGCATTTCCTCAGGACCATCTCCATCCGCTTGACGCTTCGGTCCTGTAATCCCTGACATATACATCGTTAGTTTCTGTCCTGTAGCTGAACGTGGCAATAACGTTGCCATCACTTCAAGATCCGCCCACGAAGGAATAATTCGCTCCATACCCATCAATGTAATTTGTGTTTTTGGTAATGTCGTCACCATTCTAGCATTACCTTCATTCTCAAACAGCACCATCGAGCCAGTCTCAGCGATCGCAAAGTTACAGCCTGTCATCCCAATATCTGCTTCCAGAAAGCTCTCACGTAGCTTCTTACGGACAAATCCAGCAAGGACCGTCGTATCTGGCTCCAACTCATAGCCCGCTTCTTTGCTTAGTAGATCTGCGATTTGATAGCGGTTTTTATGAATGGCAGGAATGACGATATGAGAAGGGGTTTCATTGGCTAGCTGAATAATATATTCACCAAGATCAGTCTCAATCGCCTCGACATCAATCGATTGCAGCGCTGTATTCAAATGCAACTCCTCAGATACCATCGACTTTGACTTAACAACTGACTTCGCTTCGACCTGCTTGGCGATATCTAAAGTAATTTGCACCGCTTCTGCTGCTGTATCGGCAAAATGAATATGGACACCATTGGCACGTGCGTTTTCTACAAAGGTATGCAAATAATAGTCGAGATGAGCAATCGTATGGAGCCGAATTTGACGTCCGCGTTCACGCCAATCCTCCCAGTTCCCATGCTCTTCCGTTGCTGCTTTCTTGCCGTTACGCAGACGCTCGGTTGTAAATTTAACCGCTTTACGCAAAAACTCATCATTAAGTGCAAGCTCGGCTCTTGCTTTAACTGTATTATGCTTCAATTGGGTTTGACTCACCTTCACTCACTCCTTCATATAACAGCTCTGCCAAATGCATAACGCGAACCTTCTCACCGCGGTGCATAAGATTACCGGCAATATTCATTAAGCATGCAAGGTCGAGTCCAACTAGCACCTCAGCCTCACTTTCAATGACATGATCCGCCTTCTCTGTTACCATCGCTCCAGATATATCGCCCATCTTAATCGCAAACGTACCACCAAATCCGCAGCAATCCTCAGCAAAGGGCAGTGGTACAAGCTCCAGCCCCTTCACCTGCTGCATCAGCAATAATGGTTCTTCCTTTACCCCGAGTATACGTGTGCCGTGACAGGATGGATGATAGGTTACTTTATGCGAAAATGCAGCCCCTACATCCGTAACGTCTAATACATTGACGAGAAACTGGGTAAATTCGTACGATTTTGCTCGCAGCCGTTCTGCTCGTTGCAAATAAACAGGATCATTTTCAAACAATTTCGGATAATGATGAAGCATTCCTGTACAGGAGCCTGAGGGTGCAATGACAAAGTCGCTGTCTTCAAAAGCATCAATAATCGTAATCGCAGACTCTCGTGCTTGCTTCCAATAACCACTATTGAAAGCAGGCTGCCCACAACAGGTTTGCGCAGTCGGGAAGTGTAGCTCTACACCATAACGTGCGAGCAAGCGAGCCATTGCCTCTCCGACTCTTGGAAATAGTGCATCACTTAAGCATGTTATAAATAATGATACCTTCATTTTTTCACTCCTATCTTAGTTCATGTCTTATGGTAGTGCTACCATGCTCATTAAAGAAAAAAGTTGCTTTGTTTCTTTTACTAACGGTGCTACCATGCCCATTAAAGAAAAAAGTTGCTTTGTTCATTTTTGTTCTCAGAGTGAGCTTACCTTACTCTGTTGATCACTTTCAAAAATAGCGCTGAGCTTCAGTTGAAGCTAGCGCTATTTTTGAAAGTTTCTTCTAGTTCATGCTCAAAAGGCGGGCTTTCAGAACCGAGAAGATAGAGCGCTACTTGTGGAGGGAGGAAACGCAAATGTACGTTATTGGTACATGCGTACCGGACTTCCCAAGTTCGCTTTATATTCGATGTCGAATACGCTACATCAGCCAAACCTCGTTATCAAAGTCCGCTTAGACAGTGTAGACACTGATTTGCATCTGACGTAACGCATGAACAAACTCCTCGGAGATCGCTGTATCCGTTACAACATCCGTTACATCAGCTAGCTCTGCAAAGCTCGAAAATGCCTGTACGCCAAATTTACTAGAATCGGCTAGTAAAATAACTTGATCCGCCATCCCTACTATTTTTTGCTTAATCCTACCTTGCAGCTCATTGGATTCACTCATTCCTTTTTCCAAATGGACGCCTTTACAGGAAATAAAAGCTTTATCTACATGATAAGCATCCAAGGAACGCTCCGCTAATGGCCCAACATAAGACAAGCTTTTCGGTGCCAAAATACCGCCAGTCGAGATGACCTCAATCTTCTCTTTATTGGAAAGTTCTATCGCTACTTTAATAGAATTAGTTAGTACGGTCATCGGAATATCTGGCATAGAAGCGGCCATATACCATGCTGTCGTACTCGCATCGAGTATAATGCGATCCTTAGGAGCTATAAGCTTAATCGCTTCCGTAGCAATGCGCTTCTTTTCCTCTGCCGATACTACCTCACGCTCGAAGTAAGGAATTTCAGACTGCTGTTGCTCCTTTACACTAACGGCACCGCCATGTGAACGACGTAGCCGTCCAGCTTGCTCTAATCGATCCAAATCACGACGTATCGTTTCCTCGGTTACGTCACATAATTCACTAAGCTCCGTGACCCGAATACTCCCTCTTTCGTTGACAAGCTGTACAATGTAATCATAACGTTCCGCAACTAACATACCCTACCTCTTTCTCAAACTTAATCGTTATTTTATTCTATAAGTGCAAGTTCAGTCTAATCTGTAACTGCCTCGCCCAGCCCAACAATGTGCTGAAACTTAGCATACGCCTCGCTCCAAGACTGACAATCCTCCGCCTCATACTTCTCGATCGCAAAGGATTGCTGCACCAGCTGACGCGCTTGCCCTATATCGCTTAATTGTCCACTCGATATCCATTGTACTAGCATATTGCCAATCGCACTACCCTCAATTGGTCCAGCCCATACCGATCTTTGAATCGCATTAGCCGTCCACTGACAGAGCAGCGTATTTTGAATACCACCGCCAACGATATGAAGTCCAGTGTAAGAGATTCCTGTTAATTGCTCCATCGTCTCTAAAGTATAGCGATACTTGAAAGCTAATCCTTCAAATATAGTACGAGCATAGCTGCCAATTGATGCAGGCGATGTCTGACCCGTGCGCTGACAATATCGATCAATCTGCGCAGGCATATTACTTATACTAAGAAACAGTGCATCATCGACATCTATATATGTCGCGAACGGCTCGGCTGCAGCTGCTAATTCAACGAGTTCGGCAAACGAATATTGTTCACCTTGCTTTTCCCATGCGAGCTTGCATTGCTGAATCATCCATAGTCCCATAATATTTTTGAGAAAACGGAATGTATGATTCACTCCACCTTCATTCGTAAAGTTATGCTGTCTGGCTTGCTCTGTTATATTAGGCTGAGTTATTTCTGTACCCATCAATGACCACGTTCCACTGCTTAAGTAGGCAAATCTCTCTGATGTAGCAGGGATAGCTGCAACAGCAGATGCTGTATCATGCTCCGCCGTCGCGATAACTGGAACGGATTCAATACCTAATTCTTCACAAAGTGTTGGCTGCAGCATACCGACGACTGTGCCTGGTTGCACAGCTTTAGCAAATATTGCTGGATCAATGTCAATCTGTTCAAGCAGTTGTCTATCCCAATCATCCGTAATCGGGTTATAGACTTGCGTTGTTGTTGCATTTGTAAATTCATTCAACTTCTCACCTGTTAGAAAGTAGCGCAGTAAGGACGGGATCATCAGTAAATGCTTCGCTTCCTGCAATGCAGGATGATTATGTTTTTTCATCGCCGCTAGCTGATAAAGGGTATTAATTGATGCTAGCTGAATACCTGTCTGCTGAAAAATACGCTCGGCGCCTAACCCCGCAACAACCTCTTCGTATGCTTCATTGTTTTGAATATCGCGATAGTGAAAGGGATTCGATAATAGCTCGCCCGCTTCATTCAGCAGCCCAAAATCTACCCCCCATGAATCAATCGCAATGCTATCGAGCTTAACACCACGATACTTCGCCTTTAACAGCGCTTGCTTCATCTCATGCCATAGCCGTAATATATCCCAATACAAACGGGTGTTGACCTGCACAGGATCATTAGAAAACCGGTGAAGCTCTTCTAGCTCAATCTTGCCCTCATGAATACGTCCGAGCATCGCCCTGCCACTACTCGCGCCGAGATCAAAAGCAAGAACATAACTCACCAGCTTGCACCACCTTTGCCGCGAGCCTGAATGCTGTCATTGTATTTGCTTGCTATATACGCTTGCATCGGATCGACAGCTAGCCCCTGTTCCTCGCGGATGGAATATAGCAATGGCCTTACATCGAACTCAAAAGCACGACGCACAGCATCCTCAGCTCCTAGCACATCATGACGCTCAGAAGCAGCTTCTACCTCAACATGATCAATTAATAGCGCTTTCGCATATTGTGTCTGAGCATTAAGTACAGAGCGAATCATCGCTGGTATCTTTTGTTCAATATTATGACACTGATCAATCATGTACGCGATATCGTTCACACATGAAGCGATAGCAGCGTCAGTATCATTAGCAGCATTCAGAATTTGATAGAATATAAGGAATAGTTCATATGGATTCGTTGTACCAACAATAAGATCATCATCAGCATATTTACGAGAGTTGAAATGGAATCCGCCTAAACGTTTTTCATCAATAAGATAAGCAACAATATGCTCGATATTTGCACCTTGAAGATGATGTCCTGTATCAACGAGCACTTCTGCTTGTGGACCTAGCTTCATTGCCAAATTGTACGCCATACCCCAATCGGCAAGATCAGTATGATAGAACGCTGGCTCAAAGCATTTATATTCGATAAGCATTCTCATCTGCGGTGTCATCGCTTTATACATTTCCGTTAGTGCTTCCTGCATCCAGCCTTTACGCTTACGAATATTACCTTGACCTGGATAATTGGTACCATCAGCAAACCATAAGCTTAAATCTTTGGAGCCTGTTTCCTTGGCAATGTCAACACATTCTAACAAATGATCAGTAGCTTTTCTACGAATCGCAGCATCAGAGTTGGTTACGCTTCCAAGCATATAATCATCATCCTGGAATAAATTCGGGTTAATCGCTCCGATCGTTAATCCTAAGCCTTCTGCATGTGAGCGAAGTTTACTATAATCATCAACTTTATCCCAAGGAATATGAATCGCTACAGATGGCGCAATACCAGTGAATTTATGAACCTGTGCCGCATCTTCAAATTTTTCAAATGGATTGCGAGGAATACCTTGCTTTTGGAACACTTTGAATCGTGTACCTGAATCTCCATAACCCCATGATGGTGTTTCTATCTTAAAAGCTTTCAGCTTTTCTCTCACAATAGTTAAATCAATTCCTCTAGCCTGTTGCTGTTCCTCAAATAAAGCATAAGCGCGATCATTCATTTGAACACCCTCCTAATATTTTTGGACTATATCGTTATCAAAGTCTGCGTTTTGAACTACCTCTTACAAAGGAAAAGCCATCGTCGACATTAATGCGTTAGCCGCCTGAGTACTATCCAATCTGCTATACTGCACAACGATAGGAATATCACTGGAAACCTCTATTGCATAAGGTACACCAGTTGGAATAGATTGCTCGCCTTTAATTAGAGAACTCGTGCGAATATGCTTCGTTCTTCTACCAGCTACAGCTACTGCAATATCTTCGATTGGTTCACGGTCCTCAAAGAAGATCGTGATCGTAATTAGAGCTTCCTCGGAGGATGTATTCAACACACAGATTGACTCATGGCTCATTAACTCCCCAGTACTAGTAGGGGGAATGTAACCATCCGGAATAATCCAATGCTTCTCACCTGTTGCTTGAAACATAACACAAACCTCCAGTCTTAATCTATAAATAATGCAAGTCCGCTTCCTATTCGAAGGAAGCATATTCGCCGCCTAAGTATCATTATCACAAGCAATGAAACAAAACCCAGCAACGTGTACGGCACAAGTACAAAAGCGGTCAACCCACGAAGCAGTTGCACGAAGCTTCCAATAAAGGTTTAAAACGTTCGGCTGTCAGCACCAAGAAGATGCACTTCAGCAAAAACGAGTAGCACAGTGTACGTTATTGGTACACGAGCACACGCAGGCTTTTGATGGAGGGCATATTCGCCGCCGACTACGCTACGACAGCATAAGCATCGTGATCACAGTCGTACGTTTTGAACTACCTATCGAGTGAATGCTGCTGGTACGCCTCCGTCTATTGTAAGCATACACCCCGTCGTTTTTGCTGATTTGGAAGAAGCAAAGAAGGCTACACCTTCAGCAATATCACGCGGATAAATATTAACAAGCAACGTCGTCCGTTTACGATAATGCTCCTCTAGTTGGTCTGGTTCAATGCCATATGCTGCGGCACGTTCATTACGCCAATTACCATTCCAGATCGCGGACCCTTGCAAGATTGCATCAGGTAAAATCGTATTAACACGAATACCAAACTCGCCACCTTCAGCAGCAATACAACGAGCTAGATGTGCTTCAAGCGCTTTAACTGAGCTATATGCAGTAACGTTTTTACCTGCATAGATCGAGTTTTTAGAGCCGATAAATACCATACTTCCACCAAGTGACTGCTGCTTCATAATCTTGAACGCTTCTCTTGCCACTAAGAAGTAACCTGTACCGAGAACATTCATATTCAAGTTCCACTCTTTCAGTGATGTTTCGTCAAATGGACTAGAAGTTGCTAGCCCTGCATTGTTAACGATAATATCAACACCGCCGTAATTAATTGCCGTTTCAGCATAAGCAGCTTGAATGAGCTCCTCGCTTGTCACATCAACTTTAACTGCTAGCGCACGATGCTCACCGAACTCAGCATTTAACTCTGCTGCTACCTTCTGCGCACCTTCAAGGTTAAGATCCGCTAATACAACATGCGCTCCTTCTTCAACTAACACACGAGCAGTTGCACTTCCGATACCGCCAGCACCACCAGTAATAAAAGCAACCTGACGCGAGAATTCAGCTTCTGCAGGAGCAAGTGTTAATTTATATAATTCTAGCGGCCAATATTCAACATTATAAGATTCATTTTCACTTAGCGAAACGAAACTGCCAAGCGCTGTTGAACCGCGCATTACCGCAATGGCACGATGATAAAGCGCACCACTTACTTGCGACATACTCCAGCTCTTACCTGTGTTAATCATTCCGACACCGGGGATTAGAATAACACGCGGAGCAGCCTCGAACATTTTGTCGCCTTCATGCTTGTTGCGCTCGAAATATGCCGCATATTCTGCTTTATAGGCAGCTACACCTTCAACAAGCTTTGCTTTAAGCTCCTCAACATTATCCGCATCAGGTGTCCAATCGATGAATAAAGGAACAACCTTTGTATGAACAAGGTGATCGGGACAAGCAGCGCCAATTTGTGATAAAGCTGGAGAATCAACGCCACCAACGAATGCCAACACATCATCTTCATCATCGAAGGAAAGAATCATCTGGTTTTCGTCACTAACCGCACCACGCAGTAGCGGCATAACACTAGCAATAATCGAACGACGCACCTCAGTTGGAAGTTCAGCATGCTTTACGCCACCAAATAATTTCTCTTGGTCAAATTGAGATTTGATATAGCTTTCCGCTTCTGTAATAATTTTGATTGTCTGTGCATACGCTTCTTCAGCAGTTTCGCCCCAAGTTACGAGACCATGCTTCTCCATTAATACTAGTTCAGCATTAGGGTTTGCGCGTACACCTTCAGCGATCATTTTCGATAGTGTGAAGCCTGGGCGCACATAAGGTACCCATACGAAGCGATTACCGAAAATTTCTTCTGCGATTTGTTTGCCTTTATCGGCACAACATAGGCTAATGATAGAATCTGGATGTGTATGATCAACATGTTTATATGGAAGGAATGCATGTAATAATGTTTCAATCGAAGCACGAGGATGCTTAGCATCGATCATACAGTTTGCTAGATAAGCTACCATATCCTCATCGCTCATATCATCACGTTCGAATAGCGGGCGAATATCATCTAGGCGCAGACCAGTGAAATTGCTAGCTTTCATTGTTGCTAGATCTGACCCGCTACCTTTGACGTACATCACTTCAACATCTTGACCACGGAAATCCTTCACTACCGTTTTTGCAGATGTATTACCGCCACCATAGTTACATACACGACGATCTGTACCAATAATATTGGAACGATATACTAAGCTATCTAATCCAGTTTGTAATTGTGTTGCTTTAGATAAATCCCACAAAGACTGCACCATATAAATACCCCCTGATTGTTTTTGTTTCATCGCTTTCATGTTTGTTTACTCATAGTATTAACTATACTATATTTGTTTGTGCTTGAAAATATTAAAATCAAAAACAAACAAAAAACTTCATCCCCAATCGTTAGTGCACTCTAACAAAAGAAGATGAAGCTTATATACGTTTATTTTATTATTTTTCTAAAATTTATTGCGCTTAGGGATTCCTCAATCACAGAGGCTAGTGGATCATAGTTATCTGCAAGTACACCCCCCTTATTTACCCGTTAGCCAATGTTACCCTATTCTAACGTAGAACCAGTATCCTCATTATATTGTTGAGAGGTTAACACTTTAATCACAATAAAAAATCCCCCTACAGCTAGCAGTGTCAGTCCAAGCTATCTGGACTTTATCGCACTGCCTACTATAAGGGGACCACTAATCAATATACGCGAAACTGTTAACGATTGTACTACTTATTCACTTCGAAGGATTAACACTAACTAACTTACTCCTTGGAAGGCTGAGCACGCTTCGTGAAGAATGCGACTACGACTGCTAACACCGCAAAGCCAAAGCCGATAACAAAGGCATTATGCACACCTGAAACTAATGCCTCGGCCTGTTGCAGCGGTGAGTCTGGATCAGCTGATTGCGCCAAATAATTGTTTTGTCCAGACGTCATCACACTGATGAAGAAAGCAACGCCGATCGCACCTGCTACTTGTGATAAAGTATTCAAAATCGCCGTACCATGCGGATAATAGCGTGGCGGCAGTTGGTTCAAGCCATTTGTTTGTGCTGGCATCATAATCATTGAGATCGCGACCATTAAGCAAACATGCAAAATAATAAAAGTTGTCGTAGATGTAGTGGAGGATACTTGGGTAAAGAACCACATTACAATGGCCAACCCGATCGTTCCAGGAATCATTAACGCCCTTGGACCAAATTTATCAAATAACTTACCTGTTATTGGAGAAATAAGTCCGTTCAAGAGACTACCTGGCAACATAATTAGACCTGATGCGTAAACCGTTAACCCTAGCGCCCCTTGGAATAAGAATGGTAGCAACGCCATCGTCGAGAACATCGTCATCATCATAATAATGAGCAAAATCGTTGTTAACGTGAACATCGGGAACTTAAATGCTCTCAAGTCTAATAAGGGCTCTTTCAATTTCATTTGACGAATAACAAACAGTAGTAATGCGATAAGACCTATAATAATCATTCCATATACTTGGATATGATCCCAGCCTTTAGACGAGCTGCTAAATCCAAATACGAGTCCACCAAATCCGATTGTAGACAGCAATATCGATACTACATCGACCTTAGGTTTCGTCGGCACTGTTAAATTTTTCAAATAAATAAATGCAAAAATAATTGAGAAGATTGCAAACGGCAAAACGATGAAGAATAGCCATCTCCATTCTAATGATTCAAGAATAATACCCGAAAGTGTTGGTCCAATGGCTGGAGCGAACATAATCACGAGCCCGATCGTCCCCATTGCCCCTCCGCGCTTTTCTGGCGGATATAACAACAGTATCGTGTTCATCATAACTGGCATCATTAAACCTGTACCAAACGCTTGTAATATACGTCCAATTAATAGTACAGAAAATCCAGGGGCAAGACCACTAACTAAGGTTCCGACTGTAAATACAATCATCGCACCTAGAAAAACCTGCCTAGTGGTAAACCATTGTACCAATAATGCCGAGGCTGGAATTAAAACAGCGACAACGAGCATATATCCCGTAGAAAGCCATTGTAAGGTTGAAGCTTCCACCTTCAATTCAACCATTAATTGTGGAAATGCGACGTTCAATAATGTTTCATTAAGTATCGAGAAAAATGCACCAATTATTAACGAGATCATAATTGGGAGCCTCTTCACATTCCCATACTGCTGAGAACCCGAAGGGGCAGGTGCAGCTGAAGTATCCATCAATATTCCTCCACTAACCATTTTTATTTAATTGCTAATTCATTTTCGTACGAGAAGCTTTGTTAGCAAACTGATAACGATACAAGACAACAACAGCGATAATTAATAAGGACATCACGACAAATATATTACTGTACACATAAGAAGTAACGTTTGTAATCAATGGGTTAAATTTAATCGAAACTGTACCCTTATCGAGCAACTTTCCAACTACACTCATTTCCTCCTTCTGTAGCTTCCGCGAGATCGTATTCGACATCGCAATCTGCATAAATATCTGACCCACATTCCCTAGTATAAGAATACTGGCAATAATATATGCCGATATACCAACAAAAGTCGATAGCAGAGAGAATGCCATAAACATCAATATTGACGCAACAAATACGAGCGTGAAATTACCGCGACTGTCAGCCAATTTCCTAATACGCATAATAAATAATGCTAGCAAAGAAAGGACGAACATAAGTCTCCAGATACCAAAGCTCGTAAGCAAGCCTGCTACGACCGGCCTAAGCCACTACCAAGTGCCTGCCCCACCGCAGATGTTCCGAGTGCGCGTCCTCTTTGCTCAGGCGCAAAGTAACGAGTTGGGATAATCATTGCCGTTGCAGGTAGTACAGAAGCTCCTGCAGATTGAATAACTCACCCTAAAATAATAACCCAAAACTACGTAGCAAGTAAACCTATTGATGAACCTATTGCAAAAATAATAAGTCAGTACGTTAGTAAATCCTTTAACCGGTATTTATCAGCCAGTTTACCCATTACGATAGAACCTATCGCGTATACTACCATATAACTAGTCATAATCCAACTGACATAAGACGGAACAAGCTGAAATTCTTTACCTATTTCGGGGAGCGCTACATTGAACATCGTCCCATTCATAACTGAGAAGATTAATGCGACAACGAGTACTTTTAATAACTTGAATGAATAGGAGGTCGCTACGAGAACTGATTTCTGTTCCATGACAAAAATGACTGCATACCACGAGCAATTAGTTCTCTTCGCTATCACAAAGGTAAATGGATGAAGTTGTATGCTACTGAACAAGAAAAATCCCCATCCAACATCGAATGGGGATAGGTTGCTAGCTTTTGGAGCTGTCTACTTGGTCGTTCATTTTAAAACTACGTGCCCAGTACAGAACGGGAGTTGCTACAACCGATATAATAAATTTAAAGATATATGTCGTAAATACGATTTGTAGCCATTCTTGCCACGTGTATAGTCCTGTACCAACAAAAGCGATGGTACAAAACACGATCGAGTCTACAAGTTGACTAATTCCGGTACTAACATTGGTACGAATCCAAAACTGGTTTTTAGCACCAAATTTCTTTCTCAAATAACCATATACTTTCACATCCAAAAATTGACTAGTTAAGTATGCTAACAAGCTACCTGCAGCAAGACGCGGCATAAGACCGAATATCGTCTCTAACGAACCTTGCGCAAAATCAGTTTCCTGTGGTGTGAATTTAAGCGCCATTTGCATCATAATCGTAGCAGTAATAAGCGTGAAAAATCCAAACCATACGGCACGCTTCGCCTCTTTTGGCCCATACTTCTCATTGAGTAAATCTGTACTCATAGAGATCGTCGTATAGATCGTATTTCCTAATGTCATAATGATACTGACAGTGAAAATAGATAGCTCAATTGTCTTTGTCACTTGAATGTTAGCAATAACCGTTGCAAAGGCAATCCATGCATACAGACCCGTTTTACCAAAGAACCGATAACACGCCAGAAATAAAAGGAAATTAACTGCAACAAATAAAATACCCCAACCTAAATTAAACACAAAAATCCTCCTTAGTTTTGATAACGCGGGAAGTTTACGAACCGCGGGCCAATTTTATGACCAGAGATAAGGATAGCAAATTTCTGAACATAAAGAAACTGTATTTATTTTGAAGTGTAAATTATGTAATTTTAGCAATTTCCGTTGGTATTCTAATCGTTATGCTTTGGGCCGAAGCTACTCGTGTAGCACTACTATTAACTCCAATTTGGTTTATTATATTAATGATTTTTTATCGGTATATGAAAAAAAGAGCCGCTTAGATATTGATGTTAACACACTGTATACATATGTATGCAATTAAATTATAATACTATGTATACATATGTATACAAGAAAAGAGGTCATACGATGAGACATGGAAAATTAAAAGAAGAGGGACATCATCGAGGTGGGCATCACAAAGGTCATGAGCGTTCAGAGCATCGTGGACCGAAAACATTCCGCCGAGGAAGAGCAATTGCCTTTCTAGAGATGATGACACTTAAGCGTTCTACGATTAAACAGCAATTAGAACAGCCAGAATTTCAATCGATCAATCAAATCTTGATCGGTGAATTAAAGGCAATTGATCTATTAATTAACGAATTCACTCAATTATTTGAAATCCATGAAGATGAAACAACAGAAATAGCTTCAATTAACAATGAAGACACGGAAGCTTCGTTGTTGAATGGTGAGCAGCTACGCAATCATAGTGGTAATGGAAGAGAAATTGATAAAACAAATTAATCGCTACTGAGCTAACGATTTCATAGGTTATTAAATGAGTTTTCTTTGAAATGAGCCCTTACTCGTTCAGCCCACACTCGAGCGAAAGTTTTAATGTACACACGAAAGACCATCTATATTGATGGTCTTTTTTCCGTATTAGGAGCGAGCCTATTAGGAAACGAACTCAGTAGCTCGTTAAAAAAACTTTCCCATTATTCATTTCTTTTGGTGCTGCAGCGGCAATAATCGCCTCATTTACGTCCGTTAGATGATATTTTGCCCCCACTCTCATCAGCTTTAGCTTGTCATCTCCAATTAGTCGCATTAAATGATAAAACATTTCTCTCCATTTCGTTAGCGATACACTTTGATTCCAATGGCGCAAATGAAATATATTTGTATGAACCTTTGCTTTATTGACAATATCAGCCCAGTTCACTTGTAGTCCCGTCAGCAGACCGATCGATATAAACTTACCGCTAGGCTGTATACAAAAAGCTAATTCAGTACCAGCCGTGCCTCCGATCGAATCAATAGCAGCAGTTGCACCTAAACCATTCGTTAATTCTCTAACCGTTTCATAAAGTGAAGCTTTCGAGGTATCTATTACATAAGAAGCACCAAGCTTAAGTAAATGCTCACTATATTTATCATTTCTAGTAATTGCAATTAATCTAAATCCAAAAGCTTTAGCTAATTGAGCAAATATATGTCCAATTGATGAGCCGCATGCATTAACTAATAACGTATCATTGGGTGTTAGTTGTAAAACCTCCGTACAAAGTACTAGAGCTGTAATCGGATTAATATATAATTGTGATGCTGAAAAATCATCAATAAAATGAGGAACAGGAACCGCTAATTCCGCTGAAGTTTTCACAAACTGCTGCCATGTCCCTTCCCCGCGTAAAGGCAAAACACGTTGACCAAGCAAATTTTTAGAAACTGAAGCTCCTACCTCTTCTACTATTCCAACTCCTTCATAACCAGGAATATAAGGTAAAGAAATACGTTGAGCGTATGCCCCGCTAATTGGTATTAAATCAGAAGGATTGATCGGTCTTGTTATTACCCGAACAAGCACCTCATGAGCTTGTGGTCGCTCTATATTAGTATGTTCAACCTTCAATACATTTTGAGGACGACCGAATTCATAACATTTAATACATTCCACTTTCATAACGATATCACCTCATTTCATCGACCTACAAAGGACCTTCCCGCAGCATGGTACAACGATCCATTTGCATAAAATCGCTACATGTCAGCTACTGGCACATGTCCAGTCATCCTAGTTCAGCTCGCTATCGAGCATAAAGCGAATAGGCCATCCCTTCCCTGATCTAGGCCAATGATGGAATTGTGAGACAGATTCAAATAAAGCTTCAACAGTTTCCTTTGATTTATATTTCAGTACATCATTCATCATTTCAATTAGATTATCCGGCTTGTTGTTCACACTTCCTAGTACCTTCATAAACCATTTATGATAAGGATAAACAACCTCGTTATAAGCCAATATAAGTCTGCCTGCAAACAACACATAATTAGATGCCGCATATTCAAGAATATAAGGCTCATTCTTTTTCAAACCCTCGTGAAACATCCATTTCCAGCCTTCAAATTGAGCATAGAATTTTTCCATTGCTTCGATTTTTCCTTAAATTGGATATTTCGACACTGCTTCGATTAGCACTTCTAGATCGTTGATCTCGCTATAACTCACTATCGCATCTTTGAAAGCGAATCGTGCTGGCTCACTCCCGGATTGTGCTACCTTTTGAATATAGGATATCGATGTATACTTTCCATCGACATAGCCGCCCTCATAAGGTGTTGATTCTATTTCATGATAATGAATATCACCGCTTTCTAATAAAGAAAGATAATGCTCGTCCGATACAACTAGCATCAGATCAATATCCGAATCTTCCTTCGCGAATCCGTGTGCTACGGAACCACCTACAATAATCGCCAATATTTGCTCATTCACTTTAAGTTTATTCGTAACCATTTCAATCGCTTGCTGATGATGTAAATACATAAGTTTAGCCTCCACTAGCAAATTTCATATGACTATAATTATACTTTTCTAACCTTATTACACTACTTTTCATATTGTAGCACTTGAACGACAGATTGAAACATCTTATACCAATCCATTTTCTCAAAACATCTCAAATAACTATAAAGGAAAGAAGCTCCAGCTCGCGTCCTCTCTTGACCTATTTATAGGTGGAAGAATCAATAGGAAGAGTTATAATAGAGTTTATTGAATACTAGGTGGTGCTGAACGTAATGATGAATGACGAGAATAAAAAGGCGAGCAGAAATAAAACAATGACACTAGATGCCCTTGAATTAAAAAAATATAAAAGTAGATTAGTTACTCTGACCCAAAAAGCAGCTCCACAAGACATAATTAATAAAACAATCCATCAAAATCTTTTCGATGCACTTGATCATTTACCAGATCAATTTGTCGATTTAATGTTTATCGACCCACCATATAACCTTACAAAAAATTTTAATGGCAAAACATTTAATCAAATGAATAATCAAGAATACACAGATTGGCTAGATTCCTGGTTTTCTCGTATCGTTAGAGTTCTTAAGCCTAATGCTACCGTATATATTTGTGGCGATTGGCGTTCAAGCCACTCTATTTTCGAGGTCGCTTCCAAACATTTGAATGTTCTAAACCGAATCACTTGGGAAAGAGAAAAGGGACGAGGAGCTTTAAGCAACTGGAAAAATGCTTCCGAAGATATTTGGTTTTGTACGAAATCGAATGATTATAAGTTTTATGTAGACCGAGTGAAAATGAAACGTAAAGTCATTGCCCCCTATAGAAATGAGGACGGTAAACCTAAAGACTGGGAAGATAATGACGATGGAAAATATAGACTTACATTCCCATCTAATATGTGGACGGATCTAACGGTACCATTCTGGTCAATGGCTGAAAATACGGATCACCCTACTCAAAAACCCGAGAAGCTGCTCGCTAAAATAATACTTGCGAGCTCCGATGAGAATGATGTTGTTTTTGATCCCTTTATGGGCTCTGGAACTACTTCTGTTGTAGCAAAGAAATTAAACAGAAACTTTGTAGGTATCGAACTCAACGAAACATACTGTTGTCTAGCTGAAAAACGCCTTGAGCTTGTAGAGTCAGATTTCTCGATTCAAGGTTATTCCGAAGGCGTCTTTTGGGATCGGAATACGCTTCAAGCACAAACTAAATCCTTATCCGGTACTAAACAAAAAAAACTTAGTACGAGTCATACAACTAATCAAAGTACTGACGTAGTTAAGCGCGATTAGTTTTCACTATTCAATCTTGATCGAAAATAGAGCAGTATCCTTATAGAATAGAATCTAAAAGAATACTGCTCTTGAACATTGCTTGTGTTGTGTTAACACAACACAAGGATTAAGTGTTTTTTAAAGCTATTGCTGTACGCTTGCTCTCTAGCATTTACTCCCATACCGCTTGAATCGTTCCGTATGCCCAATCATTATCTGGAATATCACGGAAATGATTTGTAGTATTCGTTAATTTTTCATCGACCAACCTAGCAACCATGGCTAAAAGTAAAATCCACCTGTGCCTCGAATTAACAAAAAACTCCTCCGTAATTTGCAGTAATTCATAACGCCTTGAAATGATATTCATGCCGCTATCGTCAGTTTCCTTCTTCCTTCAGCTGCTGTTGACTAGGTTCGACTGGAGATTTTACGAAACTACGATCTATAGATTGAGAAATATCATGTCCACTTGGATTTTGGAAGACTCGAAGATCAAATGCCGGTGCTACTGCAAAAATATGATCAAAGATGTCCGACTGGATCGTTTCATACACCGTCCAATTGGTGTCGTTGGTGAAAGCGTAAATTTCCAAAGGTAATCCATTGTCCCCTGGCGCTAGCTGCCTAACAATGAGCGTCATTTCCTGATGAATTTTCGGATGATTTTTGAGATATTGATGAACATACTCTCTGAATACACCAATGTTTGTAAGCTGTCTTCCATTCACTTTATTCGAAATATCGATTCTATTTTTACTATTATACTCTTCAATTTCATTTACTCTTGTCGTAATAAATTCCGTAAGCAAATGAATGTTTTTAAATTCATCAATCATTTCCTTCGTACAAAAATGTATGCTGCTTGTATCTATATAGAGGCTACGCTTAATTCGTCTTCCACCCCAAGCCTGCATGCCTCTCCAGTTTTTGAATGAATCTGAAATTAGAGCATAGCTAGGAATCATCGTAATCGTTTTATCAAAATTTCTAACCTTTACTGTATTCAATGTGATATCAATTACGTCGCCGTCTGCATTGTATTTAGGCATCTCAATCCAGTCCCCTACACGCACCATATCGTTGGAAGATAATTGAATACCTGCCACTAAACCTAATATCGAATCCTTGAAGATTAACATCAAAATAGCCGAAAGTGCACCAAGACCACTGAGAATGATCAACGGATTCTGTCCGATGAGAATCGAGATGACTACAATGGCGCCCGCGATGAATAAAAATATTTTCACAACCTGGATATATCCCTTAATTGGTTTGATCTTGGATACTGCAAACGAACGATATATATCATCAAAAGCATTGAGCAACGCATTCAGAACCGCTATAACCACTATAATGATATAAATGGATGCGCCCTCTCTAATTAAAGTTTGATATGTCGGAAATACAGAACTAAAATAATAAATAATGATGGCTGGTACGATATGAGACAGCTTGCGGAACACTTTTTTCTCCAATATAATATTATCCCATGTGTACTTATTGTTCATAATAATATGGGTTATGATCTTCAATACAATTGTTTTTGCTATATAGTTTGCCAATATACAGAGCCCAGCAACAAACATAATCATAATAATATTTGAAAGATACACAGCAGTTGCCGTTCCTATTCCGTATTCTTCTAGTTGACTTTTTATGAACTCCATTCCATCCTCCTATACAATCTGTATTAGCATATTATTATAAATTAGTTTTCACTACTAAGCAAAAAAAGCTTCTCTTTAAAAATAAAAACCCGCTTCAGCCAGCGATAAAGTCGGGTTCTATCCTTGTTTATTAAGTAAAACGATAATAGAACAGCATCATTGTGGCCAAAGCAAAGATGAAATTGAGTGAAACAAAAATTAACCGATCTGTCCTTCTACTATGTATCTCAACAGGGGGCTTGTAAAAGCTGACTCCCTCTATAATGAAAATAATTAAAACAATGTGGATCATGAAATGCCCTACTAGTTCCGTCATTCCGAACAGCATCGTTGTAGATACAAAAATCAAAGTAAGCACGGCAGAAAGAATACGATTCAAGATACCCACCACGAGTAAATAGCCCACAACAAACTCGATAAAAGCAGTCATGACGATAAATACCCCAGGAGAAAATCCAAACGTCGCACCCCATGATTCTCTATTATATCAAGTGCCCCTGCCTTTGTCGCGATGTAGTGAGGAATCACAAGTAAAACTACAGCGATCCACAACAAACTAATTTCCAGCGTTGAGGTAATCTCAATTTCTGGTACAAATAACGGAAAAGGAGACAATTTAAAAGTAAAAGGTCTCCTACAAAGTAGGAGCTCGACCCGAAGGAACAGTTATTATGTCTCTAACACACTAGCTTCTCTAGAATAATCATAGTTTTAGCGTTACCTAGTAAGCACTTACAACTGATCTATTTAAAACAACTTAAATTTTCTTAGTTATTTTATATAAAACATTATATAGTTTCTTACTATCCATAGGTGAGTGTATCATAGCTTCAAGCATTGTATTTGCATCAACCTCTGCCCAATCTATAAAATATCCAGATTCAAGTGCTATGCAACGAATGAATTCACGTTGAGCACGACCATTCCCCTCCCTAAACGGGTGGAGTACATTAAGTACATGATCAGTTTGTCTAACTAAAAATTTTACATTAGCAAATCAACTTATGAGTATTCATCAAGATAAGATTAACCACATGAAATTGCTCGTTGAAGGCTCAAGCGATGGTTCGTTCATCTACTACGATGATGATGGCATGTCTCCATCCTATAAAAACAATCAGTATGTTAAAACAAACATCTCTCTACAGGTTGGTAAGGAGTCCACAATTTCCTTCCAGTCCGAAGGGGAGTATGTATCAACGATTGAAACCTATGAGATGCAATTCATCTGTAAGGACGTTAGTCCTATAACGATCACACTTGGACAACAAACCTTACAAAGATATTTGGATGAAGATCAGTGGAAACAAAGTGAAAGTGGTTGGTATTTCAATATTGAGCAAAAAGTAGCTCAAATTAAATATAACAATCCACTTTGTGATCATGAGGTGAACATTGATATCAGGCTCTGCAATAAGAATTGCTATTAGCTCTGTAAGTAACTGAAAAAGTGCGTGTCGATATGTAATCGATACGCACTTTTTATTTTAATAATACATCTAAGGGAGGCGAAGTGTTTGCTTTCTCATCCACATCGTCGCTACCCACTTTTCCCCTTTGATCACTGGTGTACCTGCATGCAAGGTGGAATCGTTTAATTGTTGATTACTGTAAAAATATTCGAAATAAACCGCCATACCTTTGTTCGGCGATACTGATAGATTAAGCGCAGGAAACGTCGTTTCCCCGCCTTCCTCCACATCATTGAGATACATTACGAGCGTACTAATTCGATTATTAGCACTTGCTCGACTCGTTTCTGCGAAGAAATCATAATGAGGTTGGTACTCTTGGCCAGGGGTATACAGCAGAACTTGCAAGCCATCGCCATGCTCGATAGGAATATTCATAATTTGAGAGATTCTCTTCTCAATTTTTGTAATTGTTTCATTCTCTTCACAAAATACCCCGCTGCTCGTTCTAATTTGATTAACGGTATGATTTCCACCTATTTTTGAACGTTGTAATTGCTCTCTAGATTGTTTAATTAGCTCGTCGCATTCCTCATCACTAAGCACATTTTCTAGTACGACAATCAGAGGTGCCTCATACTTGGCAACAATTCGAATCTCACGATCTTCTGTCTTGATCGTATTTCCTACATGATCAAATATCGTCTGTTCTTTTCCTGGCGTATTCCCTAACATCCTTATTCATCCCCTATGTTATGACACTCATCACAGTACCATAAAATGGAATGAATTACTCTGTTAATTTTAATAATTTCATATACTCTAATTCAATTAAAAAATAACTTCGAGTTCTATTTACTATATATCTTAAATAACTATAGTAGATTGTTAAGTTATTGTAGTCAAAGCATCTTTAATAGCCGTTATAATCAACTTTAGGGAAGATATCGTATTTTAAATTTGTGTAAGCGCTTAATGATTTGTGGATTATTTCAGGGGGGAAATGTAAAACAATGAGTATACAACTTAATAAAACCATCTCACTTTTTCTTGTAGCCACTTTAATTATTCCATTAGGTTGCCGTGCTCCAATTACGGAAGTGGCTGAGGTAGAGCCAATTATTCCGGAAGTAGCTGAGGCAGAGCCGAATATTCCAGTTCTTTTGTATCACCGCGTTACGGATACTCCAATAAATGACTGGACTGATACAAGCACGAAAGATTTCAAGCAGCATATGCAATATCTTGATGATAATAGTTTTAACACGCTTACTGCCAAACAATATGTAGATATTATGAAAGGTAATGAAAAAGCTCCAGACAAACCAATTTTACTAACATTTGATGATGCTACCCCTGACTTTATTGAAACTGCAGTGCCAATATTGAATAATCACGGGATGAATGCCGTGCAATTCGTAGCTAGTGGCTGGATCGGCGGTGGCTACAGTATGTCACTCGTACAATTAGAAGCACTTGCAAAAAATCCAAATATTAGCATCCAAAATCATACTGTAAACCATGCCGAGAAAACTTGGAAGACGATATCTGAGGCAGATGCTTCTACTGAAATGGCTACTGCTAATGCGTTCATTAAAGGTATTACGGATGAAGACCCTATTCTTTTCGCTTACCCATATGGCGACTATAATGAAAATGCTCAAGCGGCAGCAGCAGCGAATGGCATCCAATATTCATTTAAAGTCGGCTATCCGAATGAAAGTGATCATACCATGGGTCGTCATTATGTGCTAATGAGCACTACATTAAGCGAAATTGCCAAATGGATTGGTGGACCTGCACCAGCAGCTACACCTATGGAACCAACAACTTGAAAAACGATATAGCATGAAACCTTTGCAAACGGTCAAGTTTTCGCTGATCCATCAGGTAGTTCTAAACTGGATCTTGTCACTAACTACGAAGAAGAAAAGGCATTGTAAGCGGATACCAGTTTATAACAGGACTCCCCATCGTACGAAACCGTCGATAGTACCACGACGAGTGTGCATCGGTTCTTCTTTATATTTATGATACCCTCAATGCTTTATTCATGTACCTCGTTGGCCATGAACATCATATACGACACTAAATAAAAACCAGGCACTTCTTGTTCAAATTTGAACAGGAAGTGCCTTATTTCTTTAGCTATTTAGCACTTTTTTCCATGTGATACTTCTTCAAATTACGATGGATGTGTCTTCCTCTTACTCCGAGAGTATCCGTTTTTGACCTGTAAGTTCTTGAATCGGCTTAATGTTTTGAGTGAATTCAAGCGCACCTAAATATTTTCCTTCTTCATCCCTTACAGAAAAATAGCGAATATAGATAAATTTATCTTTCAAGGGAATCCAGAAATCTTCCTCATCTTTAACACCTGCTTTGAAATCAGCAAGCAACTGATTTACGACATGAACGCTTTGCGGAGGATGGCAATTCTGAACACTTCTACCGATAACCGCTTTGGTACGAACGAAGATTCTTTCTTTACCATGTGAAAAATATCGCACGATATCATTCTCATCGATAAAAGTCAGGTCGACCGGTAAATGATTTAAGATGGATTCAAGCTGTCTGACCGATAAAACACCTGTACTCATTCTGATGTATCCTTCTTGTAGCGGAGAAGAGCCTAACCCATTATCTGCGCCAAGTTCAGCTGCTCTCTCGGGAATCCATACTTGATCCGGTGCAATCAGACAATAACCCACTTCTTCACTTTGGGCAGCAATTTGAAGCCATTCATCTTCCGTCAATTTTCCTAGTGCCATAGGTAATAAGATATTTTCTTCTTTATAGATCATTTCTGTTATTTCGTTTAAGACCCGTTTTGCCAGATCTACTAATATCTCTGCATTGCCATCAAAATTAGTGAGTTTGGATTTCACTTCTTTTATTCCAATTCGGATACCATCGTCTACTGCCCACATCACCTTGGTCGGTCCAAAGATTCCGTATTTTTCGAGGAAAGGAAACAGTATATTTTCTTTCCGGCAGTAGTGTTTATCTACATCATATAGAAGACTGAAATCCTCCAGCAATTTATGACGATTTGCCTCCCCATGATCCTTAAGAAATCGCTCCAGATGCAGTGCGATTTTGAAATTTATTAGTAGATCAATTTCTCGGTTCTCCATTTTAAAGGTATGAATAGGATGTCCCGGCCGCTCTTCAGGTTTGTGAGCATTGTGAATTTCTTGGATGGAACCTTTGAACACAGCAGCATGCACACTGCACAGTCGCTGTACTTCGGTTACCGGTATCCCTTCCTCCTGCATCAGCACCTCTTCTAGTTGCGAAATTTCATCAACTGATATATCACCTACAGCATCATTAAATCTTGACTTTACTTCCTCCACACTTTTTCCACGGTGAAGCTCTATAATGATTTCCTTGAGCAAGTGTATACGATCAGGTCGCTGAGCAGAAATGCCATTCTCACGGTTATTAATTAATTCACTCATGTTCTTCACCTCTGTTTTTTTCTATATATAAAGTTAAACTTCTTTCATACTTACTTCTATAAATTAGCATCTCCGAACTGCATTGCTTGTGATTTAAAACACTTTAAAAATGGATATTCATTGAACAAAGGGAATGGGTACCGAATAAATGACTCGGGCGAACAATAAGAAGCACTAGCCTAGCATATTCGTCCCTACGAAATGTCTACAAAAACAACAAAAACCCCGACCTTATACGATCGGAGTTAATAATGGTGGAAAAGAATCGCACACTAGATCTCCCACGCAAGAGTTTAGAGTGTTTTCACTTTCAATACAGCTATATAGTTGGGAAACCTTTCACCAAATCAACGGCTTTTAAAAGCTTTTGTGTCACAATGTCAGCTTCTTCAATGTGACTATTTACTATAGCATTGGCTTCGTTAAATAACTCTGCTGTCCTTTTGAAGCTATTAAGTACATCTTCACTTGAAGATTTTTGATTTTGGATATCACTTAATAGTTTTTTCACTTCATTCTGGACATGCTCTATCATTTGAAGAAGTAAATTCATATGCTCAGATGTTTCTGTACTTGTTTTCATTCCTTGTTCTACAAGATTCACATTATTTTTCGTATCTGCGTATGCCCTCAGTATTTGCTCTTGTGTTCTTTGCGTCAAATTCACAATATCCTCTGTACTAATTTTAGTATTCTCAGCAAGCTTGCGCACTTCGGCCGCCACAACAGCAAAACCTTTTCCATGCTCCCCAGCTCTTGCCGCTTCGATTGAGGCGTTCAACGCTAATAAATTGGTCTGACTTGAAATATCACTAATTACCTCTACAATTTCTTCAATTTGTTTGGACAGCTCACTTAGCTCATTCATGTTGTCAGATGTCTGCTTAGATTGTTCTCCTATACGATCAATGATATTCTCTACAGCATTCACTGCTTCCATACTATCTTGAGATACTGTTGCCATCTTATCAGAAGAATGAATCAATGATATTCCGTTTTCAAGCACCTGTTCTGAGATCTGATTAGATTCAATCGTATTATTTTCAACGCTATTAAATTCTGTTAAAATATTCCCTAGCATTTTTCCAATTTGTTCATGTTGATCGTTCACAATATCATGCTGTTCTATAGTAGAAATCAATTCTTTATGTAATTCATTTAAAAATATTTGAAATGCATGCTCTTTTGTATCTAATTCTGCATTCAATTCATCTATTTTTTTCTTAAATAACTCAATATCTTCTTTTTTTGTTTTGAAAGTAAACATAGACTTTTTCCACTCCATTCTGAGAAACTATCTCATCACCTGCTATTCTAAGCTTTCAAAAATATATTATCAAATTAAACCTCATTTTCTTAGTAATAAGATAGATACGTTTAAAGGATTGGCCATTGTAAACGCCTATATTACTATTCATCAGGGCCGCTTTCCAGGTCGTATCGTCTATGAATGTCATTGTCCAGAGGAGTTACTTATGACTAGAATTAGAATGTGAATTCCACTTTTAGCTTCTGAAACATAAATAGACCAACAACCATGTTTATAACGATTAAACAGCTTTTCAATTCACTATATATATATTAATGATTACGCCTTCTACATCAACTGTTCCTTCTGCTACTAATATTTCACTCTCAATATACTTTAATATATGACTCGAAGTAATGATTTGTGGATAAGTTCTAAATAAATACTTATTGTTTGATTCATCAATATTTCCATTGTTTTCAATGTAAATTGTGCAATCCTGTCCTGAATAATCTTTACCCATGATCATATATCTGGCAGATAATGAATGTTTCTTACGGTCTTGGCTAATAATTTGAGTGTCTACACCCCCTTTTTGAATTTCACCTTGGAATAGTGGCCCTGTTACATGTCCTGTAAATGGAATCATCACGACTGAATCCCCTATTTCAGAATGTAGAGTTTTTGCTTCTCCTGTTTTCACATGAATGGTCATTATAAGTTCTAATTTTTCCATATATTAGTCTCCGCTCGTGTTAGTATGTTTTATTATTTACTTCATCTTACATTTAACTAGGTATAACATATTTATCAATATTATGATAAATAGATATGAAATGTTATTTTCATAATTATACTATAACAAATGTTACCTACTAAAGTCTTTATGATTGCAGTTAATTTAAATAATACTACTTTATCAATATTAGCTTGTACTTTGTAAGTGATGCATTCTATAATATTTTATGTAAGCACTTTTTTGTAATTTTCTAGATGATTTATATCCTTTATGTTTTCTCAAAAAATCTTATATTATTGAAAGGATTGACTTAACTATGTTAAAACAAGGATTTAATCCATATCTTCCGTCATGGGAATATATACCTGATAGTGAGCCATATGTATTTAATGATAGAGTCTATGTGTACGGGTCACACGACCAATTTAATGGTCATGCATTTTGTTTAAATGATTATGTTTGTTGGTCTGCACCAGTAAACAATCTCAAAGATTGGACATATGAAGGTGTGATCTACACTAAAACTGATGATCCGCTAAATTCTAAAGCTAATATGTGTTTATATGCACCTGATGTTACCGTAGGGCCCGATGGCCGATATTATTTATACTATGTTCTTGATAAAGTGCCAGTGGTTTCTGTAGCTGTTTGTGAAAGTCCAGCTGGGAAGTTTGAATTTTATGGGTATGTCCATTATTCTGATGGCACACGCCTTGGTGAGAGAGATGGCGACCAGCCTCAATTTGATCCTGGTGTGTTGACAGAAGGAAATACCACTTATCTGTATACTGGTTTTTGTGCATACGGAGACACATCTAGAAAAGGAGCAATGGCTACAGTACTAGGTCCAGATATGCTGACTATTATAGAAGAACCTGTATTTGTAATGCCAAGTCAACCATATAGCCAAGGTAGTAGCTTTGAGGGACATGAATTTTTTGAAGCACCATCCATTAGAAAAAAAGGCGACACTTATTATTTGATTTATTCATCTATCGTTATGCATGAATTATGCTATGCAACTAGTAAATCAGCCACACAAGGATTCAAATATCAAGGTGTAATTGTAAGTAACAATGATATTAATATCGATACATATAAACCTGCTGAACAACCAATGGCTTATGGTGGAAATAACCACGGCAGTTTCGTACAAATAGAAGATAGATGGTATATTTTCTATCATAGACAAACTAACGGAACGCACTATAGTCGACAAGGTTGTCTAGAACAAATCTTCTTTAACGAGGATGGAAGTATCAACCAGGTAGAAATGACTTCTTCCGGAGCAAATGACGGTCCGCTAATCGGAAGTGGAGAATATCCAGCATACATTGCATGTAATCTATTTTGTAATGATGTAGAAATGTATACAGGTACTTTCGGGGCATGGATGGACGGAAGATTTCCAAAGATCACTCAAGACGGCAAAGATGGTGATGAAGAGACAGGTTACATCACTAATATGAGAGATGGTGCTTCAGCAGGATTTAAGTATTTTGACTGTAATGACATTCAAACTATTAAAATTAATGTGCGTGGATATTGTAATGGTGCATTCGAAGTGAAAACATCATGGGACGGCGCTGTTCTAGGAACTATACCTGTAGGTTTCACAAATGTATGGACAGAGTATTCCGCACACATCCCTATTCCAAATGGAGTTCAAGCCCTTTACTTTACCTATAAAGGATCCGGCAATGCTAGCTTAGCTTCCTTTATCTTGGAGTAGTAAATAGCTAACCCGTGAACTACTCCCACCACTTACCTCTTTACAGGTCTTGAAGTGGGGGCTTCTCGGTTAATCGTTACTTTTACTAGCTAACGAATTAGTCTTCGACCGCCGAGCTAACACCCTTGTTCCAAAGGTTCTTTGATTCTATTTAAGATCACGCGAATAAGCGCATGCCTTCATTTTTGATATTGATGGCGGCGTTATAATCTCTATCCAGATTTGCACCACATGTACATGTATATACGCGTTCATACAATGACATCTCTTTGATATGCCCACAATGACTACATGTCTTTGTGGATGGATACCATTTGTCTATTTTGATCAGTTGTTTTCCTTGTGCTTGTAATTTGTAGGTTAAGAAAGTGGTGAACATACTCCAACCATTGTCCGCCACACTTTTACCAAAGTGAAGGGCCTGTGACATTCCTTTCATGTTCAAGTCTTCGATCGCTACTAAATCAAACGCTGTAGCTAATTCTTTTGACTTGTGATGTAAGAAATTCTTGCGTTGGTTTGCTACCTTTTCATGTAACTTAGCTACGGTTATACGTTGCTTATTCCAACGAACAGAGCCTTTTGTTCTTCTGGATAGAACGCGTTGTGATTTTGCTAATTGTTCTAACATTTGACGATAGAAACGAGGGTAATTGGCTTTCTCACCTTCACTACTAACGTACAATTCAGACATAGCAAAATCTAAACCTACAGCGGATTCCACCTCTTTTGGCTCGATTTCCTGCTCATACTCCGTCAGGATCGATATATAATACTTGCCCGAAGCTGTCATGGAGATCGTGCAAGACTTCATGGTATGATGACTTGGTATGATTCTGTGTTGTTTGATCCGTACCATCTTTAGCTTTGGTAATTTGATATGACGGGCAAATAGCATAATGTTTCCGTTTACAAGATTGGTTGTATACGACTTTCTATCCTTTTTGTTCTTGAATGTAGGAAAGGCGTTTTGACCACTAAAGAAATTCTGATATGAAGTTTGCAAATGGAGTTGAGCATTGGCTAAGGCGAGGGAATCTACTTCTTTCAACCACTCAAATTCTACTTTATATTTCGCAGGAGTTGGAAGCTTTTGCTTCTTTCGTTGATCCTTATCGTCTTTATATTTCTCGTAGATTTCTTTACGTTCTGCTAACATTTTGTTGTATACGAATCTGACACAACCGAAGGTTTTACGCATAAGAAGTGCTTGTTCTTCTGTTGGATATAAACGGAACTTGTATGCTTTATGGTGCTTCGCCATATCATGTCACCTCACTTTTCACCTTGACTTTCGCATAGTCTGATATGTTATCATCAAATACATTTTTCCTATATTTCACAACTAAAACAAGATGGTAATATAGTAAGAATACTGAATGATTATTACTCTCTAACTTCATTGAGATAACTCCCTTAATCTTTATAAGACTGATTATATCTGAGCCGAAAATATAAAGCAAAATCTTTTTGTCTATCGCCAAACCGAAATTCATCTCCCACCTAAAATTGGACTTATCAGCCCTTCATTAATTTTTGAGGATGGAGAATTCTTTCGGGTAGCGTTAAAACAACCAGTTTCTTGATCCTGAAGTGCTCCCTGTCAAGTGGACAGCGCAAAAAAAAAACTTAATTAGTGTGTACTGTAATTTTATAGATATCATGCAATATAGTTAATACTCTACGTATTTAATATGGAATATATTTAATATCATTTATTATCACACAACAAACCCCGACCTCTTGCGGTCGGGGGTAATGATGGTGGAAGAAAGATACCGGTTAATGGTCCCTATTAATAATATAATTCATTAAGTGCATCAAAAAAGCGTTTTGATGCGGCATCTCTTTCAACGCTTCCATAGCAAGACAGTAGTGTTCCCACATCTCTTTCATGGCGCCTTCCTGGCCAAGGATTGTTACGAAAGTCGAAGTGTTGTTTTCAACATCCTTGCCCACTGGTTTCCCCAGCAAGCTAGCATCTCCTTCGGAATCAAGCAAATCATCCTTAATCTGAAAGGCTATCCCCGCATGATAAGCGAATTTTTTCAAAATTTCTATTTCCCGTCTATCCACCTTCGCGAGAATAGCAGGCATAACTAAAGCAGCCTCAAACGCCATACCGGTTTTATAAAAACAGATCGTATTCAATTGATCCAGTGTCAGTACTTCTCCTTTGGAATTCAAGTCCATCGCCTGTCCCATACAGAGTTCTTCTGTCGTTCGGGCCGAATATTGCATTAAGGCAAGCACGGCTTGGGCATCGAATTGATCCATTGACGCCTGTTCCTGAATTGCCCTCTGAATCAGAAAAAGACCGGTCAACTCAGCAGTAGCGCTATCATGAACTAGATGCAGTGTTGGACGCCCTCTACGGATGGACGCATTATCTTGAGATGGCAAATCATCGAAAATCAAGGATGCAGTATGCATGTATTCTAATGATCTCAACAAAGGCATGATTGATGACACCTTCAGCCCATAATGTTGTTTAGCCATGACCCAAGTTATTATGGGACGCAATCGTTTCCCGTCACCTACGAGACTGTAATTGGCCGCATCAATCAGCTTCTCTTTCATCGGCAACATCCCGTCAGGCTTCATAATCTGCAGGGCATTGTTGATCTCCTCACGGGCCGAGTTAATAGTCTCAAAAAATTCTTCTTTTACATTCCGTTCATTTTTTAAAATGTTGACTAGTTGGTCTCTAAGCAGCTTATCGAAAAAATCCACATCTTGCGCTTGATTCACCATTTGCTGAATTAGCCGATTGAACGTTGGATTTCCGGAAGCAAAGATGTTCAAAATGTTATTATACTTTTCAGTGCCGATACGTGCTTTACAACGTTTAAGACCATTAATCGCGCGATTCAAAATCACTTCACGGGTCTTGTCATCGGAATGATATACATTATGAATCAAATGATAAATAACCGTCCAGTATAATTCATAAGGATTGATCAGATCCGAACGACGGTCACGATAGGTTAAATAATAAGTGTAGGGCGTTACCGCACCTTCTCTCAAATCTTCAAACATATCTGCAAAATCGTCAGCTAACTGGTTGTAGATACCATAAAAGAAGGTTCTACTCTCAAAGCCCTCGTCTAAAGGTGCACGTACGACGGAACGGGCGATCAAACGCGAAGAAGCTGACTTTAATATAATCGGAATGTAAAGCTCTTCATTCGTATACGTTGCATGAGATAGATCTTTCGCACGGTCCAATTCCTGTGAGTGAAAAAACACATAAGCCTGCTCGAAAAATAGGTGCTTGGTTTCTAACGGCTGATGTTGCTTAATATATTCAAAAGCTTCACCTAGCTCCGCATGTACATATTGAATCATAGCTTTGTTCGTTCCTACCAACTCGCCCAATTCCGGCACCGAACCCGTAAGAAGTACTGTTCGAATCATGCGGGAATATTGTGATTTTTCTTGATCGGATAAGACTTGTGAATCCAGAAGATCATCAATAAATGGATAGGTCAAACCATAGCAATAGCCCAACCTAATGGCTTCATCTAGTTTTCGAGCACGATCCTCTGAAGTTAGTCCGTTTTCCATTTCTTCGACAGCATGTATAACCACGCCAAGAATAATCTTAATTAGTTTACGCTGTGCATGCTCCGCATTCATTCCTTCTGGAATGTTAGCTGATACCGTCTTAAGTTTGTCGATCACCCATATTACAGCAGTTTCAACGCCTTCCTTCTGTGCCCATCGATACAGTTCTACCAAACTAATAAAATCTGACTGTTTTCCTTCGTTTGTTGAAGTAAAAGGAATCAATCGTTCTTTGATATCAGAAGCTACACGCTTAATTCTCGCTTGTGTATCAGGTGAATCCATGGCTTTGCCTAGATCCCTCATATACATATAGGAAATGCTTGAATCCAGGTAAGCATCCAATTTTCCGGTATGGTTCAACCATTGAATATGTCGATGATAATCTCCCGCATTAGATTTGTTCTTTCCTCGTAATAATAAGGAAAGCCACGAGTGGACATGACCACGTTTCCACAAATGAATGTCTGCTGTTAGAGCGCGCATATAATTTTTATCTATGACTTGTTCATAAAGCAATGCAAAATAAAGTGCTGCCTTCTGTTCAGCTTGCCGATAACAGGTATCGGCATCTACAATTAATTCCTCATTCATACGGTGTATTACCTCAATATTTATTTTGTTATAACAGTAAACAGTATATACAGAGAATGAAGCTTTTCCATAAGTGTAAGCAGATTTGAGCATTTCCGCGACAACTTAGTCAAATTCAACCCCTTATTAGATACGTAATAGCATCGTTCTGGTTACGAATTTCCATTAAAGGAACGGAACCCATTTTATCGCATACCTTGAAAAAGTGTATGCTCGGTTGATTAGATAGATGCTTATCGTGAAATAAAAATACTTGTCATTACATGTCGAATGCAATTAGTATGATCATCTATAAGACTAGGTTGATACATTGTTATCCTTTACATCATTATAAAGTAGAATGCTAGTAGACTACGATTTCATATTCACAGCTACTATATTACCTAGTTAAAGGAGCTTGTTTGATGAAACTCATATTAAATACTATCTCCAATAAATAGAAATGTAATGATTTTGAAGCAAATGGTCGCTATATTCCTATTTCCCACATTTTCACCGTAACTTTCTCGACCCTGCCATCCATATCTGTCCCGTCATACTTTGGAAGTTTCAGTTCGCTTACGATTTTTCCGTCACGCATAAACATAATGCGCTCTGTTCGAGCTGCAACCTTTGCATCATGAGTTACAAGCATAACCGCAGTACCGTCCGCGTTAATTTCAGAAAATATATCCATGATCTTCTCTGCAGATTTTGAGTTGAGCGCACCAGTCGGCTCGTCGCCGAAAATGATTTTTGGGCTGTTCATAAGCGAGCGGCATATTCCCGCACGTTGAAGCTGGCCTCCCGAAACTTGTGTAATATCTCGCTTTTCAAGCTCCGCGATGCCCAGCCTTTTCATAAGCGCTCTTGCCTTCTCCGCAATTTTTACGACGTTTTTTCTGTTGTCGCGCATTGACGGAAGAATTATGTTATCAAGGATATTCAGATTTTTCAGCATAGTCGGCTGTTGAAAAACAAATCCCATTTTTGTTCTACGTATATCTGAAAGCTCGTTCTCAGAGACCGTCGATAATTCCCTGCTGTCAAAAACGACCTTTCCTCCGTCAACGTTGTCCATTCCGCTCAACGTAAACATCAGCGTCGATTTTCCCGAGCCAGAGGGCCCCATAACTGCAACGAACTCGCCCTCGTGTATTTCAACGAACACTTCATCAAGAACATTACGCTGTTCATCACCCTCGCCGAAAGACTTTACGATATGATCACCGATAATAATCTTCTTCATATGTCTACTCCTTTATATTTTCGGATATGTTTATTTGTCCTGCGCCCGATGTGCCAATGAATGTTGCGATAAGAACCGCGCAAATCATCATTAGCGGACTAAACAGATACGCCGAAAGGGGATTTACTGTAAAATTAAACGTCGAAGCTCCAAATGATGAAATAACCAATCCCGCAAGTATCTCTCCGAGAGTGTTTGCGAGAAGCGTGCCGAGAACAATTCCGACAATCAGAACAAATACCGTACGAGAAACATACTGCATCTTAATATCCGAGTTTGTAAAACCGAACGCTTTCATTACGGCAATGGCATATCGGTCCTTAGCTACAAGCATTTTCATAAATAACAATGTAACTAGTACCATTATAACCAGCGCAACGGTGACCGCTGCATAGGAGGCCATTTCGACGGAGCTTATTGTCGAGCCGAAGGTCTGTGTAACAAATTCATCAATGTCTGAAACCTTTGCAACATCAAACTTGTCTGCATAATCCGCAACCTTCACATCAACAAGTGATTTATCCGAAAGTTCAGCGCTGACAATGCTCCACATAATTCCAGCCGAATGGTCGGTGAATACGGCCTTGGCGGTTTTTCCACCGTTGGTAATATCAGAATAGATTCCGCTTACCGTTAGATCTTTCTCTAGTTCCTCAATCACTAGCGTAATGACATCGCCGACCTTCTTGTTCATTTCATCAGCGTATATAATCGAAAGCGCAATTTCGTCATCTACGGCTGGTGCTTTGCCCTCGGAATATTTGATAGGAAATATCGAATGGTCGCCGAGTTCAATTTTAATATTTTCCTCTGTTCCGTCTTCCGTTATTGCCTTGAATGTTTTTGTTGTAAGGGCAGCAACCTTTGAAATGGCTTGATCGCTTTTCACCGTCTTTTCGATTTCAGTGACTATTTTAGAGACATTGTCAATATTTCCAGACAACTGTATGCGCAGATCGTAGTTTCCAATCCCCATATAACTGATGAAGCTTTTTGAGGAAATCGTGTTGTACAGGTTCTGCGGAACAATCATAATAAATACCGAAATCACCAGCACAGCTAGCATTGTGGCGTAAAGTTTTTTCCTTGAGAGAACATCTTTGATACCGAGAAAGATATTCGTGTTAAATAGCCTGTTTCTGCTCAACGTAAAACGCTTAGCACCCTTGTTTTCGTCCTGAGAAGTGCCAAAGCGTATAGCTTCCGCGGCTGAAATTTTCTTAAAGCGTTTCAGAACTCCGTTAACATAGGCCATAATGGCAAGGAATACTAGCAATATGCCGATGATTCCTAACACGTAAGCAAAAGAAGAATTCTCGCTTTCCCCCATATAAAGCCGTATATTTTCAAGGAGCATGCCTTTGAATACAAACGAAAGAGCAAAACCGAGAATAGAACCTGCCGCCGCAATTGCCGCGTATTTCGCTAGATAAATCTTCTTGATGTCGGAGACACGCAGCCCTATAGCTTTCATAACACCAATTTCACGATAATCATCTTCGATTTTGGCAAGGAGCGTAAAGCGTATGCACATGAACGCGATGGAAACAATAAGCAGGCTTACCAGAAGGATAATCCCAATCATCATACCGTCAGAAATTGCATTCATCAGTCTAAAAAGTGAATATGTAACCGTTGGCCCGTTCATTTCAAGTGCTGCGGAGGCATATGCGGTTTCAAATGCGCCTAACGCAGACATATCCTTTAATCTGAACTCAATCAGATACTCTGTATTTCCAAGATTTTTTATTTCCGCATAGTCATTGCTGCTTACAAGAAATCTCTTTGAAGCGGCAAGCGAAGAATTCATTGTCGAATCGCGGAGAAATCCTACAACGGTAAATTCTTTGCCGCTTATTACGGCCTTGTCACCAATCTTTGCAGTGTTATCTTTCATATAACTTACCGGAACATAAATCTCACCGTCAGATACGTTGATGACGTTTCCGTCCAGATCAAGAAGATAATCGAATTTTGCGCTCTGTACGCTTAAACCGTTGTCCTGAACGCTGTTCGCAAGCGAATTATCGCCCAATGTAATCTGAGCACCGTCAATGTTCAGAAATTCTAAGACCTGAAATTCTTCGACGTTGCTGTTTTGTTCCGCAAAAGCCGTAAGCCGCGAAGTATCAATCTCACCCGAATGCATCTGCATAAAATGTGGAGTTTTCGCTTGTGTCATTAGTGTATCCAGCGCGCCAGAAAGATTGACAATGAGTATCACCGCGAGTGAAACAAGCATAGCTGAGGCAGCGACAAATATCATTGTTGTTAGCGCTATCGCCTTGCTCTTTAAAATGTCATTGCGGATTATTCTGTTAAACATAAGTCACCTCTGTTTTCCTGAATGATTAATTGCCACTCTATCCACCGCCAAACATCTGCATTACGTCTATAAGACTTCCACTTTTGACACCAAGCAGCCTTTCTACATTAAAAACAAAAGCCTGTATGCGTGAAGCGTGCTCCTCGTTCGTCATTTGAACCATATCATCATCAAAAACGGTATTCGCATAAATCACAACCATTTCCATGCATTCATACGGGTACGGCGTGTGGAATAGTCCCTGCTGGATGCCCTCGTGGATGATTCCCGTCAGTATCGGCGTAACGCCATTGATGATGACCTTTTCTATTTTCTGATGCATAAGTGCGTTCTGCGGCTTGTGAATATGCTCCATAATCTCCTTGCTGCTCCCGCCACTTAAGTTCAGTGCCATAACAACGCGAATAATGCGTTCCACTACAGGTATGCTCTTGTCTGTTGCAATTTCCTGCGCCGTGCCTAGAAGACGAACACTATACCGTTCAATGAGCGCGTCCATAATACCCTCCTTCGACTTGAAGTGATGATATAACGTTCCTCGCGCGATTCCGACCTTTTCGAGAATATCGTTTGTACTTGTGCCGTCAAAGCCCTTCTGACCGAAAAGCTCATCAGCTGCGTCAATTATTTCGTTCCTGCGTTCCTCAGCTTCTTTTACAACTCTCATCTTTACATCTCCTTTACAAACCGACCGACTGTCTGTCTATGTGTTTATTAAATAATATCACGTTATTATATGATGTTGTCAAGAAGTCTTTTTTAATTTAAATCTAAGGCAGTTTTTATATAGGTAAATCTAGTAAGACTACCAATTTTCTTTACATATATACAATGGTATTTACAAATGATTCCTAGTAAAATATCTACATTGATCGAAAATAACATTATCCTTTGTTACCTTATTACTCGTAATAATATGAACAATAAATAGGAGATCTATTTTTTTCGCGATCACATTTGCTCCAATACATGTAGTATTCTGATCTTAGCCCTAAAAAAAGAAAAAACACCATCCTCATGCGGATGGTGTTAATGATAGTGGAGGCGAAGCGTGGCTGTGCAAAACCACAATTCGCCGTAGTGTGATGGTGAGGATATTAAACAATTAAATTAAGTTTGCATATTCCAGCATTCTACGAATAATAATTACAATTTCAGCTCGAGTAATAGGGTCCTGTGATGCTAGTATATGAGTAGTTTTCCCTTGCAGTAAGCCCATTTCTATTGCCTTAGCCACTGCATTTTCAGCCCAACCAGATACTTTATCTGCATCATGATACTGCCCTAATATTTGTTTGACTTTATCATCAGATAAAACAACTTCAATCTCATTCATTTGCAATGCTCTCGTTATGATCACGATCGCTTCTTCTCTTGTCATGCTTTGATTAGGTCGGAACGAACCATTTTCATACCCTCGAATGAGTGATCTATTCAATGCTGACTGTATCGAAGCTGCTGCCCAGTTTTCAGAGTGAAGATCATCGAACTGGTCTTGATATGGAGCGCTAACCAACCCTAATGCTCTACCCAATATTGCTGTAAATTCCGCTCTTGTTACATCCGCATTGGGTGCAAAAGTCGTTTCCGTTTTACCGTTCACAATCAATTGGCTTGCAAATTCATCAATAACTGCTTTTGCCCAATGTCCCTGAATATCTACAAAACTCTGCTGATGTGAAATTAATGCAATCGTTCCATCCACAAACGTATAGACTTCAGCATAATGTTTTCCTTCCTTCACTACGATTTTTGACGGTACGCGGACAAAAGATCCATCTTCTGCTATTACAATAGCAGTTACATTATTCAGTTCGATCGATGAATATAGCAGTAAAATACGTTTGTTGTAATAATTGCTTTCAACATGAGATACAATCTTTTCTTCCTTCTGGTAATAAACAATCATCGATAGTGGTTGGCCAACGATAGACATATTCTGAAGGAATGAATAGTCTGTACTCGACTTCTCTTGAATGACGATTGTTGTATTTACTCCTTGATTAAATGCAGTAACACCTAATTGAGCTTTTATTTTTTCTAAATCCACTGTAGCTGGATCCCATATCATCGTTCCATCTTCTGTCACGACTTGAAGTACTATCCCTTTATCGATCAGAAGATCAATCGTATCCCCATTAATATCAATCAAAATATCGTCTACTACAATATTGACTCCGACACTTAGCGTTTCTCCTCTAGCCATTTGTTGAACATATGGAATAATTTCAGTTGGATCCAATGTAAGTTTCAACAATTCTTTACCGTTTTCTTTTACAATCGTCCCATTCAAGAGATTCGAATTGGACTCTCCATCTACCGTAATATTCAATTTGTTCTGTTGCTGATTATTGTCTGTAGGTGTAGTTGAAACTGATGTAGAATTTCGTACGGTAATGACAAATGCCGCATCATTTCCCGCACTGAATTTGAAGATGAAACTCTGCGCACCTGTGCCTAGTGTCGCAAGGTACTCCTTCTTCAGCGTGACCTCATTACCCGCTCCGTTCACGTCATAGGCACTTGCTGAAATTGGCGTTCCTCCTAATTCGATGTCTTGGAACGTGTTACCTAGCAAACCTAGTTGCACTGTAATATCAGCATAACC
>NZ_JBXCIY010000008.1:0-228574 GCF_056786395.1 Paenibacillus sp. Y951 | reverse complement strand
TCGAGCAGGAGATTAACGATTCAAGATTACAGCTATGACCTAGACCGCTATTCACAACGTAACAAAGGGGTTACCACATGGGTTTGGAAGTGGAAGAAGGTCGATGATACAGATTGGACCGTTGGCAAGCCACCTAGTCAACTACAAGCGAATACCGATTATTTTGTAGCGTTAAAGGTAAAAGATATTGACGGGGCTTGGTCAAGTGAAGTTGTGAAGTATGTGACCACGAATCCATTCAATCAGCCACCAGTTGCTTTGTTCACGATTGATCCGAAGTCAGTCTCCTGGAGCAAGCAAGCCGTTGTAACCGATCATTCGTATGATCCCGATGGTGATCCAATCATTACGAGAGATTGGAAGGTATATCGAGAGAATAAGCTTATTTTAAGTAGCGGTACAACCCCTACATTTAATCAAATCAAGACAGCAGCAGTAGCAGCAGGGCTAGACGCTTTAGGAAATTATAAGCTTACATTACGTGTGCAAGATTCACAAAATCTATGGTCAGAAACATATACGGACTTTTTAGAAGTCATTAACTTCCCACCGATTGCCGATTTTGAACCAATAGAAGATACGTATCGAGATACGGTGAATAAAGTTACCAATCTAACCGCTAATCCCGATCAAGACGGTGACAATGTAACGTATCAATGGAAGCTCTATTATGGGGATAAATCCTATAATCTAGGAACAGCCCAGCATCCGAGTTTCAAAGTGAAAGATAGAGGGCTAGGTAAGTTAGCTGTAGGTACATGGCAGCTAGAATTGAAAGCGAGTGATCCATTAGGTGCTAGTAGTTATATGACTCATGCTTTTAATGTGGTCAACCAAGTGCCAACAACGACCATTACAAGCGGTCGCTCTACGGGATACATTAATGAACCATATGCTTACACCTCTAGTCGGTCCGATGCCGATACGGATGATGTAGCAAGCCTACAAACTTTTTGGAGATTAACGTCACCTTCAGGCAAAGTGAAGGAATGGTATACACAAAACATATCCATTACTTACGTTGAAAAGGGTTCTTATGTACTAGAAAATTGGGTAGTCGATCAATTGGATGCGAAAAGTGAAATCGATAAAAAGAACATAACGATTTTGAATCTAGCACCAATACCAGGCTTTACGATGAATCCGAATCCTACGTATCGAGGGGTAGATGTTAACTTTGTTAGTCAGGCTACGGATATGGATGGATATATTGATAAGCAAAAATACGAATATTTAGCAGACGATGGCTCTATTATTACATTAAGCTCAAGTGGCGATTTCACAAGATCATTTCAAACAGTTGGCAAATTGAATATACAACAAACGGTAACCGACAATGACGGTGCGACCGCATTGATTGTGAAACCAATAACTATTGTTAATCGTCTCCCTAACGTTGAAGTTACTACTCCAACAGCAACATCCCCCGCGACTGCTACCACCTTTACTTCATTAACTCCTACAATACACTGGAAAATGACAGATGCAGATAACGATCCGCAAGTGAAGTATGAATTAGTTTTGAAATCTATTAGTGGAGCGATATTGCAAACGTCATCTGTTGCTACAGGTTCAGCTCAATCATTTATCATTCCTAGCAACTGGAATCTTATTGAAAATACGATTTACCGAGTTACTGTTAGATCCTTTGACGGCTATGATTGGAGCGTATATGCAACCGATAAATATTTCAATATTATAACGAATCAGCCGCCAACAGCAGGATTTACATGGTCGCCAGCTACCATTTGGGAAGGTGATCATATTCAGCTCAAGCATCAAGTGGATGATCAAGATGGAGATATGCTGCTTGTTCGCTATAAAGTAACCGCGCCAGATGGAACGATTGCAATGTATCCGCAAACTAGTAACTATTCACTAACAAAAGCTCAATATAGTAGCGATGCATTTAGTATTCATAATGCTGCAATAGGGAAATATAAAATTGAGCAAACGGTATCCGATGGGAAGAGCGCTACGGTGCTGCTCACTCAATTCATCACTGTTAATGAATTAGATGTCATTGGAGAAGTTGTCCATACTGATCTATGGGAGCAATATAGATTAAGCTACAATCAATCTGCAACAACGAATGGTGCTGCTATATGGAATAGCGATCAATTTTATGGGGGTGAAAAATTCATACTGAAGGCAAGCACGACAAATACAGGGGCGATAGACTCAAGTTCAAATTCAACAGGGATTACTTATGCAAGAGAAGTAACTGTTTCGCTACTTAATAAATACGGTACGACTCTACTTCGTCAAAATGCTACGAAATGGACAGGTGAACTATGGCATATCGAATTTTCAGATATGAAGAAAGGGATGTATGATGTAATCTTTGTGGCGACTTACTCTAATGGCGTTGTAAAACAACATACCGTCACTATAGAAATTATCGGTAAAGCATCATCATTCGTAAGTCTCCATCGTTGGAAGTAGACAAGGAAATAGGTGAGATAAGGGAAGCCATGCGCTATTGAGTTTCTAATTTAAGCGGGGGTAACGAAGATAGAAATAAACAAAATATAAATGGGATACTCTAAGGTAGTTCATGACCTTGGGGCATCCCATTCTGCGTTTTTGTACTTAATGTATCCCATTTAGTGTAAGCCTATTGATGCGTCGCTTTAAATTGTTCGAAAAAACGATCAATCGCATAGTATGCGGCACCTCTAACAGCAGACAGTTCCTGTAGCTCAGCAAATAAAAACTGGAGCTGCTCTGTATGGAACGAAAGTGCCCGTTGTTGCACTGTTTTCTCGATCGATGGCATAATCCATTCTGCTGCTCTACTCATCCGATTGCCAATCATCACGCTATCTGGATTCAATGTATTGATAATGTTGGCAATTCCGATGCCGAGGTAATGTCCAATCTTCTCGAATAAATGCAGTACACGCTCATCACCTTGTTCAGCTGCCTGTATCAATTCATCAAGATGCTCAAAGCCATATTCAGAAGCATCCTCTAGCAAAGCTTTTTCTGAAGCATATAATTCCCAACAGCCTAGATTGCCGCAGGTGCACTCTTTACCGTTGAAATCAATTGATAGATGACCAAGCTCGCCAGAAAAGCCAGAAGTACCTTTGTAAAGCTCTTTATCGAGAATGATTCCCGAGCCAATACCATAGCCGACGCTAAGATAAATTTGATTGCGTATCCCTTTGCCCGCACCATATTTTTGCTCACCTTGAGCACCAGCATTCGCTTCATTATCGATAATGATCGGGTAATCAAACCGTTCCTCTAGCATTTGCTTAAGTGGAACTTCGCGCCATTTCATATTCGGTGCGAACAAAATTGTGCCATTTTGGTCTACAATACCGGGCACACCGACACCGATCCCGACGATACCGTAATTACTTGTTATAGCTTGTTCTATTAATGTATCGATGCTCTGAATTAATGCATCAAATGCTAGCTCACGTTTCTGGTTAGTAAGCTTTTGATAGTATTCCTGTTCAATGTTTCCGTTAAGATCGACTAGGACACCGCGAATATAATTGACGCCGAGATCGATGCCTATCGCATAGCCAGCCTTATCATTAAATAAGAGTAAAACAGGCTTACGACCACCGCTCGATTCACCAGGGCCGATCTCTAGTACAAGATTATGCTCGATTAATTCGGCTACTAAATTAGAGACAGTCGCTTTATTTAACCCTGTTTGTTCAGATATTTGAGCACGAGAAAGTGGGGCGTGCTTACGAATACATTTCAAAACAATATATGAATTCAGTTTTTTGACTAAAGCAAGATCACCTGTAGATTTGGCTTTCAAAGTGAAACCTCCGTCCGAAAATATAATACTGAAAGTAGTATAGCATAAAACTTTGTTTATTTAATAGACAAACTAAGTATTGTTATGTTATTGTTATATCAAGGTTGCTAGATAAAGCGATTTCAATACTGAATTTTTGAAGTCACTATCTAGTCAGATATCAATTTATTCAATTAAATTATCTATTTTAGGAGGATTCATTATATGACTTATTTTACTAGCTTTGATAAAATCCAATTTGAAGGTAAAACTTCTAAAAACCCATTCGCATTCAAACAATACAACCCAAGCGAAGTGGTTTCAGGTAAAACTATGGAAGAACATCTTCGTTTTGCAGTTGCTTACTGGCATACATTTAACGCTAACGGTGCTGATCCTTTCGGTACTGCTACAATGATTCGTTCTTGGGATAAATTCGATGGTCTTGATCGTTCGAAAGCGCGCGTAGAAGCTAACTTTGAATTTATGGACAAATTGAACATTCCTTACTACTGCTTCCATGACGCAGATATCGCTCCTGAAGGTGCAACACTACAAGAAACAAACAAAAACATCGATGTTATCGTTGCTATGTTGAAAGACTACCAAAAACAAACAGGCAAAAAGCTTCTTTGGAACACAGCTAACAACTTTACAAACCCTCGCTATGTACATGGTGCTGGTACAGCTGTTAATGCTAACGCTTATGCTTTTGCAGCAGCTCAAATTAAGAAAGGTCTAGAAGTTGGTAAAGAACTAGGCGCTGAAAACTATGTATTCTGGGGCGGTCGTGAAGGTTACGAGTCTCTTCTTAACACGAATATGTCTCTTGAGCTTGATAACCTTGCTCGCCTATACCAAATGTCAATTGACTATGCTAACGAAATCGGTTTTGACGCTCAATTCTTAATCGAGCCTAAGCCAAAAGAGCCAACAACTCACCAATATGATTTCGATGCTGCAACTACAATTGCATTCTTACAAAAATACGGTTTACAAGATAAATTCAAACTTAACCTTGAAGCTAACCATGCTACACTAGCTGGTCATACGTTCGAACACGAAATTCGTGTTGCTGCAACAAACGGTATGCTTGGATCGCTTGATGCTAACCAAGGTAATATGCTGCTTGGCTGGGATACAGATGAGTTCCCAACTGATCTATATGCTACAACGCTTACTATGTATGAAGTTCTTAAAGCTGGTGGTATTGGTCGCGGTGGCGTTAACTTTGACGCTAAAGTTCGTCGTACTTCCTTCGAGATGGATGATCTAGCTCTAGGACATATTGCTGGTATGGATAGCTTCGCATGGGGCCTAAAAGCTGCTGCGAAACTAATCGAAGAAAAAACTTTCGATAGCCTAATTGATGATCGTTATGCAACATTCACAACTGGTATCGGTGCAGATGTTGTTGCAGGTAAATCTTCTCTTAAAGCTCTTGAAGCACATGCATTAACAAACCCAGTTGTTGATAACAGATCTGGTCGTATCGAGAGATTACGTCTACAACTAAGCGAAGCAATCTACAGCGTGTAGAGGAAATTCAATAAGCGGACTTTATAACAAGAAAATTTACAACTTATATAAGTGTTTCCAACTAATGCTTCCGAAGCGATTACACGTTTCAGGGAGCATTAGTTGAAATTAAAGCAAAAAGTTGCTTTACTCATCGTCACTTGGGTCCATTTATGTGAATTAAAGAAAAAACTTGCATTAATGTGTCTAGTGAACTACTCGATGGAGCTAATAAAGCAAAAAGTTTCGTTAATATGTCAAGCGGGCTAGTCCATGGAGCAATTAAAGCAAAAAGTTGCTTTAATGACCATCTACCTGTTGTGTTTACGTGAATTATGACAAAATTTTGTCGCCAGGAAGTCTAATCAGAATACAACAAAATGTTTTAGGAGGTTACAGTCAATGAGCTATGTTATTGGTGTTGATTTAGGTACGAGTGCGGTTAAGACGTTGCTCATGGATCGTAAAGGTAATATTGCAGCGGAAGCTACTCGTAGTTATCCTCTTTTCCATGACCGCCCAGGCTATAGCGAACAGCGTCCTGAGGATTGGGTAACTGCAACGATTGAAGCGATGAATGAAGTAGCTTCTGCAGAAGGTATTGATGCATCGACTATTGAAGGAATTAGCTTCTCGGGTCAAATGCATGGTCTTGTACTATTGAATGAGGCTGGCGGCGTTGTACGTAATGCCATTCTTTGGAACGATACACGTACTACAGCAGAGTGCCGTGAAATTGAGTCGGTTCTTGGTGATACTTTACTTAGCGTAACGCGCAACCCAGCGCTTGAAGGATTTACATTGCCGAAAATTTTATGGGTTCGTAAGCATGAAAAAGAATTATTTGATCAAGCTTCGATCTTCTTATTGCCGAAAGACTATGTACGTTACCGCTTAACTGGTGAGTTGCATATGGATTATTCCGATGCAGCTGGTACATTACTATTAGATGTAGCTAGTAAAGTATGGAGTAAGGAAGTATTGAAAGCATTCGATCTTCCTGCTAGCTTCTGCCCTCCACTTGTAGAATCACATGGTCTAGTTGGTACACTTCTTCCAGAGGTTGCTACTGCATCGGGACTATCTGCATCGACTAAAGTATTTGCCGGCGGTGCTGATAATGCATGTGGCGCAATCGGTGCTGGTATTTTATCAGAAGGATTAACGCTTAGCAGTATTGGTACTTCTGGTGTTATTCTTTCTTATGAGAACGACAAGGACAAAGATTTTGCAGGGAAAGTACACTTCTTCAACCATGGTAAAGAAAATTCATTTTACGCAATGGGTGTAACGCTTGCTGCTGGCTATAGTCTGAGTTGGTTCAAGAAAACATTTGCTGCAACTGAGTCATTTAACGAAATGCTCGCAGGAATTGAAGACGTTCAACCAGGTTCGAACGGGCTGTTATTTACTCCATATCTTGTTGGTGAACGTACGCCACATCCAGATGCTAACATTCGTGCAAGCTTTATTGGTGTAGATGGTTCTCATGAGCGTGTTCATTTTGCTCGTGCTGTTATGGAAGGAATTACATTCAGCTTGAACGAATCAGTTGATATGTTCCGTCAAGCAGGTAAAGTTGTTGATAAAGTCGTATCGATTGGCGGCGGAGCACAAAATCCAGTATGGCTACAGATGCAGGCTGATATTTTCAATGCCACTGTTGTTTCACTTGAGAACGAACAAGGTCCTGGTCTAGGTGCAGCAATGCTTGCAGCATATGGCTGTCAATGGTTCACTAGTCTTGAGGAATGTGCAAGTCAATTTGTGAAGCATGCGGATAGCTATGAACCTAATGCTCAAGCTGTTGAGCAATATGCAGGTTTATTCCGAATTTATCAGCAAATTTATGCGCAAACCGTTTCTATTAATGAACAGCTTGTTCCATTCCGTGGATAATTCATATGTATAAAAAGCTCCTTCTTGTTGGATAACTAAGATACATCCCGAAAGCTATATGCTCAGGAATGGACTCATCCAATAGAAGGAGCTGTTTTTATGTCATCACCGATGGCGATTGTATTTGATTTCCCTGATGAACAAAGTACGTTAAATGCTTTTTCTTTGTTACAAGAGCTAGGATATGATCCCTCTTTACATGATGCAACGAGATTACATATTCATGTCATTAATGAGGATCTTACTTCGGCACTTGAGATTACTCAGGCTAATGGAGGTACACTAGTTGAACAAGCTCATATTCAAGATGAACTGATTGCTTCAACCGCGTATGGGCTTGATGCGATATTAATTCCTGCATATGTTGTTAATGAAGATTTAATTGCCGAAGAGGATGGGCTGCCAACGATTGAGGGTCTTTCATCATTTTCAGGGTAGTTCAAAAAGCGGACTTTGATAACGAAGTAACGCAAGTAGCTTAATCGACATCGAATATGAAGCGAACTTGGAAAGTACGGCATAAGCTTCCGATGTATGTTTCTTGCAGAAACATTGTAGGTTCGCGTGTACCAAACACGTACACTTGCGCTTCCGCCTTTCTCAAGTAGCGCTCCATTTTCTCGGCTTTCGAAAGCCCGCTTTTTGAACTTTGATTTGAAGGGGTAGTTCAAAAAGCGGACTTTTTGAACTTTCACGCAATAACAGGCTGTAGTATTGAAGGAGTGAAAAACCTTCAATACTGCAGCCTGTTTAATTTATTATTATTGTAAAGTTAAGCTCTCAGCTGCATCTCGACCAGCGTTATAGCCTGTCGTAAATGCCGCGGTAATATTGTAGCCGCCAGTGTAGCCATGAATATCAAGAATTTCACCACAGAAATATAACCCGCTCATCAGCTTCGATTCCAATGTACTTGGATTAACTTCCTTCAAAGAAACTCCCCCACCTGTAACAAAAGCTTCCTCAATCGATAAGGAATCATGAATTCGGATCGGAAAGGCTTTAATAAGATTGGCTAGCTCCAGCCATTCCTGCTTTGGAATATGATCGAAAGTAATCTCTTCTTGTAAATTCGCTCGTCGCATCAATAGTGGAATCATTCGTTCGGGAACAAATGATTTCAGAACATTTTTCACCATTTTCTTGGCATCACTTTGACAAAGTAGATAGGATTGATCATGGACCTCCTGCACGGTTAACTCAGGCTTAAGATCAACGGTTAAGCGAATCGGCGTACCTGAACTTTTCATCAATTCTTTAACGACAAATTGACTACAGCGCAGTACAATTGGACCGGATATGCCAAAGTGTGTAAAGATCATATCACCTTGATGGGTAATAAGCTTCTTTTCCTTTAAGCTCCAAACAGAAAGTGTAACATCACGTAAAGACAAACCTTGTAATTCTTTGTCTGCAATAAAATGCTCTCTGGACGTAAGTGGAACTTCCGTTGGGAATAATTGGGATATTGAATGACCTGCATCCTCTGCCCATGCATAACCATCTCCCGTAGAGCCTGTATGAGGGACTGATTTTCCGCCAACAGCGACAATTACTTTTTGACAATGAACGATTTCTCCCGACATTAATCTGACACCAGTCACTTTACCTTCTTCATAAATGACTTTAGCAACAGGACTATTGACTTTAATATGAACACCGAGTCTACGAACTTCTCCAACTAAAGCATCAACGACCGACTTTGCTTTATTAGATATTGGGAACATGCGACCATTATCTTCCTCTTTTAAGGCAATACCAAGCGATTCGAAAAATGCCATAATATCGTAATTACTGAAAGTAGCTAAAGAACTATGCAAGAATCTACCATTTCCTGGGATGTTTTTAATTAATTCATCAATATCTTTTGCGTTAGTTACATTACATCTTCCGCCACCAGAGATGCCTAATTTTCTACCAAGCTTGTCTCCCTTATCCAAAAGCAAGACATTAGTACTGTTTTTTCCAGTTGCTACAGCTGCCATTAGTCCAGAAGAACCGGCGCCGATAATAATAATATCGTAATACATATTAATCCTCATTTTCATTTATTATTAAAAAATGTCGAAAAAGCAAATAAAATGCATATAATTATTTTGGCTATAAATGTAAAAAATATAACCAAAGATGCTTGTAATTGTGTATACTAGATATTAACATAAATCGAAGCGATAGGCGAAGTGTTGTTAATTTGCTAGAGGAGGATTCTTGATGCTTTATGCGATTGTATCATATGCTATTATTACTACATTACCCGCTGCATACATGTACTTCTACCCTACGAATGCTAACTCTGAATCTTCACGCAAACTAACTGTAAGTGCAATCTCACTAATCTCTTTCATTATTCAAACTCACTATATGCTGGATTTAAATAATCTTCAATACTGGTTTGCTATGGTTCCATTATTTTTCACTGGCCTATATGCAGGGAAGCATTACCTTGCAATGGTCGCAGTTGGCGCAGTGTTGTTTCATCTATTTTATTATACCTCGGGTTTAGAATTTCTTATCTATACCACCTATGTGTTTATTATCTCTATAGTAACCTTCACCATATACTATAAGTATCAAACTTTACATAATATCGGGAAAATTATATTAATAATGAGCAGTGTTACAGTAGCCGGCATACTATGCGTACTTCTTTATATACAAAGTGCAGCTCCACTCATGGTTAACAATATTGTATATACATGGTGGGAACAAATCGAATATGGACTACTATTTTATAGCTCGCTGCTGATTTCAGTTATGGCACTCATTAGACAAGAGGATAAAGACCGAATAATTACTTTATATCAATCATTGAACCGTACTTATCATCATGAATTAAGCACATGGATTCAAGTCATAAAAAATGCACCTTTTGCTGTAATGAATGTAAATGTAAATAATGAAATTATATATGCAAACAACAAAGCCTATGAGGAGCATTCGCTTCTCCAGAGTGTAAGTAATAAATTGGATTGTAATCTAAAACTTGATGATGTACTTTCTTCATCTGACAGCTCGTCTGTTACACAACTTGTTGAACAAGTATTTATGAACAAAATAGCAGCTAATATTACTCAATTTGATGGTGAGAATTGTTATATGTACTCTGCGTTACCAATTTTCACTCATGATAATAAGCAAATTTTAGCTGTCTCATTATTTGTGCAAGATATAACGGAGTTACATATTCTTCGTCATGAAATAGACCATATGGATAGATTAAGCTTAGTTGGCCAGATGGCGGCTAGTATTACGCATGAAATACGTAATCCAATGGCAGTTATTCGCGGGTTTGTACAGTTACTCGAAGAAAAAAGTGGTTCTAAGGGGCATGAGTACTTTCGTATAATTATAGATGAGCTTGATCGAGCAAACGCGATTATAACTGATTTTCTCGCGCTAGCACAGCAACGTGAGGTCAAAAAAGAGTTCCAACAAATTAATAAAGTTATTGATGATTTATCGCCGCTTCTGCTTGCCGATGCAAATCTTAGAGGACAGACGATGGAAATTACATTAGCTGAACAGCTTCCACCTATTTCGATTAATGAGCGAGAAATTAAGCAACTTATGTTGAATCTCTCTCGCAATGCGATGGAAGCTATGGATCAAGATGGTCATTTACATATTAGTACGACGCGGTGTAGTGAAGGGATATTACTCTGCGTATCCGATCTAGGTCCTGGAATATCTGACGATATGAAAATTAAAATATTTGAACCGTTTGTCTCCACGAAGGATACAGGAACTGGATTGGGACTCCCCTTATGTGCAGATATTGCAAAACGCCATAATGCCCATATTAAAGTACTAAATAATAAAGAACGGGGAGCTATTTTTCAAATTTTGTTTCCGATTGAGAAACAGCGATTAAGCTCATAATATAAGCTTAATGAGTTGCACTGTTTCATGCTCAGAAGGTATAATGAGAGTCAGATACAAAAAACTAAGGGAGTGTTATGGATGTCCATGTCATTTGAAAGATATATGTTAGATATGATTCAACCAATGCGAGATGATCTTACTAGCGTTGGTATTACAGAATTGCGTACGGTAGAAGAGGTGGAAGCTAATCTTCCTACAGCAAAAGGAACTGCTCTTGTTGTTATTAACTCAGTATGTGGCTGTGCTGCTGGTCAATGTCGTCCTGGTGTAGCTGATGCACTTCAACATGCAGTAACACCTGATCAATTATTTACTGTATTTGCTGGTCAAGATAAAGAAGCTACTGCAAAAGCTCGCGAATATTTCGCTCCATATCCACCTTCTTCACCTTCAATTGCGCTTATGAAGGATGGCGAATTAGTATACTTTATCGAACGACACAGTATTGAAAATCGTTCTGCTGCTGATATATCTGCTGATTTGGCTGCAGCGTTTGATAAATTTTGTGGTTAATATATGAGCACATTACAATCGCAAATTATTGAAAGATTTGGTGTTAAGCCTAGTATTAATGCTGCTGAAGAAGTTCGTAAGCGCGTTGACTTCTTAAAAGAATATGTTCGTAATACAAGGACTACTGGGTTGCTTATTGCAATTAGTGGTGGTCTTGATAGTGCGGTTGCAGTAGGACTATGCAAACAAGCTACAGATGAACTAAGCGATGAAAGTGGAAAAGAGTACATCACACTTGGTGTATTTCAACCTTACGGTGAGCAATCCGATATTGCTGATAGCTATGCTGTAGCCGAAGCATTTAATCTTACGCATAAAGTTGAAACAAATATTGAAGAAGCTGTTGATGAAATTTCATTAGAGGTTGAACATGCCTTCAAATCAGTTGGAAAACATCAGCATATTAGTCGCAGTGGCAAAGGTAATGTGAAGGCTCGCACTCGTATGGTCGTTCAATATGCACTAGCATTTGATATGAATTTACTTGTTGTAGGCACTGATCATGCATCAGAAACAGTTACAGGATTTTATACAAAGTGGGGCGATGGGGCAGTAGATATCACACCACTTAGTAGCTTGAACAAGCGACAAGTCAATCAAGTAGGTGCATACATTGGTGTGCCCGAATCAGTTCTTATTAAAGCGCCAACTGCTGGATTATGGGATGGTCAAACAGATGAGAACGAGCTTGGTATAACGTACACACATAACAATGATTATTTGGAAGGGAAAGAAATTCCAGAGGATGTACGTGAGAAGCTTGAAAAACAATACTTAAAAACAGAGCATAAAAGATCGCTGATTCCAGGGATCTAGACGACAGAGCCTATCGCATACTTAGCGATAGGCTTTTTCTAACAAAAGAAGTTTATGCAGTGAAACGCTTTCAAATTTCGCTGCAATTCATGAAACTTATACATTAGCCTTACATAATATGCTATACTTCTTACTAATATTAGAAATATTATGGGGATAAAAGGAGGAACTCAAATGCAGCGTCAACGAACAATCGGCGTCTTAACTCCTTTTCTAGGTGGAAATTATTATACAGAAGTGATCCAAGGTATTCAATTTACTGCTAGAAAACTTGATGTAAATCTAATTATTATTCGTACAGGAGGTAAATACTTTGATGTTCCAATTGGAATGGACAAAGTAGATGGCTGGCTTGTCGTTAATTATGCAGTGGAAGATCATTTTTTGAAGCAACTTGAAGAAATATATCAAAAACCTATAGTGACAGTGGCCAAAGATATTCGACAGTTGAATATGAATGGTGGAATGGTCGTAGTTAATAATAAAAAAGCTGCAAAAGAAGCTATTTTTCATTTACATAAACATGGTCATACCAAAATTGGTTATTTAGGAAGTATGACGATGGATGATATGAAATATCGTTACGATGGTTATTTATCTGCCATGCAGGAATTAGGGTTAGAAGTAAAAGCGAATTATATATATGATTCTGTTGATATGAGTGTATTTGGCGGCAAACAAATCGCAGAGAGAATCATCAGTGAAAAATTCCCAATGACGGCTGCGTTAGTGGGTACAGATCTTTGTGTATTTGGTATGATTGATAAATTACTTGAAAAAGGATATAGCGTGCCGGAGGATATTGCTTTAATCGGCTTCGATAATTCTAGTACCGCGCGACACTCTGAAATTTCTATTACTAGTTTTGAACAGAATCTAGATCTTATATTAATAAAAGCGATCGAAAACTTATGTCAACGGATCGAACACCCCCAAACATTTAAGCTAGATGTTATCGACGGTACACTTATTAGACGTCAATCCTGCGGTTGCGGGATCGAGGAAGGTAATGAAAATAACGAGAGTAGTATCATCCAAGTAGAATACGCCAATCATATTAATGCTTTACGTACTGAAAATAATGTTAACTATGAATTTAATCGTTATATATTAAGCCACAGATTTAAACATGTCCGTGATATTGCAGATTTAATTGATAATTATTTTAATTGGGGTTCGATTACTGAGCAACAAGGATATAACGCGCAGCAGCAGCCTCATTTGATAATGAAAGAATATTTTAATTTTACAACTAGAAAAAACGAACTTAAGCAAATTTATTTGAAGCAATATGAGACATTGCCAGCTCACCCACCAATATTCTCATCGCAAAATTTGAAATCTGATAATGAAGTAATTTATGTTCTTCCCTATAGACAAACTCAAAATAATTGGAGCTTACTTTCATTCGGTACATCTCATGAAAAGACGAATCAGCGAACTTCTGAATATATGAGAATTGTACATTTATTTGATATTGTATCTAACACAATTGATAGACTTTCATTATTAGATGAATCAGCAACACTTAGACAAAAGCAGCAAGAGTTGTCTGAACGACAAGATGTGATTACTCGATTAAGCGATGATATTTTATTTGAAGTGAATTTTGATAAGAAAAAAGTATGGTTTAATCGTAATCTTAACTTCAAAGTAAAACCAACAACATTTTTAGGGCTCGAGGAGTTGGTCCACCCTGAAGATGTGAGTTTGCTTAAGAAGCATTTTTATGAGCATTTCCGCGATAACAAACCTTTCTATATAGAATTAAGAATTCAGATTAATAATGGTCCATATTACTTCGCAATTATTAGCGCTGAAAGTACGAGAGATCATGTAGGAAATATTCAAAAATTAATTGGTACGATAAGGGATATTTCAAAGCAGCGTATTAGTGATGATGGCAATGAATTAGCACATGGACTTGTAAATCGCAGAAGATTTTACGAGGAAATTAAACAGGTTATTCAAGCAGGGCATCGTGAATTTGCACTATGTGTGTTAGATATTGATAATTTTAAGCTTATTAATGATTTATATGGGCATCATGTTGGCGATGATATAATAGAAACTCTGTCAGATGTGCTTACTCGTTGTATTAAGCAAGGGGATCATATTTCACGTTTTGGTGGAGATGAGTTTGTTATTTTATTCCAATTCAATCAAGTTGAGGAGATTGATATTTTCGCAGCGCAAATATCTGAAGCTATTTCTCAGCGGATTGTAGGTATGAATCGTGATATCAATTTATCGGTTAGCGTTGGGATTAGTTTATATCCAAGTGATGGACATGAGTACGATGAGTTACTGAAAAAAGCAGATATAGCGCTATATCAAGTGAAGCATAATGGTAAAAATAACTTTATGAGATATGAACCATATATGATTAATTATCAGCAAGACAAACGTAAGATGGAGAAAATATTGCGTGAAGCGCTAGCGAAAGAGCAGTTTCTGTTAGTATTTCAGCCACAAGTACATGCACGTTCAAAGCGAATATATGGAATTGAGGTACTGCTTCGGTTACGTACGGAAAGTGGTGTAATTTTATCACCAGATAAATTTATCCCGATAGCGGAGTCTGTTGGATTAATTGTACCGATTGGGGCATGGGTCATCCGAGCGGCTTGTATACAGGGGATGGAATGGATTAGACAAGGCTATGAACCAGTTAAAATTTCAATTAATATATCTGGATTGCAATTGAAATCTATTCAATTCATGTCCTCGGTACGAGCTATATTAGAGGAAACTGGAATGAATCCTGCACATTTAACATTTGAAATTACGGAAACTACGATTATCGATCAATCACATGTTGTGTTGAATGTTATTGAGGAGATCAGAAAAATAGGTATCTCTGTAGCTATTGATGATTTTGGAATTAGCTATTCATCATTATCCGTGTTGAAAAATTTCCCAATCGAAATTTTGAAAATAGATAAAAGTTTTATACGTGAAATGGTTACAGATGACAAGGGATATAAAATCGTTAATGCGATTATAAATATTGCCAAAAGTCTAGATCTACGTATCGTTGCAGAAGGTGTAGAAGATAGCACTCAATTGGAGCTATTAGACGAATTAGGGTGTCATTACATTCAAGGTTTTTACATAAGTAAACCAATTAGCAAAGAAGAGATCATTTACTTTTTACCGAACAAACCAGTATTAGCAAATATGCTATACAACCAAGAGCAAAAGGATGGAGCACGCTAGAATGATTATTGGCATAGGTCACGATCTGACGGAACTTTCACGAGTAAGGAAGCTACTAGCAGGAACAATTGGTGAGAAGTTTCTACACCGTATTTTTACCGAGCAGGAATATGTGGAGTTTAGTGCAACAGTTGGAGAAATACGTAAAGTTGAATATGTAGCAGGTCGCTTTGCCGTGAAGGAAGCGGTAAGTAAAGCTTTTGGCTGTGGGATAGGCTCGAAGCTTGGCTTTCATGACATTGAAATTAAGCGAAGTGTCAATGGGAAACCCGTTTGCAGTGTTACAACAACAGCACTAGAAGCGCTTGGATATGGAGATATGAATCTTGACATTCATGTTTCCATCACCCATGAACGAGAGCTTGCTTCAGCATTTGTTGTCGTTGAAAGTAGACCGTAATTAGTAAGGGGTGCATTAGAAGATAATCTTCTAATGCACCCCTTACATGTTTTCATGATGTTATTGCTTAGATAACCAAGCAGCTAGTGAATTGATTTCTTGCTCGGAGAGCTTATCTTTGAATGGTTGCATGATCTCACCACCATTAGTAATCGTTGCAACAATATCATCGTAGCTCAGTGATTCATAGATTAGCTGCAAATTAGTTTGTTCACCCATCTTGCCAGAAAGATCAGTAGCATGACAGCTTATACAACGAGCTTTATAAATCGATTGAACTTCACTTGAAGCAGTTGAAAGTGAAATCGGCTTCGAGGATTGTTGTTGCCCATTTGAAGATGAATTTGAGCCTTGCTGTCCACATGCTGATAAAATAACGCTAACGCAAATAATGGTACAAGCTACAGACATAATAGTTTTCGCGGCTTTCATTGCTAACCTCCTACAACTTTTCATAATCTCCCTGAAGTACTTCTAGTTAATGAAAAGTACTTCGGAAGGAAATACTACAACTTTTTGTTACCTACTTGAAGTGCTTCCTGCCAACAAAAAGTCGCATCGGAAGCATACACTAAACTTTTCATAATCTCCCTGAAGTACTTCCAGTAAATGAAAAGCACATCGGAAGCAGAGCTTACTCAGAAATGATATAATATATAGAGATAAATCTATTATAGATGAATACTAATGCAAGTACACAAGGGATGGTAGTACATTACATGACAATATTAAGTATTGAACAGAAAAAAGAAAAATACGGCTTAGACATACTAGAGTGGTATTTTCATATACAGCGCGATTTGCCTTGGCGTCAAAATCATGATCCGTATCGTATATGGGTATCAGAGATTATGTTACAACAGACTAGAGTAGATACAGTAATTCCTTATTATAATACATTTATGGAGAAGTTTCCTACAGTACGAGCGTTAGCAGAGGCACCGGAAGATGAAGTGTTAAAGTGCTGGGAAGGATTAGGCTATTATTCACGCGCTCGTAATTTGCAAGCTGGAGCACGTATGGTCATGGAGCAATATAACGGACAGGTGCCAACAACTGCGGAAGAAGTAGCGAAGCTTAAAGGTGTTGGACCGTATACTTGTGGAGCGATAATGAGTATAGCGTACAATGAGTCCGTACCAGCTGTAGATGGCAATGTTATGCGTGTCCTATCACGATTTTACTTACTTGAAGATGATATCGCTAAGGTATCGACAAGAACAAATATCGAAAAACTAGTTTTAACGATGATTCCAGAAGGTAAAGCCCGTTACTTTAATCAAGCACTAATGGAGCTTGGCGCGTTAATCTGTTCTCCGAAATCGCCTAGCTGTCTAATCTGTCCTGTTATGGAGCATTGCGAAGCAAGAATTCAAGGCAGAGAACTAGAAATACCAATCAAGACAAAAGCAAAAAAAGCTAGAGTTGAGTATAGAGTTGCTGTAATCGTAGAAGGAACTGGTGAGAATGAAGGTAAGATTCTTATTCGTCAGCGTCCTAATGAAGGATTGTTAGCAGGAATGTGGGAACTACCGCATATACTAATTGAAAATAGTAATGCTATTTCATTATTCGACGCCGAACCGAAAGAGCAGCCTGAACTAGGCGCAGCTATTTCCGCTTCCATCTATAATGAGCAAAAGCTGCTAGTACGTCCGTATCAATGGTACAGTGATGAAGAGCATATATTTAGTCATATTCGCTGGAAGATGCGATTTTATAATGCTGATATGGATAGAAAATCAGAAGTTTCACAGATAAATGAGTATTCGGAACTGCTAGTTGCTGAACGAAGTGAACCGTACAATAGTAAGGTTGCAACTGATAACGGGAGTCAATATCGATTTATTAATGAGGCGGATATGAATACTCTTCCGTTTCCGAATTTATTTTTGAAAGTCATTCAGAAATATTGGAAGAAGAAAGAGGAATAATAAGATGAAATCTACACTGCTTAATGAACTATTAGAGCATAAAATTATTGCTATATTACGAGGGATCGAAGATTCATATGCGATAGCTACGGGGCATGCCATTGTCGATGGTGGCGTCAAATTTATGGAAATTACGATGAATACTGTAGGTGCGACCACTATGATTGAACAATGGCGTACAACATTTGACGGAATTGCTTATGTTGGTGCTGGTACAGTTATTGATGTTGAACATGCGAAGCGAGCGATTGCAGCAGGTGCTCAATTTCTTATATCGCCCAATTTAGATCTTGAAGTTGTTCAATATGCTCAGCAGCAAAATATACCGATGTGGCCAGGCGTTATGACACCAACGGAGATTATTCAAGCAATGAAAGCGGGCGTTGATGCTATTAAACTATTTCCGATGGCTTCGCTCGGTATAAACTACTTAAGCGAGATTCGCGGTCCGATCAAAGACATACCTATTATTGCTACTGGCGGCGTTAATTACGATAATTTTAGGCAATACTTTGAAGCAGGCGCTAATGCCGTTGGTATGGGGACGAAGCTAGTTAATTTGGAAAATGCGAAGCTAGGTAAGTTTGATGATATTACAGAGCAGGTGCAGAGCTTTACTACGTTAGCCGCATCAATTTAAAAGGAAGTTCAAAAAGCGGGCTTTGATAACGATGAGTCTGCTAACGTAGCATACTCGACATCGAATATGAAGCGAACTTGGAAAGTACGGTTCGCGTGTACCAAACACGTACACTTGCGCTTCCGCCTTTCTCAAGTAGCGCGTCATCTTCTCGGTTCTGAAAGCCCACTTTTTGAACCTCTATTGTAATAGGAAGTTCAAAAAGCATACTCGACATCGAATATGAAGCGAAGATAACGATGATTGGCTTGGTAGTGGATTCGGCATAGTTAACTGAAGATTGAGGGGTGAGATGCTTTTGAGAAAATTATTCGGGATCGTCGTAATTGTCGCAATTGCTATTGGATGCTACCAATGGTTTGAGCAAAATACCGATATGGATTGGAAGCAGCAGGTCACAACTACGATCCAAGAGACAGTTGACGATACGGCATTTTTTATTAAGGATGGGTTGACAGTAGAGTCATCTTCGTCTTCTAGTAAGACAGGGGAAGAAAAGCTTTCGTCGAAAGATAGTGAACATATTGTGCGATATATAGCTAAAGAGCTTGCTGAAGGTAGAACGGCAATTGATATTACGATTCAAGGTAATAGCGATGATGTTAAGAATCAATTCGCTAGCTGGCTTCAACAAGCTATAGATGTCGATGATTACATCAAATATACGATGGAATCATACAGTTACTCGATGAGTAGTGGATTATCAAGGTCTGAGGTTGCTCTTACTGTTGTATATCGAGAAAGTCATGAGATGAGTGCAGAGGTTACAAGTTATGTGAAGCAAGTCATTAAGACGCTTGAGCTAGAGGAATATTCTGCATTTGAACAAGTAAAACTAATCCATGACTGGATTGTGCAGCATGTTCAATACGATCAGAGTTTGACTCGTTACACAGCATACGAAGCGATTACTGAGGGTACAACAGTATGTCAAGGTTATGCATTGTTAGGCTATCGTTTCTATAGTGAGGCAGGCTTTGATGTTAGAATTGTTGAAGGCAGTGTTAACACGGGAGAACATGCTTGGAACTTAGTGGAAATCGAAGGGCAATGGTATCAGATTGATCTCACATGGGATGATCCGATTGGTCAGGCAGAAGACGATGTATCTTATAAGTACTACTTGGTAAGTGATACACAGTTAGCTCAGGATCATGTATGGAAAGCGGATTATCCCGTCGCAACAATGAGTTACCAACAATTGTTGAATGAGCAACTAGCAACTGCTGATCCAGCTTCGGAAGCATTTATTACGGTTCAACAATCAAGAGAGCAATTAGGGTACCATATGGAGGATTCGAGTAATACGATTGAAAGTTATGAGCAGATGAAAGCTATGGTGAAATCTGCAGTTGGAACTGGCGAGACAGAGCTACAGTTTCGCTATACAGGTGGAGAGCAATTAGTTGATGATATCAATAAAGCTTTCAAATCATTGAACAAAAGTCTGTCCTACCAAACTAGCTATCAGGAATGGAACAAAGCGGGAGATTATCTCGTTACGATTACGATAGAATATAGGTAATGAGTAAGCAGTCGCACTAATGTAGGTTTGAGTAATTGTAGAGAGAAAAGTAACCGAAAAGCCTAATAGACAGTAAAAATGGAGTCTATGGAGCAGAAAAGTAACCGAAAAGCCCAATAGACAGTAAAAATGGAGTCTATGGAGCAGAAAAGTAACCGAAAAGCCTAATAGACAGTAAAAATGGAGTCCATGGAGCAGAAAGGTAACTGGAAAGCCCAATAGACAGTAAAAATGGAGTCCATGGAGCAGAAAAGTAACCGAAAAGCCTAATAGACAGTAAAAATGGAGTCCATGGAGCAGAAAAGTAACTGGAAAGCTCAATAGACAGTAAAAATGGAGTCTATGGAGCAGAAAAGTAACTGGAAAGCCTAATAGACAGTAAAAATGGAGTCTATGGAGCAGAAAAGTAACCGAAAAGCCTAATAGACAGTAAAAATGGAGTCCATGGAGCAGAAAGGTAACTGGAAAGCCCAATAGACAGTAAAAATGGAGTCTATGGAGCAGAAAAGTAACCGAAAAGCCTAATAGACAGTAAAAATGGAGTCTATGGAGCAGAAAAGTAACCGAAAAGCCCAATAGACAGTAAAAATGGAGTCCATGGAGCAGAAAAGTAACCGAAAAGCCCAATAGACAGTAAAAATGGAGTCCATGGAGCAGAAAAGTAACCGAAAAGCCCAATAGACAGTAAAAATGGAGTCTATGGAGCAGAAAAATAACCGAAAAGCCCAATAGACAGTAAAAATGGAGTATATGGGGCAGAGAGGTAACATTGGGCATATTATTGACAGTAAGGCTCAATGGAAGGTAATTGTAGCTTTCGTTTGGCATTCTTCTGTCAGCTCGGTTCGATAGGCCTTGCAACTTACACACTATTGATATTGAATATACAAACAAGCTCGACCGACACCAAGTAGAGTGTTAGTCGAGCTTGTATTAATTACCGATGTACCGCAATTCAAATGCCTCTTGTATAATATTGATATTATTGTTCCTTTTGTCTAGCTGCTGTCATCTGCTGCCATACTGAGCCGGCTGCTTCTTCACCGCGTTCAATACGTTCAATTGCGATCTTCGCCTGCAATTGAATTTCAAATTCTGGGTCAGTGGATGCAACCTTCAACGCTTCCAGCGCGCGCTCATCGCCAACCTCGTACAAGAAGCGGGCAGCACGCCAACGGACAAGTTTGTTTTTGTCAGCTGAAGCAACAATCATCGGCTCTATCGCACCAACATCACCTAGATCAGATAAGGTGTCGCCAGCAGTTCTACGAACGGAAGGGGAGCTATCCGCTAATGCTTTGTACAGTAGTGACAATGCATCATCTGTACGCAAATCACCAAGCAGTATAACTGCATGTCGTCGTATCGATGTATTACTGTCTGTTAACGCTATTTGCAGTACTTCGATTGCTTCCTCATCTAACGCATAACGCTCTAGGGCGGCATAACGAGCTTGCCACTCGTCTTCGTGTAATTTTACTAATACTTCCGCTCCGTTAAGTGGTAAAGGTCTAATAACCTCGATAGGAGTGTCATCTCCACTACCGATAGCGAGAGAGGCTTCAATTAGATTATGAAGTCGTTCACTTGTGTAACTGGCCTCTAGCTCCTGTACAATTTCATTCGCTATCTCTTCAGGAACGCCATAGCGAACGCCGAATTCTTCAAGTTTTCGCTCACGTATCATCGATGAACCGGCAGCTTGAGTAATCGCGTCGATAAACTTTTGCGGTAAAGCAGCACGAAATTCTCCATCAACAGTTTTAACGCGGATTTGCATCGGAATTCCACGGAACATTTGTACAAGTACTTGTGCTTCCCCATATCCATCGGAACCTTGTGCCACTGTTGCAGCTAATTGTTGATCAGCTTGTAAAATAATTCTTGCTTCTGCAAGGATAGCAGCCCAATCCGCTCCTGGTTTGCGATCAAGCGCAATAAAGTCTGCGGTATGGAATAAGCTTCTGACACCTTGAATCGTCAGCAAACTGCGATATGGCTGGGCAAGATCAGTTGATTCTTTGGTCGTATAAGTAAGTCTACGGCCTCTAGGCAAAGCTTCATCGAGATTCAGTTTCATAGAATTTGGACTCGGTGTAGGCTCAATCGACAATAATTTCATAATTAATCCCCCTAAATTTTTTTGTGAATCAAAGTGAAACCGCCGCGTAGAACATAAAATAGTATCTATGCAAAGCGAATGAATGAAAGTAGCATAATACGGAAAAAAGTTACTCTGTTTACTCCGCAACCGGTGCCCCGAAGCAAAACAAAGCAAAAACTAACCTCGTTCTTAATCCCATCACCCTCGCCGTAGCGGAGAGAATTTTTCATTCCTCCACGCTCTAGCGGAGAGAACTAATCGCCAACCTTCGCTTTAGCGGAGAGAACCAATCGCTCGTGGAGAAGCGCAGCGTTCGTTTTTGTCCTCGGATTTATACCGCTTGACCAATCCAATAAATCCGAGGACAACGGCGATCGGAACAGCAATTGGTTCTCGTAGCGCCCCTGATCGGAACAGCGATTGCTTTTCGTAGTGATCCCCGATTGGTTCTTGCAGCGCTCTCCTATAAGAGTAGCAGTTATTTATACAATAGCAAAATAGTGACGTATTAATAAAGCGATTTTCGTAAATTATGAACAATGAATAAGAAAATTCATGGAAAACGGCGTCTTTACAGTTGAGACTATGCTATAATAGTCTGAGATAACGAGAATGATAATGAAGGACGGGATTACGTAATGATTAGTACAAGTGGCATCACGCTACGTTTTGGTAAGCGTGCGCTCTTTGAAGATGTAAGTATTAAATTCAACCCTGGTAACTGTTATGGTCTTATCGGTGCTAACGGTGCAGGAAAATCAACATTCCTTAAAATACTTTCTGGTGAAGTTGAGCAGTCATCAGGTGAAGTTCATATTACGCCAGGTGAGCGCCTTGCGGTATTGAGTCAGAACCATTATGCATATGATGAGTTCCAAGTGCTTGAAACTGTTATTATGGGTCATAAAAAGTTGTATGATATTATGAAGGAAAAAGATACTTTGTATGCAAAAGCTGACTTCACTGATGAAGACGGTATGCGTGCTGGTGAGCTTGAAGCTGAGTTTGCTGATATGAATGGTTGGGAAGCTGAGTCGGAAGCTGCTGAGATGTTGAACGGTCTGGGCATTGGTTCAGATTTTCATGACAAGCAGATGTCTGAACTAGATGGTAGCGAGAAAGTTCGAGTGTTGCTAGCACAAGCACTATTTGGTTCACCGCATATACTATTGCTGGATGAGCCTACCAACCATCTTGATATCGAATCTATTCGTTGGTTAGAGAACTTCTTAGGCGACTATGAAGGTACTGTAATTGTAGTCAGCCATGACCGTCACTTCCTGAATGAAGTTTGTACACATATTGCCGACATTGACTTTGGTAAAATTCAAATGTATGTTGGTAACTATGACTTCTGGTATGAGTCCAGTCAATTGGCTCTTGCGCTAATGCGTAATGAAAATAAGAAAAAAGAAGATAAAGTTAAAGAACTACAAGCGTTTGTTCTACGTTTTAGTGCGAACAAATCGAAATCCAAACAAGCAACTTCTCGTAAAAAGGCGCTTGAAAAAATTACGCTTGATGACATTCGTCCTTCCAATCGTAAATATCCGTTTATTCTATTCAAAGGTGAACGTGAAGCTGGAAAGCACTTACTAATGACTGAAAATCTTACAGTTTCAGTTGACGGTGAAAAAGTAATTGATAACTTGACGATGGCTATTAATAAAGGTGATAAAATTGCTTTTGTAGGTCCTAATGGCTTGCCGAAAACAGCATTTTTCCAAGCTGTTTCTGGAGAACTTGAGCCAGATGCAGGTTCATTCTCTTGGGGAGTTACGACGACTCGTACTTACTTCCCGAAAGACAACTCAGCATACTTTGATGATGTTGATCTGAACTTGGTTGAATGGTTACGTCAGTATTCTAAAGATCCTGATGAAACATTCCTACGTGGTTTCCTAGGACGTATGTTATTCTCCGGTGATGAAGCTATGAAGAAAGCAAGTGTGCTTTCAGGGGGAGAAAAAGTTCGTTGTATGCTATCTAAGATGATGCTTGAAGGTGCTAACGTATTTATTATGGATGAGCCAACGAATCACTTAGACCTTGAATCCATTACAGCATTGAATAATGGTTTGATGGATACAGATTGCACTATTCTTTTCACATCTCATGACCATCAGTTCGTTCAAACGGTAGCGAATCGTATTATCGAATTTACGCCAAACGGGGTAATCGATCGTCTAATGACTTACGATGAATATCTTGAAAATGCTGAAGTAAAAGAACTTCGTGAAAAAATGTACAGCGGTACACTTTAATAATATAGAAGCCTCTAATGACCTAGTTGTTCAACATCTAGGTTGTCAGAGGCTTTTTTTATGTATATACGTGCATATATTGAAATTTTTAGTCAAGCTTACAATGTTGGATTAATGATAACTTGTTGCACTGGGGCATAAAGTTACGCATTAGGTCAACACTGTTTCTGTAGACCCACATTAGTTGTATCGTGTATGATACGTTAGTGTGTTCTAGTACGGATCAGGAGGTTATTAAGTTGACGCAATATGAGGAAATAAAAGAAGGCGAAAAAGGAGCATGGATCAGCATTGCTGCATACTTAGTTCTTTCGTCAGTAAAGCTTATTATAGGTTATATATTCTTGTCTGGTGCACTAGTTGCTGATGGATATAATAATCTAACCGATATTATTGCTTCTATTGCAGTATTGATTGGATTGAAAATATCTCAGAAGCCGCCTGATGAGGATCACCCGTATGGACATTTTCGTGCAGAGACGATAGCAGCAATGGTTGCTTCGTTTATTATGGCTACTGTAGGGATTCAGGTACTTATCGGTGCCATTCGTACAATGATTAAAGGTGAATATCATACTCCCAATATACTTACAGCTTGGGTCGCAATAGGAGCAGCGCTTGTTATGGTAGCTGTATACATGTACAATAATCGCCTTGCTAATAAAATTAACAATCAGGCGTTAAAAGCTGCAGCAAAAGATAATTTATCCGATGCTTTAGTAAGTATTGGTGCAGCGGTCGGTATTTTTGGAGCGCAACTTAATATGCCGTGGCTAGATCCTGTAGCGGCATTAATTGTAGGTATTATCATTTGCAAAACGGCATGGGATATTTTTACGACCTCTACACATGCATTAACTGATGGAATAGATGAGAAGGTGCTGAAAAAGCTTCATACTACTGTATCTAATACGAAAGGTGTATGTGAAATTACAGACTTGAAGGCACGAGTACATGGAAATAATGTGCTTGTAGAAGTCAGTGTTCAGGTTGATCATGAATTATCACTCATTGAAAGTCATACCATATGTGATGAAATTGAGCGTAGACTGTTCAAAAAACATAATATACTTAATGTAAATGTGCATGTAGAACCATTAGAACAATAGAATAATACTGATTGATATAACATATAAATACAGTAATTAAAATTAAATGGATAAAAATTATGATCCTAAAGTAATGGTAAATGCAGGCAATAATGTCTAGGTCCTAAGAAATTGGTTCTAAAGACCTAATATGCTAACTTGGGAAAAGTAGAAAGTAATGAGAAGCTTCTCACTTTACTAATGTGCATTTGCTTCGAGGTAACTATAATAATGAGAATATAAAGGACACATCTCTTCTGAGATGTGTCCTTTATTAATATTCTCTCACTATTTCACGACCTATTTTTCGGACCTCTGCTGGCACACGTATTTAGGTAAGTAGTCAGATGCCTAGTCCCTCCTTTTAATCCTATAATTGCATCAACGCTTAACGAAGCGAATACAGCAAGAGGAAGGAAGAATAGCAGAATGAGTTATTCAATCAAATACAAAGTAGCATCTGCAGCAATTGCAGTAAGTTTATTAGTAGGAGGTCTGTCTATTACTGGGACTCCTAGCGCATATGCAGCAGAAGTAAGCGCGGTTAATCAACAGGCACAAGTAACATGGGGAGTTAATATGAGAACTAGTTCTAACTCTAGTAGCTCAGTAATAAGAATGATATCGAAAGGCGAGACAGTTACTATTATCGGAATTGCTTCTAATGGATGGCTTCAAGTACAAGATAAAAATGGTCAAAAAGGATTTATTTCTGATAATAGCAAATATACTGAAGTTGTAGGTGCTTCGACCAACAACAATACAGGTTCTAATAACAGTGGTACTGGGACTCCTAGCGCGACTCCTAGCGTATCTACAACAGAGGTAAGCGCAGTTAATCAACAGGCAGAAATAACATGGGGAGTTAACATGAGAACTAGTTCTAACTCAAGTAGCTCAGTTATAAGAAAGTTATCCAAAGGTGAGAAAGTTACTGTTGTTGGATTTGCATCTAACGGATGGCTACAAGTCCAAGATCAAAATGGTAATAAAGGATATATTTCGAATGGGAGTAAGTACACTGAAGTTGTAGGAAGTTCATCCAACAATTCAGGTTCTAATAGTGGATCTAGCTCAAACAATGGTTCAAGCTCTAATGGCTCTACGTCAGCTAATAGTTCATCTGTAGAAAAAGTTATATCTGCAGGAATGAAATATTTGGGAACTCCATATGAATATGGATCTAACCGTAATACGACAACAACGTTTGATTGTTCAGACTTTGTGAGACAAGCTTTTATTGATGCATTAGGTATCAAATTACCTGCTGACTCTAGACAGCAAGGGACATATGTGAAAAACCTTGGTAATGCAGTAACTGATATTAATGATTTGAAACGTGGGGACTTAATGTTCTTCATGTCATCTAAAGGTTCTAGCAAATCTAGTTATAATGGTATAAACAAATCAACTCAAAGAATTACTCATGTTGGTATTTACTTGGGTGATGGTAAAGTACTTCATACGTTTTCCAATGCTGGTGGCGGCGTAACAACAAGCAAAGTGACAGGAAATAGTTGGGAATACCGTTTCTTATATGGCGGTAGTGCCTTGAAATAGTAACATAATAGAAATTCCGAAGGATGCATAGTAATGGCACAGTTCAACTGTCCGATTACTATGCATTCTTTTTAGTTTTTTTAAATGTAATTGTCGAAATTAGCAGTTTATTACACATGTCGATGATATAATGAAAAGAATTACCAAGCTCTACAATACGGAATAATGAATCAGATCTTTGTTGCAGATGAGAACGGAAGGATTAAAAGTAACTGAAGCACAAAAAAGCAGTATCCATCGACGAGGGGAAACCTCGTTGTAGATGGATGCTGCTTTTTGTGCCACAAAATATAGAACATTATATATCAACAGATTGATTGCTGTTTTCTTGTAATGCTAATGCTTTAAGTGCTTTTTTCTTCTGTAGCTGTTTGCGAACAATAATGAAGATAACAATGATCGGTACGGCTATAAGGAAAATATATAAGGACACGTTAGAAACCATCGATTCTGCAGCTTTACCAAACATATAGAATAAAGTACCTACAACATAAAACTTAACGGCTCTACCAACTATTGCATACGCCATTAGCTGCCATAATGGATATTTCATGACACCAGATAATATCGTAAATACTTTAAATGGAATGGGAGTAAAAGCACCGATTAATATTGCACTAGAACCTTTTGTATTGAAATAATGGGTAGCTTTTTCAATCCATTCAGGTTTTAAGAGGCGTTGTAAAATTGCGGCACCGAAAAATTTACCGATATAGTATCCTACAGGAGTACCTAGCAAACAGGCAATAAAACCTATAGTAGCAAGCCATAGTGCGGATTGTGGATGAGCAATACTTAAAGATACTTGAGTGAAAAATGCGGGAATAGGAAAAATTACGGCGTCTAGGAAGGAATGTATCGCTAATCCCCAAGGGCCAAAGCTCTCCATGAAATCGAGAATTGCATCCATCTAAGCGTGCTCCTTTTATTTTAAAATACGTCTAATGAATAATACGATTTACGCAGTTAATGGTTTCAAAAATAAAAAAGCTGTACTACAACAATTGCAGTACAGCCTTAGGACAATCTAGAGGACTATAAGTTTGATCTCGCTTATCTTTTAGCTTTTGTCGATATTGAACTAGCCCCTCTTCGTTATGAAGTAAATTAAACCAACGATCAACGGTATCATTAGAGGTTAGCATTTCTCCAAAGCCCATATTAATAAAATAATCACAATTTTCTTCTTCTTGTCCAGGAATAGGCTCGTAGAAGAGCATAGGCAAAGCTTTGTTAAATCCTTCAGTGCAAGTCATGCCGCCAGGCTTCGTAACTAACAAATCGCTAATATCCATTAACTCATTAATATAAGGAGTAAAACCAATAATATGTATGTTGTGATGCTGGAATAGTGGGTCATCCAACAATTTTTTTCGCATATCGTCATTGGAGCCAATACAGATAATCAGTTGCGTCGTTTCTCGCCATTTGGTCATATAAGATAACGCGTTATCCTCAGTAAGTAATCCCCAACCACCACCCATAATTAATATTGTAGGTAGGTTATTAAGTTGAAAACGAGCAAGGACTTGATCACGGTCATTAACTTTCCAAAATTTTGGATGAATAGGAATACCCGTTACAGCAATATGATTTTCTTGTACACCTTTAGCAAGTAGTCGTTCTTTTACAATAGTAGAAGAAACGAGGTATTGGTTAACCTCTTGATTCACCCAAGAGCCATGTGCATCATAGTCAGTAATCACTGTAATTAATGGTGTGTTTATGCGTTGTTTTCTTAGTCGAGCGATAATCATATTAGGTAAAGGGTGTGTACATATAATAATATCTGGCTTTAGCTGAGTTACTAATCTTAGTGCTTGAGTATAAAATAAGCGATGAAGTGCTAGCTTAGCAATTCCATTTGCTGGTTTACGATAGTTGCTTCGATACATCATTCCGACAACTTTAGGCTGCGAACTAACTGTTTTGCGGTAGGCACTAATAATTAGTGGAGCTACGATAGGATTGAGAAAACTACCTAATTCAAACACTTTCGTTGAAAGATCGGGATTAAGCTGTTTGAGACCCTCACTAAGAGCATGAGCTGCTTGGGTATGGCCAGAACCAAATCCTTCGGATAGCAGCAATACTCTTTTCTTACTCATAAATTTCACCTTCTTTATATATATCATATTACTTGCCTATGCCATGTTATACAAGTCCAGTTTATTCTACTTGCCATTCATATGTTCATCATTTACAGTAATTTTAAATGAGAAGTCGAAGAATATGCTTCCGAAGCTACTTTTCATTTGCAATGATGCTATGATGAATCTAATGAAAAGTTTTGGGAGGTACAAAATGGAACAGCAATCAGCATTTGAAATTGGTCAACTTGTACAAGCAAAGGTAAGATCAGGTATTTATATTGGTGAAGTATATGAGATTTATGCTCCACGTCTTGTTGTAAAAATACTGGCGGTCGTTAAGCATCCTGACCAAGGAGATTTACATAATCCTAATGAGCCTGATGTAGCTATGTTTCATGAACGTAGAGCGCTCAGTTATACTGAAAAGACTACAGTACTACCAAGAGATGTTCAACTGTATACTGGTGCAATTCCAGAGTATAAAGAATCGTTGCTAATAGCTGCCAATCAACAGTTGAATCAATTGCAGAAGCTCAATCAATGGACGGGGAAGAGTGCGACCATCCTGAAAGAGCTACTACAAGATTATAATAGGTAGTTCAAAACATCCACTTGTGATCACGAAGTTTTTGCTTTCGTAGCTTACTCTACATCGAATAAGCTACGAACCTTCATTTAATTATTAACAAACACCAATTTTTGTTTGGCCCAGTATTGGACGAATAGGTCTAGTCCAGAAGACAAAGCGGCAATTGGTACGTAGGTTTTACTCTCCTTACCTATTGTCTCTAAAAATACGGGTGCATCTAATGGATATGATTGACCATTTACGATATAAGTATTAGAACCAACTTTCAACTCTACGGTACGATCATTTAATTTGACGGTTGCTGTCTCAGTTATATTGCTCCAAGATAGATCAGCACCAACAGCATTCGTAATGTCACGTAATACTAGATAAGTACGACCATTAATAACTTTCGTAGGATAATTACTTACTACGTCTTTACCATTAACGACAACAGATAATGAATCCCCTGCTTTTTTTGCCGCAGCAGTTTTGAATTCTCCCCACAACAAAGTACTATAGGCTTCCCCTAATTTTTGATACCCTGTAGCATTTGGATGCACATCTAATGAAGCGATATCAGTAAGTCCGAGAGCATTGCCATCGATAACTGCTGCTGCATCAATATAATCAATTTGTAAACCTGACTTCTTAAATTCTGAAACAACAGAAACGAATTCATTATTCAAGTTGGTTTGTGCACCAACAAGTAGCTGAGCTAAATCCGGTGAAACTTGAATATAGGACTCTACACCGTTAAATGTTACTTTTGGTAGAGGTATATATTGATTTTGGCTAGCGATAACAACATCAGAATTAAGGCTTTGAATAATAGTCAAAATAGCAGTTAAATTCTTTTTATATTCCTCTGTTGATGTTTGCAGTTGGGCTAATAATATGTTTTTCTCATCGGCACTCATAGAAGAGACGCTTTTCGTTAGGTCTAACCCTGCAAGAATATTCAAAAAGTCATTTCCACCAATAGCGAGTACGATAAGATCAGCACTAGAAACGGATTCATATAGTGCATTCGTATCTCCAATTAGCGTATCCACTCTTGGATCTTTCAATCCTTGTTGTACTCCATTTGCTGTAATTGATTGTTGTTTCTCCACAGCAGTTAACCAGTTCAATAATCCTTCTGAACGTAATCCTAGTACTCCATAATTCGTATAGGATGCATGATTACCTTGAAACATCGCTTGTTCATAGATGATTTCGCTGAATCCATAAGGTACAGAAGTCGCATCGAACCCTTTTTGATAACTAGCAGCCAAAGAATCACCTAAAACGACAACATTAAAAATATTTTTTTTCGTTTGCATTTTTCCGTCACTGATCATTGGTTGCTCAGCGTGGGCTAAAATAGGTGAAAATACAGAAAATAGTAGTATTAGAGCGGTTAATGAAGCGGTGACCACACTTCCTCTCCATTTTTTAGATTGTAAATTAGTATACATATAATACAAATCCTCTCTCGTTAATTCCCTTGTATATCAAGGTTTCACGTGATATCCCCTCTATATTTATTGTTCAAATAGTGCTAATATAATATCATTCCGATTCGTTGTTTTACTTGAGTTATGAAACGATGGCGTGAGAATCGAAAAAAATATCATTTACTTTAGATAAGATGAACAATAAAAAATGGGAGGTTGTAGGGGATATTACGCTCTCTACTATTTTATAATAACTTTCCACAAAGAAGAAGACGTTAATGAATAATCTTTATATTTAATATAGAGGGGAAATATACGATGAAAAACCAAACAGTTAGTTTACCTCCTAGACAAGGACTATATGACCCGCAATTCGAAAAAGATGCTTGCGGAATGGGCTTTGTCGCTAGTATTAAAGGCGTAAAGTCTCATGACGTCATTAGTAAAGCGCTACAATTGCTTGAAAATATGGAGCATCGCGGTGGTCAAGGTAGTGAGTCGAATACAGGAGATGGCGCAGGGATCTTAATTCAAATCCCACATGCATTTTTCGTAAGTGAACTTAATAAGGAAGGTCTAATTCTACCTGAACCCGAAAACTATGCGGTTGGTATGATGTTCATGCCTCAAAATGCAGAGCAACGTTCTGGCATCGAGGAGAAATTAGCGTCCATTATTGCTGAAGAAGGTCAACAATTGATCGGCTTCCGTGAAGTTCCAACAAATGATGAAAAACTTGGTCAATCTGCATTGTCTGTAAAGCCGTATGTGGCTCAAGTATTCATTAGACGTAATGCTGCCCTTGTGGACACTCTTTCATTTGAACGAAAATTGTACGTCATTCGTAAACGTGCTGAGCTTGCTATTCGTTACGGAGGGCAAGCGGGCGGAGAGATGTTCTACTTCTCTAGTATGTCATCTCGCAAAATTGTATACAAAGGTATGCTTACGACGGAGCAAGTTCGCTCCTTCTATATCGAATTGAATAATGCTGCGGTTGAATCTGCGATGGCACTTGTTCACTCTCGCTTCAGTACTAATACATTCCCAAGCTGGGAAAGAGCACATCCATTCCACTATATGATTCACAATGGTGAAATTAATACATTGCGAGGTAATGTGAACTGGATGCATGCTCGTCAAACGTTGTTCGCAAGCGAATTGTTCGGTGATGATCTAGAAAAGATCAAACCAATTATTGCTCCGGATGGTTCTGATACGGCGATGTTTGATAATACGTTTGAATTTCTATCGCTTGCAGGACGTTCACTTCCACATGTAGCGATGATGATGGTTCCAGAACCTTGGTCCAATCATGAAGGTATGGATCAAGATCGCAAAGCATTCTATGAATATCATAGTGCGCTAATGGAGCCTTGGGATGGCCCGGCAGCGATGGGCTTTACAGATGGCGTACAGATTGGTGCAATGCTTGATCGTAACGGTCTACGTCCAGCTCGTTACTATGTAACAAAAGATGATCATATCATTTTAGGATCTGAGGCAGGAGCAGTACCAGTTGCCCCAGAGGAAATTGTATATAAAGACCGTCTACGTCCAGGTCGTATGCTGCTTGTTGATACAGCGAAAGGTTGTATCGTACCGGATGAAGAGATTAAAGCGATGATTGCCGCCGAGCAACCTTATCAACAGTGGCTTGATGCGCATCTTGTAACGCTGACTGATTTGCCAGATGCACCTACGCTGCCGGAAGTGAGAAAGGAAAGTTTGCAACAACGTCAACAAGCATTTGGGTTCACATACGAAGAAATTCGTAAAGTGCTGGAGCCGATGGCACTGGAAGGTCAAGAACCTTTGAGCTCCATGGGGTATGATGCACCATTAGCGGTGTTGTCAGAGCGTCCACAGATGCTATATAACTACTTCAAGCAATTGTTTGCCCAAGTAACTAACCCACCAATCGATGCGATACGTGAGGAGCTTGTTACTTCGACTATTACGACAATTGGGCCAGAGCGTAATTTATTGAATGCTGAACCTGAAAGTTGTCGCCATGTGAAATTAGATACACCATTCTTATCGAATGAACAATTTGCTAAGCTCCGTCATATTCGTCGTGAAGGATTCAAAGCAATAACGATTCCAATGTTCTTCTCTGCAGGTAGCGGTGCTACTGGAATTGAGAAGGCATTGGATGAAATATTCGCAGCAGCAGATCGTGTTATTGAGAAGGGGCATAACTTAATCATTCTATCTGATCGTGGCGTTAATCAAGAAAATGCGGCAATCCCGGCATTGCTTGCTGTATCTTCTCTGCATCACCATCTTATTCGTACAGGTGCTCGTACAAAAGTGTCGATCTTACTTGAATCAGGTGAACCAAGAGAAGTACATCACTTTGCATTATTGCTAGGTTACGGTGTTAATGTCATTAACCCCTATCTTGTATATGAAACATTCGAGGATATGGTTGCCAAAGGATCAATGCGCGGTGTAACTTATGGAAAAGCTGTTAAAAACTACATTAAAGCAGCGACAAAAGGTGTAGTTAAAGTGTTATCCAAAATGGGTATCTCTACTATTCAGTCTTATCGTGGTGCACAAATCTTCGAAGCAGTTGGGTTACAAGAAAGCTTAATCGAGAAATATTTCACTTGGACACCATCTAGAATTGGCGGTATTGATCTTGAGCAGATCGCCAAAGATGCACAAAATTCACATAATCGTGGATTTGCAGCACAAGCAGGTGCTGAAAGTGAGCTTGACTCTGGCGGTGAATATCAATGGAGACGTGATGGTGAAGATCATCTACTGACTCCACAGACGATTCATACACTACAAACTTCAGCTCGTAACAACGACTATAAATTATATAAAAAATTCTCTACCCTTGTTCAGGGTGAGAACAAAAAGCATCTTATGCTACGTTCTCTAATCGATTTCAAAACAGATGGTCAATCTATTCCACTTGAAGAAGTTGAATCTGTAGATTCCATTGTGAAACGTTTCAAAACAGGTGCAATGTCTTACGGTTCTATTAGCCAAGAGGCTCATGAAAGCTTAGCGATTGCAATGAACCGTCTTGGTGGTAAATCTAATACAGGTGAAGGCGGAGAACATCCATCACGCTTTATTGCTGATGAGAATGGTGATCTACGTCGTAGTGCAATCAAGCAAGTAGCATCTGGTCGATTCGGTGTAACGAGTCATTATCTTGTTAATGCTGATGAAATTCAGATTAAGATGGCACAAGGTGCTAAACCAGGTGAAGGTGGTCAACTTCCAGGTCAGAAAGTATATCCTTGGGTTGCTGAAGTTCGTGGCTCTACTCCAGGTGTTGGTCTAATCTCACCTCCACCGCATCATGATATTTATTCGATTGAAGATTTGGCTGAATTAATTCATGACTTGAAAAATGCTAACCCTCGTGCCCGTATTAGCGTGAAGCTAGTATCTGGTGCAGGTGTTGGAACGATTGCTGCGGGTGTTGCAAAAGGTCGCGCTGATCTCATTATGATTAGTGGATATGACGGCGGTACAGGCGCTTCACCTATCGGATCTATTCGTCATGCTGGTCTTCCATGGGAGCTCGGTCTTGCTGAAACGCATCAAACATTGATGTTGAATAATTTACGAGATCGGATCGTACTTGAGTCCGACGGTAAAATGATGAATGGTCGTGATGTTGCCATTGCTGCTCTACTTGGCGCAGAGGAATTTGGTTTCTCAACAGCTCCACTGGTCGTTCTAGGTTGCGTCATGATGCGCGTATGTCACTTAGATACTTGCCCAGTTGGTGTAGCTACACAAAACCCTGAGCTTCGTAAGAAATTCACTGGTGATCCATCTCATATCGTAAACTACCTTCGCTTTATTGCCCAGGAGTTACGTGAAATTATGGCTGGGCTTGGTTTCCGCAGCGTTCAAGATATGGTTGGTCGTGTAGACCGACTACAAACAAAAGTACTTGCTGATCAATTGAAAACAAAAGGTCTTGATCTATCTGCGATTCTACACGAGCAGCAGCCTGCTGAAGGTACTACTCGTTATAATTCTAAGGGGCAAAATCATGGACTTGAGCTTTCACTTGATGCTAGAGAACTTATCCCAAATGCAGCAACGGCGCTTGAGAACGGTGAACAAGTTCGTGGAACATTCCCGATCTTGAATACAGATCGTGTTGTTGGTACTACGCTTGGTTATGAGGTTACTAGACGCTATGGTGCGCAAGGACTTCCTGAAGATACAATCTGGTATCAATTTGTCGGTACAGCTGGTCAATCATTCGGTGCATTTGTTCCAAAAGGAATTACGCTTTCCGTTGAGGGTGATACGAATGATTACTTCGGTAAAGGACTATCAGGTGGTAAAATTATAGTAGCGCCATCGAAACGATCTACATTTGTTGCAGAGGACAATGTGATCACTGGTAATACAGTGTTATACGGTGCAACGGGTGGAGAAGCTTATATCCGCGGTATCGCTGGAGAGCGATTCGCAGTTAGAAACTCTGGCGCTAATGTAGTCGTTGAAGGCGTCGGTGACCATGGCTGTGAATATATGACTGGCGGACGTGTCGTTGTGCTTGGTGAAACAGGACGTAACTTTGGTGCTGGTATGTCTGGTGGCGTCGCTTACGTATACGATCCAAAACGTCTATTATTAAGTCGTAGCAATCTCGAAATGATTCTGCTTGAGCATATCGAAGAGCATGAAGATGTCGAAGAACTTCGTTCCATGTTACGGAAGCATGTGGACTATACGGAAAGTGAAGTAGCGTCTCGGATTCTCGGTAATTTCAATGCGGAACTAACTCGCTTCGTGAAAGTCATTCCGAAAGATTACAAAAAAATGCTACAGCATATTAAGCTAGCGCAGCAAGCGGGTCATGCTGGCGAAGAAGCGTTACTAGTTGCATTTGAATCAAGTAAGAAGGAATTACTGCTAGCGTTGAAATAACAGCTAATCATAATCGATCATATGATATGAAAACTTGCAGCAGTTACTAGTATATAAGAAAAAGGATCGTCGCTCAGTCATTGTTGCAATGGCTTGAGAGACGATCCTATTTTTGAGGTAGTACAAAAAGCTTACTTTGATAACGAAGTGATTCAGGACGCATTATCAGCATCGGGAAGTTGATAATAAGTAGCTACATAAGCTCTTTTAGTGGCTAGCCTGCCTGTTTTGCTTTACGATTTTCCGCTTTATTTTCAAGATTTTTATTAATCGTTTCGACCTCTGCATTACTTGCTTTACTTGAAGCATTAATCATCTTACATTGACCGTTAAAGGTAGCACCTTCTTGAACGATAATGGATTGTACGACTGCATTGCCATTTAGTTGTCCAGATGGAGTAATAATGAGTCGACCCGTAACGGTAATATCGCCATGTAATTGACCTGCAATTGTTAAGTTCAAGCATTTAATTTCTGCCTTAGCTACGCCGTACTCTCCGATAATGATCTCACATTGAGATGTAATTTCCCCGTGAAATTCACCTTCAATTCGCAGATTAGCCTCTGTCTGAATAGAACCTTCAAAAACAGTTCCTTGCCCAATTAACGTGTCAGTTGCTGTAAGACGTTTCGCTTCCTTAAACATTGCTTTCCTCCTTAAAAATTTCAGATGGCTTCTCAGAGCGGCTATTTTGCAATGAAAAGTTGCTACGGAATGATAAGCTAAATATGTTTTTGATTATTCAGAAAGGGTAACGGTGAGACTGCTACATTTTTTTGGACGATTTGAAAATGTAAATGCGTGCCTGTACTTTTCCCAGTAGTGCCCATTAAGCCAATCTTCTCTCCCCTAACGACGATATCACCGATACTAGCTTCAATAGCATCAAGATGCATATATATCGTTTGCAGATCATGTAAATGTGAAATGACAATATAGTTGCCATATTGATCGTCGTATCCCGTCTCGATAATTTCACCATCCGCAGCACTGAAAATGGTATCGCCTTTCTTGCCGGCAATATCAATACCAGCATGAAAACGTGATTGGCCGGAAAAAGGGTCACTTCGATAACCAAAACCTGAAGTCAGTTGAGTAGATATTGTAGGCCAAAGATTAGGATATGCATCTACTGCTTCGCGAATCTTACTTGCTTGACGTAGCGTTTGCTGCATAGAAACTCCCATCACTTCGATATACTCACTCATTTCTTGTAATGGAGTATTGGCTTGATATGCCATCGTAGCTATGCGATAGGTAGATTGTTCTAGTGTGTGCGTATCGTTCTCATCCTCATTCTCATTCTCATTCTCCATAATGCTTCTATTCAAGCTCAAAGGTACTTCCTCTCCATACGTCTGGATAAATTGCTGGAGCTGAACCTCAAGCTTCTGTAAATCTATAAGCTTTGCATCAATAGCGGCTTGATTCTGTTGTAAATTAGCTAGTTCGGATTGCAATGTATGAATGTAATTTTCCTTATTATTTATTTCCAAGCTATGCTCGGAAAGCATCGAATCATATTGCTGCTGTAGCAAGGCTTGCTGGCTCTCGATCCGTCTTAGCTCGGAAGCTGCTTGCAGTTGTAGACCGATGACACAGCTAGTTACTACAGCTATGAGAGCGACTGGTGTAGCAATAAGAGATCGCTTTGTCACGTTAAATTGCTTCACAGACTGATCAGGTCCGCGCATCAATAGAAACGACCAATTTGAGTTCTGCTTATGCCTCACACAAATACTCCTTCCGTTTTCCAGCTTACATAAAATTAGAACGTTCTATCACTATTTATTCTGAGATACTATAAAACATGCCATTATGCAATAAAGTTGTCTGAAAGATTCTATTTATCAGCTGTATGAATTGACTGTAATTCGGGGAAATTAGCGTTAGATTTATTATTAAATTCCAATATTCATCGGAATGACTAAGAGGAGAATTGATATGGATAATATGATGCACAGCGATAGACAACGTCGTACAGAAGAACAAGAGATTGTTACAGATGAGCATGGAGGGCGAGAGAGCTACGACATGGATGTAGACCGAATGGTTAATGAGGGACTTGGTGGCGGAAATGTTACGGAGCATAATGGATTAGTTGATGAGACAACTACTGATTCAATGGGAATTATTGTGGAGCAGGATTTGGAGTAGAGTGCTCCGAGAACCAATTACTGTTCCAATCGGAGTCCGCTCCAAGAACCAATCACTGTTCAATTGGAGGTAGCTCCAAGCACGAATGACTGTTCCAATCGCCGTTGTCCTCGGTTTTAATGTAATAGCCATAGCGGCATAAGTCCGAGGGGGAAACAACCGCTATCGCATACCACTAGTGATTAGTTCTCTCCGCTGGAGCGTGGGGGAGTGATTAGGTACTCTTCGCAGGGCGGTGGATAATGAATAAAGGGAATATAACTTTTTTCGTTACTACTTAGTTCATTCACCAACTTAATAAAACAAAATTGCCGTTACAGACGGAGCTATTCGAGCAATCGTGGCGCTGTAACGCCAAAATTGATGCTACAGACGAGCCATTCGAGCGATTTTGGCGCTGTAACGTCAAAATTGATGCTACAGACGAGCCATTCGAGCGATTGTGGCGCTGTAACGCCAAAATTGCCGCTACAGACGAACCATTAGAGCAATTGTGGCACTGTAACGCCAAAATTGATGCTACAGACGAACCAATCGAGCAATTGTGGCTCTGTAACGCCAAAATTGATGCTACAGACGAGCCATTCGAGCGATTGTGGCGCTGTAACGCCAAAATTGATGCTACAGACGAGTGATTCGAGCGGTGGACTATAAAATTATAGTCTATGGAGTCAAAGTAACAAAAATAAGCGCAGAACCATTATGGCATCTACGCTTATTTTTGTATTTGAAAGTAGCTGCGCTTATTTTGGTAGGAACAAATGAAGTGAATGTTAACGAATATATGGAACTACGATCAAGGGAAGGATTAGTGGAGTGATCGCAATCTAGCACCTCGATGTTGCCATACCGAGTGAAGATTAGCCACCATAAGCAGCGCGAAATGCTGTAACAAACTCTGCACGATCAACTTCTAGTACTGCGACGAGTTCATCACATACGTTCTCTTCCCACCACTCCACCTGTTTCTTACGATTACTGCGATTCTCGTGAAGCCAAACCGCATGATTTGCAACTTTTTTGAAATAGATTGTTTCTGCTTGCTCTACTTTTTCAGGAAGGATATATACTTTTAGTCGTTTAATTGTACGGTATAACTCAGCTTGACATGATCGGCGAATTTTCCTCGCAGTAGGTAATTGGGGATTATGATTAGCAGCCTGATGTTTCATTATGAGTTCAGCTCCTTCTATATACTTAACTCATAATATGCAATTATAATTAGGCTGGTCACATAATGAAATTTGGTAGCATGTCCGCAGGTATGATAGAATATCGTTTAGTAATAGAACTGATGGAGGATGAATATGGAAAATTGGATAACGGAGATTATGGAGCAGTTTGGTTACTTTGGTATTTTGTTGTTAATCGCAATTGAGAATATATTTCCACCGATACCATCGGAATTAATATTGACTTTTGGTGGGTTTATGACAACGAAAACAGCAATGACGCCACTTGGTGTAATTGTTGTTGCAACAATCGGATCGCTGATCGGTGCAATTATTTTATATTATATTGGTCGTGTACTCGATGTTGAGAGATTAGAGAGAATTATTGATCGCTGGGGAAAAGTTTTACGTGTGAAGAAAGAAGATATTCGTCGTGCCGATGCTTGGTTTGATAAACATGGAAACTGGGCAGTATTTTTATGTCGTATGGTTCCATTAATTCGCAGTTTAATTTCAATTCCTGCCGGCATGTCTGGTATGAAGTTAGTACCTTTTCTACTATTTACAACACTCGGAACATTAATTTGGAATACGATTCTTGTGACGCTTGGATCAATGCTCGGTGATCGTTGGGAAGATATCGTAGCATTTATGGATGTATACTCCTACATTGCTTATGGATTAATCGCAATATGCGGTATTGCATTTATTATTTTCTACATTCGCAGATTCCGCAAAAATTAGCTATAATTAAATCAATTGAAATTATTGTTATATAAATGAGACATGCAGAAAGAGGGATATATAATGAGCAAAAATGTAGCGAGTAAAATTGGTAAAGGGATTAGTCCTGAACAATTTATTGCAGGCATGACGAAAAATCAAGAGCAATTTATAGCTTGGAAGGAGCAATTCGAATGGCCTTCTGAAGAAGATAAAGAGTTCTATGCATCATTGAACAATCGTGATGACCTTCGTTGCTTAATTGTTATGGCAGATTGGTGCGGCGATGCCGTTCGTAATATTCCAGTCGTATTTAATGTTCTTGAAAACAGTGGTATTCCGATTGATGTGCTAATTATGGAAGACCATCTTGATACGATTGATCAATTTCTAACTTATGGTGGCCGTTCTATTCCAGTCGTAATTATTGCTGACACTGGCGGCGTTGTACTAGGTCAATGGGGTCCTCGTCCGAAACATGTGCAAGAAGTTATGGCACAATTCAAAGCGACTAACCCTGATCGTGAAGCTGCTGATTATGGGGATCGTATGGCTGTTGTTCGTGCAGGCATTATGGAGCAATATGGCGAAGGTACTGGCTATCAAGCTCATATTGTTGCTGAATTACGTGAAGTATTGGAGAGCGTCTAATTATGACTACGCCAACATTTCAAATTACTAGTTTTTCATTGGGGCCATTGCAAACCAATTGTTATTTGTTAACGGTTGAAGAAGAAGCTACGGGGGGAAAACGTGGAATTATTATTGATCCTGGTATGAATCCGAAGCGTTTAATTGAGAAAATTCAAGGTGTTCATATTGAAGCTATCTTGTTAACACATGCACATTTTGATCATATGGGTGGTGTTGATGAGGTTCGTAAGCTTGCCAAATGTCCAGTATATATTCATGATCTTGAAGCAGACTGGCTAACTGATCCTCGTAAAAACGGCTCGATGCGCTGGCAGGATGTAACACCGCCGCTTTCGACTGATCCAGCTGAATATGGATTGGATGAGGGGCAGGTGCTAGAATTGATCGGTCATTCCTTCAAAGTGCTTCATACGCCAGGTCATTCTCCAGGTAGTGTAAGCTTCGTATGCGGTCAAAATATTTTCTCGGGAGATGTATTATTCCGCTTATCTGTTGGTCGTACTGATCTTCCAGGTGGTAAAGAAGTTGATCTCTATCATTCTATTCAAAATAAATTGTACAAGCTGGACGATGCGACGATCGTATACTCAGGACATGGTCCGAAAACAACGATTGGCTACGAAAAGGCTAACAATCCATACGTAAAATAACTAACATGAGAAGCATTCCTAGCAGTAGCACAGGAATGCTTCTGCTTGCATAAAGCGAGCGATGAATGTCGTATTCGTAGTCGATATATAATGAGATAAAGAAAGAGGTACATACATGGAACAGAGCGTAATCCACATGATAAGCGAGATCGCTAAGCAATTAAATATTCCGCAAAGTAAAGTTAAATCAGCAGTGGGCTTACTTGATGAGGGAAATACAATTCCATTTATTGCACGTTATCGTAAAGAGATGACTGGTGAGCTTGATGAGAATCAATTACGTGATATTGAAGAAAAGCTGCAATATATGCGCAATCTTGAGTCTCGTAAGCAAGAGGTCCTTAGACTAATTGAAGAACAAGGTAAGTTGACCGAGGAACTTGCACTTGCGATTAATAAAAGTGTAAAGCTACAAGAGGTTGAAGATTTGTATCGTCCTTACCGTCAGAAGCGTAAGACGAGAGCGAGTGTAGCCAAAGAAAAAGGGCTTGAACCGCTCGCAGAGTGGTTGTTAGCTCAGAACAGTCCTATCACCCCGTTAGTTGAAGCGGCACGTTATATCGACGCTGAGAAGGGCGTAGAAAGCGCTGAAGATGCGTTGGCAGGTGCGAAAGATATTATTGCAGAGCAATTAGCAGATGATGCGAAGATTCGTACTTGGGTTCGAACGTTCACATTTAGCAATGGTATATTGAAAACGGTTGTGAAGGATGCTGAGACGGAGTCAGTATACGAGATGTACTATAACTATCAAGAACCTATCAGTAAATTGCCATCGCATCGGATACTTGCGATTAATCGTGGGGAACGGGAAGAAATTTTGAAGGTTAGCTTCGTACTAGATAGCGAGCGAATTGAACAGTATATGCATAGGCAGACAGTGAAGCGGGATGCTCCTTCAAGCTCAGGGGTCATTCAAGTTCTTCAAGAGGTAATTGTCGATGCGTATAAGCGTCTACTAGCGCCATCGATTGAACGAGAGGTGAGAACAGAACTGACAGATAAAGCTGAAGTTCATGCGATCGATATTTTCTCGGAAAATCTTCGTAATCTACTATTGCAGCCTCCTGTTCGTGGCAAACGAGTGCTCGGAGTCGATCCAGCCTTCCGAACTGGCTGTAAGCTTGCAGTCATTGATGATATTGGGAAAATGCTAGAGGTTGGCGTCTGTTATCCTACAGCGCCGCATCATAAAACTGCTGAAGCTGAGAAGCAAATTAGCAAATTAATCGATACGTACGATATTGAACTGATCGTTATTGGTAATGGAACTGCGTCACGTGAGACGGAGCAATTTATTGCAGCGCTTATCAAAAATCATGCAAAAGCAACGCAGCTGAAATATATTATAGTGAATGAAGCGGGAGCAAGTGTGTACTCTGCTTCCAAATTAGCAGCGGAAGAATTCCCTGAGCTTGATGTTGCTGAGCGCAGTGCTGTATCTATCGCAAGACGTCTGCAGGACCCGCTAGCCGAGCTAGTGAAGATCGAGCCAAAAGCAATTGGCGTGGGCCAGTACCAGCATGATGTTAGTCAGAAAAGGCTGGATGAGACGCTGACTGGTGTTGTAGAATCAGCAGTTAACCATGTTGGAGTAGACGTCAATACGGCATCTGCATCACTATTATCTTATGTAGCAGGGATTAATGGGACAATTGCCAAAAACATTGTGAAATATCGCGATGAGAATGGGCGCTTTGTTAAGCGTGCTCAGCTGCAAAAGGTACCGCGTCTGGGTGCCAAATCATTTGAGCAATGTGTTGGTTTCTTGCGTATAGCTGAAGGTGAGCAACTGCTAGATAACACACCAATTCACCCAGAGTCTTACCGTGTGGTGAAGGCATTATTGAAAGAGCTTGGTATGAAGGAGCAAGCAGTTGGTAGTGAACAACTGGCATCTGAACTTAAAGCTCTGAACATAGAAGAGACTGCGGCTAAGTTAGAGGTTGGCGTGCCGACGATGAAGGATATTGTCGATAGCCTATTACGACCAGGCCGTGATCCTCGTGAGGAATTACCAGCGCCAATCTTCCATACGGATGTACTGAATATCGAGGATTTGACGAAAGATATGGAGCTGCATGGTACTGTGCGCAACGTGATCGACTTTGGGGCATTTGTTGACATTGGCTTGAAGAATGACGGACTTGTCCATATTTCACAGCTTAGTGATCGCTTCGTCAAACATCCGATGGATGTTGTTTCGGTCGGAGATACAGTAACCGTATGGGTGCTGGAAGTCGATATGAAGCGGAATCGTGTAGGGCTAACGATGAAGAAGCCTCGCTAGAAGAAGTTCGATTCGATCTTATGTCATTGTTCCAACTGGAGACCGCTCACCACTAGCGATTAGTTCTCTCCGCTTAAGCCATACCAAGTCGATCGCATGTGTTCGTGAAATAAGCCCAAAGCTTTTATCGGCTTTGGGCTTATTTCAATTGCTATTGGATTTATAAGATTAATTAGAATCAGCTTCCGAATTTACATGAAAGTTGTGGGTACGATAGAAATACCAACAATCATTAAGTAGACGAATTTGCCGACGATCACGTTTCAAGAAAGCTTTCATTAATTGATTGCGAAGCCAATGAGGCATGAACAGTTCCTCCCTCCAGCCTAGGCGATGATGATTCATTACCATATGGCATTTGGAGATTATAGGTGTCTGTCTGCCTAACAAATGCGACAGCTATCAAATGTTACTATAAGATGTAGTTCAAAACTAACATGGTCATTAGGCCATGTTAGTTTTGAACATGCACTATAATTGTTGATCTTCTAGCTCTTCATACCATTGTTCAAGCTGGGCTTGAAGGGCACGAATTTCAGTAAGTAAAGAAATTAATGGGTATGATTTTTCTTTGACAGCAGCAAAATCTGCCTCAAGTTCATTAATGTAATCAAGACCAGATTGAATGTGAACGAGATCGGTATGGAGTTCTACGGCATCACATTCAGCAACTGCGTAAGGTAAGTTAGGTACTTCATCCGCAGTAAGCTTGTCGATTTCTTTACGAAGACGCAAATTCAATGCGCTTAACTGATAAGCGTGAGTTGCGGGCATTTCTATGAATGTTAGCTTAGTTTGTTGTTGCATTAACACATAGCGCATAATAGCCATAATAAGTTGGTACTCTCCCCTCAAATAAAAGCATATTCTACTTGACAGTGTAGCCTATTGTAGGCTTACAATTCAAGTAGTTGGAAGATGCTTCTGATGTGACTTTTTTGTTCAGGGGAGTGCATCAAGAAGAAGGTAAAAAGATTTAAGGAGATGCGTTCGAAGCTACTTTTTGTTTGCGAGATAGTGTATCAGGAAGATAATAAAAAGTTTTAGATTATACTTCCGAAGCTACTTTTTGTTTGCGAGGAAGTGTATCTGGACGAGAAAAAAAGTTTTAGAAGGTGAAAAATGATGGATGATCAGAAGTTGCAACAATGGGTGGAACGTGTTTCGCTGCAATATTTTGACAGAGCGTTTCTACATACTGCGACATTTAATAGTCGATTGAAAGCAACAGGTGGACGCTATTTCACGAATAGTCATAATATAGAGATTAGTCCTCACCAGTTAGAGGCATTCGGACAAGAGGAAACTGAGAAAATAATTAAGCATGAACTCTGTCATTATCATTTGCATATTTTGAAACGGGGATATAAACATCGCGATATGGATTTTAAGCAACTACTGGCTCATGTCGGTGGTTCCCGCTATTGCAATACATTACCAGAACGAAGCAATCGTACAGGTGCGAACTATAAGTATCTGCTTACGTGTAAGGAATGTAAGCTGAAATATTATCGCAAGCGTCGGATGGATGTAGGCAAATATAGATGTGGAAAATGTGGTGGGCAATTAATGATAAAAGAGCTTGACAAGCTATAACGTACATGGTAAATTATTAAGTGTTCGCTTTATCTTATTGTTGTTCCCTGATAGCTCAGTTGGTAGAGCACTCGACTGTTAATCGAGTTGTCACAGGTTCGAGTCCTGTTCGGGGAGCCATTATGGGGAAGTACCCAAGTGGTTCAAGGGGACCCTCTGCTAAGGGGTTAGGCTGCGCAAGTGGTGCGTGGGTTCGAATCCCACCTTCTCCGCCATATTTTTTTCTTGGTAGGCTTGCTTTTAGAGGACCGTCAAGCGGTCTTTTTTATTTGCTAAAAATACTCGGGAAAAATCGCGAAAAAAAGTATTGCATTGTGAAAAAAAACGTGATAAGATACATCTTGTCGCTTTTCAAGACAGTCTAAGATGGCCCGTTGGTCAAGTGGTTAAGACACCTCCCTTTCACGGAGGTAACAGGGGTTCGAGTCCCCTACGGGTCACCACAACCATTCTTATGAGAGCAACTCACATGAGTAATGATTATCATGCGAGCCATTAGCTCAGTTGGTAGAGCACCTGACTTTTAATCAGGGTGTCGAAGGTTCGAGTCCTTCATGGCTCACCAGTTTACTTCTTAAGTCAAGTCAGCTGGATGAATGGTATAATAATGTACAATTTGGCAATAGCCATCATATAGTGGAGCCTAGTATACTTGTATACTAGGTTTTGTTGTTTTATGGTGTGCCTTGCGAAATTGGCGAGGTAGGCCATGAAATTAGTGTCTGTCTGGTAGTGATTAGAAGGAACACCACTTTACAATTAAGACAGATTACTGTAATATACAAAAAGTATGAACTAACAGATTAGTGGTCGATGCCACTAGTAATACATGAAAACTGTTAGAGGTCTCAGGGAATTCAACTGAGAGTGATTCATTCATCGACGTGCGGTAGTGGCGGAACGGCAGACGCGCTAGCTTGAGGGGCTAGTGGGGGCAACCCCGTGGAGGTTCGAGTCCTCTTTACCGCACCATATATGACCTTATCGTGATTTTACATAATTGAATTAGTTAGTGTGCAGGGCTGCACACGATATTATAAACTAGACCACTTTCTTTTCAGAACACAATTCTGATGGGAGGGTGGTTTTTTTGTTATTGAAGCGGCGTGTTCCCATTATGTGGTATAATAGGAATCTAATATGCAGAACTAATTGAAGTTAGGAGTGAAGAGATGAATCTTAACAAAAAGCTTTTGATTGTAGTGAAGATGTGTTTATTCATGTTAACTTGTTTGCTTATAGGTGCTTGTGGTCAAATTGAGAAATTTGAAACCATTGAAGTTTATATGATGGAAACTTATGATGATAATCAAAATGATGAAGGTTTATTTGAAGCGACGGGTTACGTTATAGCTAATGCAATAACTATTATCGAGGAAGGGAAAACCTATATAAAATCAGATGTTAAAGCTATTGAGGATTTTTATAATATGGAAGGTAATTATATACGAACAGAAATAAGCCATTCCTATATAAATAAATCTAAAATGTTACTCACTGAAGAAGGAAAAACCCTCAAAGAAGAACTTCAAGAAACCTCCACAATCCTTATAACCTCTGATAATGCAAAGAATTTTAAATCAAACAATATGACACCCGAAGAAAAAACACAGGTGAAAGAACATGTACTAGCTATGATGGATAAGCTGTAAGAAATGATTAGTTTAATGTGAATCAGCCTTTGTGAATCAAGTTGATAATGGTCTTTTTATTACTGGAATAACTAAATTATAATATAGTTCGAATTCTGACTATGAAAAGATTTATAGCCAAAACCTATCACTCCTATAGTCATTATGTATTTCAGTAATAAGCCTCTTTCTTATATGATAGTGAAAACTTAACTATAGCGGAGGTTGATTCAATGAATAATCATAACGAGATAATATCTAGCTTTAATGAGGTTGCGCAGCAATATGATGAACAACGCAAAAAGTTAATTCCTTGTTTTGATGATTTTTATGGCATAGCGGCTGCACTTGCGAATAGTAATAAACCATCGCCTACTATTTTGGATTTGGGTGCTGGAACGGGATTAATGTCATCATTGCTATTGAAAAAGTTCCCTGATGCTTCGATTACTTTAATTGATATTTCAGAGAAAATGCTCGATGTAGCTAAGTTAAGGCTTCAATCGTATCCCAATGTTAACTATGTCGTAGCGGATTATACTAACTATATAGCACAAGAGAAGTTTGACATTATTATATCAGCGCTTTCCATTCATCATCTAACGGATGTACAAAAATATGAATTATATAAAAATAGCTATAGCAATTTGACTGATTCCGGTATATTTATTAATGCTGATCAAGTTCTTGGAGAAACGGTCTATCTTGATTCTCTCTATAAATTAGATTGGAAAAGCAAGGTAGAAGCTAGTGATCTAAGTGATGAGGAAATCACATCAGCATATGAAAGAACAAAACTAGATAAAATGTCTAATTTACAAGATCAATTAAAAGCTTTGAAGAGTATTGGCTTCTCAGATGTGGATTGTATTTATAAATATTTTAACTTTGTGGTGTTATATGGAAGAAAATCGTAGAAATTGTGAATTAGCCTTGTCAAACCCAACAAACATAGTTATACTGCTTTAAGGAAAAAGGGTATGTTTTCCATACAATTATACATATGAGGGAGAAACGAAATGAAAAAGATAATCGTATTAGTACTTGCGATGATGTTACTTGTACCAACTGGAGTGTCGGCAGCAGCCAATTTATCCGTTATTAAGGTGTATGTTGATGGCGAGCAGCTTGTATTTGATATTGATCCTATTCAAACGCAAGGAACTACGCTAGTCCAATTTACGACAGTTTTCAAAGCGTTAGGGTTAGACTACTCTTGGGATCAAAAAACTAAAACAGTTACTGGATATAATGATGATGTTACGCTTAAATTAACGATTGGTAATAAAACTGCCATTGTAAATGGAGACAAAGTTCCATTATTAGTTGCTCCAGTAGTGAAAGATGGAAACACATTGATCCCACTTCGCTTTGTAAGTGAAGCAACAGGTGCTGAAGTTGATTGGAACAAAGTTACACGTACGATTACAATTGATTCGTATTTTATACCTTTAGTATTTGACACAAACACTCTAAGTGATGCAACTTGGGGTATGACTATGAAACAAGTGAAAGATGTAGAATATGGTAGACTCTTCGCTTCCGATACAGATTATTTATACTTTGGTGGTATTTACGCAGGCGGCTATGATGCTGATGTAGAATATGAGTTTGCGAATAATAAACTAGGCAGAGCAACGTATTATGTAGACACTTATTATGACGATAATATGGACTATATTTACGCTACGTATGATTTATATTATGAGCTTGAAGCAGCATTTGGCGAGCCAACAGTAGATCTTGAATTTTGGTCAGAAGATATAGTTGATGAAGTGGATTTTGAAAAGTATGGAGATAGTCTTGTTGCAGGCGATGTTGATTTACTATCAGTATGGAAATTAGCAGATACTGAAATTGCTCTTCTGACAACGGTTGATGATGACGGTGAACCGTATGTTTGTATCATATCATCAGGACTTCAATACTTTAAACCACTATTCAAAGAGTACTACTAAAGGAATTTAGCTATAATTATTAAGCTTCATTACATATAAAGATAATGTTATCTTTTTATGTAATGAGGCTTTTTTTATAGAACTATGAGGTGAATAATGGAATCAATGATTGAACTTAGAAAAGCAAGTAAGTCGTTTTCAAAGGATAAGATGGTTATAGATCAAATCAGCATTAATTTGGTGAAAAATCAGTGTATTGCAATTTTAGGTCATAATGGCTCTGGCAAATCTACGGTTTTGAAAATGATTGCAGGCCTTATACCTTGTACTTCAGGTGACATTATTTATGCAGGAGACTGTAAAATCGGCTATGCACCTGAACAATTTCCGAAGTTGAGATTTACTGCAGAACAATATTTATATGCAATGGGGCGTATTCAGAGGCTACATAAGTCCGAATTAAAGCAGGAAATAATAAAATTACTTCATAAGTTTAACTTGAACGAAAGCTATAACATGACGTACTTTTCAAAAGGCATGCTTCAAAAAGTTAATTTGTTACAAGCTGTGCTTGGAAACCCTACTGTACTTATTCTTGATGAGCCACTCTCAGGATTGGATGCGAGCTCCCAAATTGAATTAATAACAATGTTGCAACTATTCAAAAATGAAGGAATAACCATTATTTTAACTTGCCATGAAAATTCTCTGCTCAATGGAATTGCTGATCGCATTATAGTAATTAAGGACGGCAAAGTTCATTCCGATAATCCCAATATACAAAACAGAGAGTCATTATTCAAAATTATTTACACTAGTAATGGAAGTACTGAAGTACCTATTTCTCACTGTTTTAATCTAGAAAAGATTCTATCTCACAAGTATGGTAATGAGCTAATTGTTAAAGAAGAGCATCGGGATTATGTTATGTTACAATTACTACGACATAAATATTCTATTACTTCTGTAACTAAGGAAATAGAGCGAAAAAGTGTGTTAGAACTTACGAGCTATGATCCAGAGGGGGAATCTAGTTGAACCTTCATTTGATCAACTATTTATTGAAAAGCTATATTCGTTCACATCGGTATTTTCCAGCTTTAATATGTTTTTTCCTATGTTTAATGATAATGTATTCCTATAAGCCTAATCCGATTATGGAAACTTATGCGTTATCTGCAGTTTTCCTATATCTGATATCTGCGTGGCTTTGTTATAGTTTTATTAATTCTACCAATCCAATACAAGGTCAAATAATTTCTCTACATGCTGGCAGTATACGCGCATATTTAATTGGGAAAATAGTAATGGTATCTGTGCTTTGTTGTGTATTGTGCTTAGTTGCAGTTAACTATCCGCTTGTGACAAATATGTTCAACGAGCCAGTAACGCTTCAAATGTCGGTATTAGCTCTTGCTGTCCATCTCGAGATTTCACTTTTAGGAATTGTTATCCCCTTATTTTTTAATAGAACATTTATTAAAAGTGGTAGTTTTGCTATTTCATGCATACTAATGATTCTTGTTATTACTTTAGCAAAGGGTGGAATTGTAGAAGCATTTGGAGAATGGATTGAATATCCATTGTGGATATTGCCACCAACATTTCAGCTGATCGATATGTTATCTAACTTTGTAAATTATTCTACTTTTGAAATTATTGCTGCATTAGTTATTCCGATCTTGTACTGTTTTGTATTCTTTTGGCTTTATTTAAAGCTCCAACAAAAAAGAATATAGATAATAGTCTAGAGATTAAAATGATATGATATAATACATCGGGAATGGAATATACTTCTAAATGATCTTAGAATAATTAATTTTGAGAAGTAGTTAAGGGGGAGTTCATAATCGATTCACAAAATAAGAAGAGTGAAATTGAAAAACAGATAGCGAAGCTGGAAGAAGAGCTGAAAGCTATGCAAAACGAAGTGGATCAGCAAGCCGCGCCGCAAGGAGCGAATCCACAGCAGTGGAACCAAGCCGCGCCGCAAGGAGCGAACCCACAGCAGTGGAACCAAGCCGCGCCGCAAGGAGCGAACCCACAGCAGTGGAACCAAGCCGCACCGCAAGGAGCGAATCCACAGCAGTGGAACCAAGGCGCGCCGCAAGGAGCGAACCCACAGCAGTGGAACCAAGCCGCACCGCAAGGAGCGAATCCACAGCAGTGGAACCAAGCCGCACCGCAAGGAGTGAATCCACAGCAGTGGAACCAAGCCGCACCGCAAGGAGCGAATCCACAGCAGTGGAACCAAGCCGCACCGCAAGGAGCGAATCCACAGCAGTGGAACCAAGCCGCACAGCAAGGAGCGAATCCACAGCAGTGGAACCAAGCCGCACAGCAAGGAGCGAATCCACAGCAGTGGAACCAAGCCGGGCCGCAAGGAGCGCACCCAGCGCAGCAGCAACAATACGCCTATGGTCAGCCGTATATGAAGGTGCAAAAAGAGAAATCTTCTCGTAATTTTGAAAATACACTTGCCCGCGTGTGGCTGCCTACCGTATTTATTATCGTTCTATTAGTAGGGATGCTATGGGGCTTTGTTGCAGTAGTGAGGGAAGGATATCTTACGGAACCAGTACGCTGTTGGCTCGGAGTTTTCGTGGCGATCGTACTATACGTATTGGGTTTAAGTCAGTACCGTCATAAGCGAGCTGCACTCGGAAAAGTATTATTAGGTGGTTCGCATGGATTGCTAATCATTACGATATCAGTGGCACATTTAGCTTATGAAATATTACCGATACCGTTGGCTATCGTGTGCTATCTCATTGCATTTGCGCAAATTATATATTCATCAATACGTTGGAAATCAGAAACGCTAGTTACAATTTCAATTATTTCCGGATTTCTCTGTGCTTTTCTAGTAGACTTAACAGAAATTAATGGATCACTATTTATTATTTCACAATTAGCATTCTCATTAGTTATGTTGAATTTAAGCTATAAACTCATGTATCGTGTAGCGTACTGGTTTGCATTCGTACTTTTACAGTTCTCATTACTTATTGCCTACAATGAGTTTTTCGCTATTTCAAAGAGTTTATATGTTAGTGCCATTCTTATTCAACTTATTTGTCTATTAATTCATTTTATTATGGATAAAGGAAATACGCTAAATCATATTATAATGCAAGTTATAGCTCTCTCTAATGCATTGATTTGGTCCTATGCTTTATTAGCGAACAATGATAAAATTTCATATTGGATTGTTCTAGGCGTGATGCTACTTTGTTATTTGGGTGGAACAGTCCTCTTCCACAATAAGATGGTAACTGCGGCGAAAGAAGGTAAGGATAGCTACCAATTCCGTTATGAGCTAAGTTTAATTATTACAAGCTTTATAGCTCTTATATTATTTGTTGATCTTGTAGCTAATGACTATAGAGCAACGATGATACAGTTAATCGTAGCCATTTCATTATTTGTAGCGATCAGACAGAAATATATAGTATATGGGGTGCTTTCAAGTATCGTTTTTGTAGCGGTTTCGATTGAAGTTATGGTGCAAGAGGTGCCACATATAATTTCAGCTGAAATGTTAAATTGGGTCATTATATTAGCTTCGTTGCTACTAATTTATACGCAGTATCAAACGAATATTGTTAACAACAGTAAAAGCGCTGATGAGGATATTACATTACCAATTCTACGTTGGACTTCAGCTTTTGTTGGGTTTTTATTTGTCTCGATGTTATCGGTTGTACTAAGTACAGAGCTAGGAATCGAAATGCAGCATTACATTATGTCAGCTTTTTGGACGATATATGCCATCGGTGCTATAATACTTGGACTATTGAAAAAATGGTCAAAGCCTAGAATTACAGGGATTTTCATCTTATTCGTTGTATTGATGAAAGTCATATTCATTGATTTGCCGGATGTGCATATTGGTATTAAAGCAGTAATATTCATCGTATTAGGCGGTGTAGGTATTCTGATTTCACGTTTAATGTATAATAACCAAAGCGAAGAAGAAACAGTTAGTAAAGAGTAACGACTACTGAGAGAATTAATTATGCTTAACTATATTCGTGAATAGATATGTTATCGCTCATTGAATGAACCATAAAACGTTCCTTTAGCAATGGTAGGGTTGTCCTCCCATTGCGTAAAGGAGCGTTTTTTATTGATTACATTATGATACGAGGAGAGTATGAGATGAAGAAACAGTTATTCATTGGCGGAAAAAAAGTGTCAACGGAACACTACGAGCCTTTACGTTCTCCGTATACTGGGGACGTTATTGCGATGATTGCTCAGGCAACGATTGCACAATTGGATGCTGCAATAGACTCAGCGCTAGCTGCATGTGCATCACAACGAAAGCTTGCTGCATATGAACGTGCACATATATTAAGCAAAGTTGCTCAATTGTTAGAGGAGCGTAAGGATGAAGCCGCACATTGTATAAGTCTTGAAGCTGCGAAACCAATTAAGCAATCTTATATAGAAGTAGAGCGTACGATTCAAACGTATCAATATGCAGCAGAAGAAGCAAAACGTTTGAACGGTGAGATGATTCCGATGGCCGCTATGCCTGGAGGTGAAGGTCGATTAGCATTTACGATTCGTGAACCGCTAGGAGTAATCGGGGCTATTACACCATTCAATTTCCCAATGAATTTAGTTGCCCATAAAATAGGACCGGCAATTGCCGCTGGTAATACGGTTATCTTAAAGCCTGCCCCACAAACTCCACTATCTGCTTTATTTATTGGTGAACTCTTCATGGAGGCAGGTTTGCCAGCAGGAGCATTGAATATTGTAACAGGTGATGGTGTGCAGATTGGAGAGCATCTCGTTGTCGATCCACGAGTCAATATGATAACATTCACTGGCAGCCCAACCGTAGGCTTAAGAATATCTCAGCTTGCAGCAATCAAGAAGCGCACGTTAGAGCTTGGATCTAATTCCGCAGTAATTATTGATGATGAGATGATGACTGACGAAGTTATTCAACGTTGTGTCACGGGCGCATTTAGCAATAATGGACAAGTATGCATTTCATTGCAAAGAATATATGTGATTGGCGAACAATATAATCGTTTTGTAGAGCAATTTGTTACAGCAGCTTCCCAATTAGTAATTGGCGATCCACTATCTCTTCATACAGACGTATCGGCATTGATATCTCAAGCAGCGATTTCACGCTCAAGACAATGGATACAAGCAGCACTAGATGACGGTGCTTCACTTGTGTTAGGCGGGAAGGTTATCGATAATGTCATTCTCGAACCGACAATATTGGTAAATGTGCCAGAACATTCGGCTATTAGCTGTCAGGAAGTATTTGCTCCGATTGTTATAGTGAATAAGGTCAGCTCTATGGAAGAGGCAATTGCAATGGTGAATAATTCTGCATATGGTTTGCAGGCTGGTGTCTATTGCAAAACACTAGAAACAGCGTGGCAGGCAGCGGCGAACTTGCAAGTAGGGGGAGTGCTTATTAATGATATTCCAACATACCGTGTTGATCATATGCCATATGGTGGTGTTAAGATGAGCGGTACTGGCAAAGAAGGCGTGCCGTATGCCATAGAAGATATGACAACAAGTAAGCTCATCATCTTAAAGCGGTAGTTCAAACAGCGGACTTTGATAACGATGTAATGCAGGTAGCGTATTCGACATCGCATCTGAAACGAACTTGGAAAGTACGGTTCGCGTGTACGTAATCATGTACACTTGCGCTTCCGCCTTTCTCAAGTAGCGTTTCACCTGCTCGGCTTGCGAAAGTCCACTTTTTGAACCTTCATTGAAAGAGGTAGTTCAAACAGCAGACTTTGATAACGATGCGTATGCTGACGTAGCGTATTCGACATCGCATCTGAAACGAACTTGGAAAGTACGGTTCGCGTGTACGTAATCATGTACACTTGCGCTTCCGCCTTTCTCAAGTAGCGTTTCACCTGCTCGGCTTTCGAAAGCCCACTTTTTGAACCTTGATTTGAAGCGGTAGTTCAAAAAGCGGACATTGATAACGAAGTAATGCAGGTAGCGTATTCGACATCGCATCTGAAACGAACTTGGAAAGTGCATTTCGCGTGTACCAACCATGTACACTTGCGCTTCCGCCTTTCTCAAGTAGCGTTTCACCTGTTCGGCTTTCGAAAGCCCACTTTTTGAACCTTCATTTGAAGTTTCGAGCATTTGACCGCTCGTGTACTCGTACCGTACACGTTGCTGGGTTTTGTTGCATCGCTTGGAACAGAGATTTTAATTAGTGAAGGAGACGATTTTATGATACGAGCTATAGTATTTGATTTTGATGGATTGATGATCGATACGGAAACATTAGATTATGAGGTGCTACAACAAATTTACACTGAATATGAGTTTGATTTGCCAATCGAAACGTATGCGCAAAACATTGGGACGACTATCGGTGAATTTAATCCTTACACAAATCTAGCGAATTTATTGAAACAAGATAAAGATGCACAATTCTTTGGAAATTTACATAAAGAAAGATTACAGTTACTGTTGCCTAATCTTATATTACGTGAAGGAGTAATGGATTTTATTACACAAGCGAAGCAAATGAATCTGAAAATAGCATTAGCAACAAGCTCTAATCGAGCATGGATTGATAGTTTCTTCACTCGGTTTGAACTACATCAATATTTTGATTACATTTGTACAGCAGATGACGTTACGCATGTGAAACCTAATCCTGAGCTTTACCTTCGAGCATTGTCTCTGCTAGGCGTGGACGGTCAAGAAGCTATAGCATTTGAAGATTCTCACAATGGTTCAATAGCCGCGGTAGCTGCAAGGATGCATTGCATCGCTGTTCCGAATCCGGTTACGCAACATTTTACGTTCGAGCATTGCTCCTTAATTATATCCTCGATGGCGGATACTACTTTAATAAAGGTTATTGAAGCGATAGAGAAACCGCTTTAAAAGGAAGTTCAAAAAAAGTTCAGAATCGGCTGGTATACTCTCTATTATTAATTTAATTATAAATAGAGGAGTAAATAAAGATGATACTTTCAATAGTTAGTAACATGGATGCAAAGAATTACTGGTCTATGTTGACCGTAATTGGAATTGTTATACTAGCAGGATTTATTATTAGAGACTTTAAACAGCGCCATAGATATATGAATACACTATCTACTGTTCAGCAGGAACACGCCAATTTTGGACAACAAGAAAATATAGATGAAGGCGTCCTATTACTTGATCAAGATCATAAAATTATCGGAGCTAATGCTTTATTCTATTCATATACTGGCTTGGCAGAGATGCAACCATATCGAGAATCAATCAAGTATTTAGCGACTATTTTTCCAACTAGTACTCGCAGTGATGCTATTAAAAAAATGAAAAAAATATTGCAGCAAGGCTCAGGTTCGATGAGTGGTATTATTCAAAATCAGTCAGGTGCTATGCAAGAAATCACATTGAATTTGTTCAGTATTCAAGATGGTGATGAGATTATTACGTACTATTTATCTATGAATAGTAGATATCCGCTATGCTTGACTTAGTGACAATCTGAAGACACAGAAAAGACGATGTAGGAAGTGAAATATAGCGGTGAAAATAGCTGTCATATATTATCAACGTAATATCGTGGCTATCTACAAAGTAATGAGTAGATAGCTTTTTTTATAGTTATCCCAATGGTATGTTTTTGCTGTAGCGCTCTCGAAAACAACAAAACTGAAAATAACCTTAAAATTCTGTGACCAAACCGTGAAATGAACGTATAGAGTCATATGATATAAGGAGAATGAAAGGGGAATTGGATTTGAACTTTGAAAATGGAAACAACGAAAACCACACTGAACAAAGAAAAGACATTTCTTGGAATCCAAAAGTTGTTAGTAAATCAGTCATTGGTATTTGTATCGCAATTATTTTATTGTACATTGGAATGACTTCATTCTACACCGTGGAGGAACGAGAACGTGCTGTAATATTAACATTCGGTAAAATTACAGATGAGGCAACATCAGGTTTACATTTCAAGCTTCCGTATCCGATTCAAGATGTGAAGATCGTCCCTGCAGAAATGACACAGTATATTACAATTGGTTATCGTGAATCAGCAAATGGTGACATTGTTGATGAGTCTGAAGCGATGATGATTACTGGTGATGAAAACATTGTGTCTGCTGATGCTGTTATTACGTGGAAAATAGGAAACATCAAAAATTATTTAACAAATATTGATAATCATGAAACATTTTTACGTAACTCTGCAATAGCATCTATTCGCTCAGTCATGGGTGCACAGAAGTTAGATTATGCGATTACTGATGGTAAAACAGTAATTCAAGAATTAGCAAGAGAACAACTAATGAAATTACAAGAAAAGTATGAGACTGGAATTATTATTATTGACTTAAAGTTCCAAGATATTGAACCACCTGATGGTCAAGTAGCAGAAGCTTTCCGTGCCGTTACCAATGCACGAGAAGAGAAAAATACGAAAATTAATAATGCAACAAAGTATGAAAATGATCGAATTCCAAAAGCACGAGGAGAAGCTCAAGCATTAATTGAGCTAGCAGAAGCTGAAAAGGCTTCTCGTATTCTGAATGCACAAGGTGATGTAGCTAAGTTTAATGCAATTTATGCAGAATACAATAGCAACAAAGAGATTACAGAAAGTCGTCTAATTATTGAGACTCTGGAAAAAATTCTGCCTAATGCGCAAATTATTATTACAAATACCGGTAGTGATACGGTTAACTATTTACCACTCAATGAGCTTTTGAGTAAGAAGAGCAGCTCAATAACGAACAACACTTCATCTAGCAGTTCGAATTCCGACTCTGCTGGCACACAGTAGGGGGAGATTATATGAAAAACTTTAAACTTACTGGATTTATTATTGGGGGAATAGTCCTCGTAATTTGTATACTCAGCTCATTATTTATTGTAAAAGAAGGCGAATATAAAATTATATTGCGTTTTAGTGAAGCAGTCGATGCTAAATCAGAACCTGGACTATATATGAAAATACCTTTCGTCGACAAAATTAAAGAGTTGCCCAAGTACCAGATGACTTATGAGAATGTACCGACTCAAATTATGACGAAAGACAAGAAAGTTATTCTTGTTGATAATTACACGGTATGGAGAATTGAAGATCCCGTGAAATTCAATAAAACAAGTCCTACTGTAAGTGATGGGGCACAAAGGATTAATGAAGCGGTATACAACTCTGTAAGACGTAAGCTTTCTGAAGTGAATTATGATGAAATTATTAGTGAAAATACAGCAAGAGGTGATTTGAATGATGAAATCACTAAGGATGTAGCTCTGTCACTGCAACGTGATAATTATGGTATTAAAATAGTAGATGTACGTATTAAACGTACTGATCTACCTGAAAGCAACAAGGAAAGTGTTTATAATCGAATGATTTCCGATCGTCAATCGATTGCTGCCCGTTATTTATCAGAGGGTGATGAAGAATCTAAAAAAATTACATCAAAAGCAGATCGTACTGCACTTGAATTAATGGCTCAAGCCGAGGCTGATTCCAAGAAAATAGTTGCGGCAGGTGAGCAAGAGGCTGCAAAAATTTATAATGAAGCATACGGTAAGGACCCGGAATTCTACAATCTGTATCGAACGTTGGAGAGTTATATTGTAACGATGAGTAATAATCCAGTCATTATGATGCCGATTGAATCTCCATATGCTCAAATTTTGCTAGGAGAATAGTAAACATGAACACCACAGTCTATTGTCTCTCTTCGAGAGCTAAAGCACTGTGGTGTTTTTTCTATTTATTAAATATTAAGCGACCACTATACAAATAAGATGCTTTTATAGTATGGTGATTCTTGGACAGTAATTTTTGGGTAAATACACTGAAAAAAGGATCGTTAATATATGTCACAAGCATTAAAGGCTGAGCAACACCAACATTTCGGAATGGAGATACAGCCTCGGGTATGGTGGAATGTACGCGTAGATTTTGTTGCAACTTTGTTTTTTAGTCTTTTCAATGTAGTTATGAATCAGTTTTTTATTGCTTTTGCTATACAAGAAGGTGCTTCTAATTTGCAAGTAGGGATATTGTCAGCTGCTCCAGCAATTGGCTTAATATTCTCACCGATTTGGGCTTCATGGATTGAGCGATCGGATAAGCCGAAGCCATTTACGATAATTCCTAATATGATTGGTCGTCTATTGCCAATATTGCCCGCAATATTCCCTAATCCTAATGTCTATGTAGTAACGGCTGTTGTCTTTCAATTATTAATGGGGATTCAAGCGCCGGCCTATGCTTCGCTCGTATCTAGAATTTATCCATCCAATCTGCGTGGTAGATTAATGGGCTATGTACGTGTTGGTATGGGTGTATTAATGATTCCAATAGCATATCTAGTTGGTAGCTGGACAGACGTATTGGGGCCAAGGGGACCATTAATTGCTGCTGCGATTGCTGGATTTATCTCTGTTAGTATTTTCAATTCGATTAAAGTATCCAAACAAGGTTCTAAACCTAATCGAGGTCTTACTGCAGTAGCTAGAGTTGGCAAAAAAGCTCAATGGCTAGAACAAGTTCAGCTTGTGAAAAGTAATAAAATACTTGCATTATTTCTTATAGCAACAACGTTTTCAGGATTTGGTAATATGATGTCAATTCCTTTATACCAGATTATTCAAGTCGATGTACTTGGATTAAGCAATGTAGAAATAGGTTATGCACGTGTCGCCTACTATATCGCACTCTTATTAACGTTCTGGTTAGGCGGTATTATGATTGATCGTATAGATATTAAGTATACTCTTATAATCGGAATAGCTGCTTACGCAATTGTACCTTTGCTATATAGTTTATGGGGGAGCTTTACTGCAGTATTAATTGGAAATGCAGTTCAAGGTGTTGGTGAAGCAATTTGGGAAATCGGGATTATGGCATTCATATTCAAGATTGCTCCAGGGAGAGAAGCTGTTGTCTTTGGTATACATCTTATGATGTTTGGTATAAGAGGGACTATTGGTCCGTTATTAGGGACAGGATTAACTTCGATAGTGGAAATTAACATTATATTAATTATTGCCTCGATTTTCGGATGGATTGGTACGTTTGTGTTCATCTGGGGAAATCGTAATAAAGGTGAGCCGATATTAGCCAAACACAATATAAAAATACAGTTTAAGAACTAACTTATTAAAACAACAAAGGGACGAAGCTACTGCACTGGTAGCCTCGTCCCTTTGTATATTAATAAAGTGAGATCGTTAAAGTATGATGTTCGGTTAACGCATGTAACGTTGCTTCTGAACCAATAACTTCGATACTAATAAGTGTTGCTAAGCAAGTTTTTAAAGCTTGCTTGCCTGTTTCCCATTTCTGATTCAAAATGGCTTCCAGTTTACGCATTGCTTTTTTATTAAGCTCTTGCATATATACAGGTATCTGTTTTTCTTGGAATACAACTGTAATTGTCATGATTCATTCCTCCAGCACAACAAAGTATGAGTGTATTGTAGCGAATCAACCTTAAGATTACCTTAAAATTTGAGTGAAAATTTCGAAATTTATTAACAATTATGCAAAGTGATATTGAGAATTAGCTAAAGCGTATAGTCTAAGGAGCTATTTAGCATTTTTTTGCGATATTCAGATGGTGTGCAGTTCATTTGCTGACGAAATACTTTAACGAAATAACTCATATGGTCGAAACCGACATCCAATGCGACCGATGAGATTTTGTTCGATGGATCAAGCAGCAACTCTCCTGCACGACGTATGCGATAGGAATTTACATATTCGATGGGTGTTTGTCTCGTCATACTTTTGAAGAAACGACAGAACTGGCCATCACTCATCGGAATTTGCCCAGCGATCTGCGATATTTTTAGAGGCTGATTGTAATTGGATTGAATATAACTAATCGCCTTTTTCAATCTAATCGTCTTCGTCTGATCGGTTAATTCACGTTTGCTGCGGTTTGCATGTCTACCTTCTGGCAAGATCGTTTGCAGCATTTGTAGCAACAATGCTTTAATACTAAGCTGATAGCCCAAATCCTGCTGATCACAAAGTGATAATATAATTTTGAGCGAATCTAAAAGCTGTTTCTCCCAGCGTGAATGTGGCTTAATATGACGGGGAAAACTGCGAGTACGTTCGAAAAAAGGAGCAATATACTCAGTTTGTATTGCATCAAAGCTAGCACTTGCTAATAATTGTGGGTCAAACACGATCGCTCCATACATACAAGTCGCATGATGATGAGAATGACCTGTATGTATTTCTCCGCTATCAATAAATATAGCCTCGCCAGCCTTCACGACATAGTAGTCGGTATCCACCTGAAATAATACTTCCCCTTGCATGCAGAAGAAAAATTCCATTTCGCTATGCCAGTGACATTCTAATATTGGTGCTCCGGCAATCGTTTGGTCGATCCAATAGGCTGCCAGCGGAAATTGCTCAGTACCATGCAGGCGATTTTCCTTCAACGATGTTTTGACGCTTAAGTCCATTTGTGACACCTACTTTTACATTTATCAAAATAGTGCTATATTTCAGCATTATACTGTTAGAATTGTTCTAATTTTATCAGTATAATGCAATTATATCAAATTAATTTACTGTCCAAATAAAGAAACATTAACAATAGAAAGGTTGATCATATCCTATGAAATTTACAAATGGTAACTGGTTAATCCATGAGCAATTTAATGTACAAGGCGCGGTACAAGCGCATGAATTCTATGAAAAGGATGGCGTATTAACAGCTTATGCTGCACCGCGTCCGCTTCTAAATAGAGCAAGTATGCTTGATACGATGCTATTAACGATTCAATTCCACTCTCCACTACCCGGAGTTATTGGAGTGAAAGTTATTCATCATACTGGTGTGCGTAATCTTGGTCCTAACTTTGAACTTACGAAATCTGCGGAAAGCAACGCAGTTATTGAAGAAAATGAACATGAAGCCGTTCTAACTAGCGGTGACTTAAGCGTTCGTATTGCTAAAGGTCCAGAATGGAAAGTAGACTTCTTCCGTGGTGGCAAACGTCTTACAGGAAGCGCGCAGCGTTCTATGGCGTACATTACAGAGGGCAAAGAACGTGCATATGTACGTGAAGAGCTTGATCTTGGTGTTGGCGAATTAGTATATGGTCTTGGTGAGCGTTTCACTCCATTTGTGAAAAATGGTCAAACGGTTGATATTTGGAATGAGGATGCTGGTACAAGTTCTGAGCAAACATACAAAAATATTCCTTTTTATATAACAAATAAAGGCTATGGCGTATTTATTAATCAGCCTGAGCTTGTATCGCTTGAAGTAGCTTCTGAAAAAGTGAAAAAGGTTCAATTTAGCGTTGAAGGTGAATCGCTTGAATACTTTATCATTGACGGTCCCGATATGAAAGGCGTGCTTGATCGCTATACGCAGCTTACTGGTCGCCCGGCATTGCCACCAGCTTGGACATTTGGTCTATGGCTAAGCACATCGTTTACGACTAATTATGATGAGCAAACGGTTAACTCCTTCGTTGATGGTATGGTTGAACGAGATCTTCCGCTTCACGTATTCCACTTTGACTGCTTCTGGATGAAAGAATTCCATTGGACAGATTTCAAATGGGATGAGTCTGTATTCCCAGACCCAGAAGGAATGCTTACCCGCTTGAAAGAGCGTGGCTTGAAAATTTGTGTATGGATTAACCCATATATTGCTCAACGCTCTCGTCTATTTGAGGAAGGTGCAGCAAAAGGCTACTTAGTGAAAAAAGCTAACGGAGACGTATGGCAATGGGATCTATGGCAACCTGGTATGGCGCTAGTAGATTTCACTAATCCTGCTGCCTGCGAATGGTATGCATCGTACTTGCGTGAGCTTGTAGATATGGGTGTAGATAGCTTCAAAACTGATTTCGGTGAGCGTATTCCAACAGATGTTGTATACTTCGATGGCTCTGATCCGTTCAAAATGCATAACTACTATACGCAGCTTTATAATAAAGTCGTATTTGAAGTGCTTGAAGAAAAGCTTGGTAAAAATGAAGCAGCAGTATTCGCTCGTTCAGCAACAGCTGGCGGACAACAATTCCCAGTACACTGGGGTGGTGACTGTTATGCGGATTATGAATCAATGGCAGAAAGTCTTCGTGGCGGATTGTCGCTAGGTATGTCAGGCTTTGGCTTCTGGAGTCACGATATTGGTGGCTTTGAGAATACAGCACCTAGTCATGTATTCAAACGTTGGTTGCAATTCGGCTTACTATCTAGTCATAGCCGTCTACATGGCTCTAAGTCTTATCGAGTACCTTGGGCTTATGATCAAGAAGCAGTTGACGTTACTCGCTTCTTTACAAAGCTGAAATGTTCATTAATGCCTTATCTATACAATACAGCTGTTCAAGCACATGAATTAGGAATTCCTGCTATGCGTTCGATGGTACTTGAATTCCATGGTGATCCTGCAGTAGAGCAACTTGATCGTCAGTATATGCTCGGAGATAGTATACTTGTTGCTCCAATCTTCAATGAAGAGGGAGATGTAACATACTATTTGCCAGCGGGACAATGGACGCATCTATTAACGGGTGAAGTAGTTGTTGGTGGTACTTGGAGATCAGAAACGCATGGCTTTATGAGCTTGCCATTATTCGTTCGTGAAAATACCATTCTTGCAATTGGTGCAGTTAATGATCGTCCTGATTATGATTTCGCTGATGGTGTTGAATTACAGCTCCACAATTTACAAGAAGGTGTTAAGGCATCAACTGTAGTTCGTGATGTGAAAGGTAATGTTTCATTAACAGTTGAAGCAACACGCAACGGTAATTCGATCGCAGTTGCATTGAACGGTGCCAATAAGCCACTTTCACTTGTTGTTAAAGGTCAAGGTGAGGTAACTGCTGTTGAAGGAGTAGCAGCAACGGTTGAAGCAGGTCGCATTGCTCTTGATCCGAAAGGTAACGCACAATTTACAATTGTATTAGCATAATACGGTTATTATAGAAAACAACAGGATTTAGGTGAAAGCTACCTAAGTCCTGTTGTTCATTATGAAACCTTTAAATAAGTAACGATCATGTACTGTATACTGCTATACTAGTTATAATATGGAAGACCTATATTTCAGACTAGAAGAGAGAAGGAACAGCATGAAGCTTACTTATTTACCTATTATAAAAGTTAGTGTAGTTTCAGTGATTGGGGTGATGCTATTTCACCTGTTTTCACTTCCTATGCCGTGGATGTTGGGTCCTTTATTTGCAGTAATGCTATCGCAATTAACGTTCAAAACAACGTGGGGGTGGCCAGTTACTTTCCGTAATATTGGCTTAGTTATACTTGGAACTACGATAGGTGAATCATTTACAGTTGTTGCTCTTCAAAATATGCACGAATACTTGCTGTACATGGTTATCATGAATGTTATTCTCATTATTTCATGTATTTTGCTCGCGATGATCACTCAAAAAGTAACCGGTGTATCGTTGATGAGTGCTTTGACTGCAAGTATACCAGGTGGATTATCACAATCTGTAGCATTTGCAGAAGAGCATAAAAATATTGACATTGGTGTAGTTACGTTCTTCCAAGTCGTGCGTGTCATTTCTATTGTAAGTATTGTACCTTTTCTAGTGAGCGGACATCTCATTAATGATTCACTAGCTGTAAAGGAAGCATCCCCATACTGGGCAGTTATATTATTGTTAGTTATCTCCTATTCATCTGTCGTATTAGGGAAAAAGATAAAATTACCGGTGCCATATTTTTTGATGCCAGTCATCTTAGGAATACTACTTAATATTAGTGGTGTGTACGTCCCAGCAGTTTCATCAGACTTTCTTCATATAGCACAATTAGCAATCGGTGCATACATAGGTTTGCTACTTAAGCCGCAAATGATCAAGTTGCCTTGGAAAGTAATCGTAATGGGCTTACTAAGTTCAATCTTAATTTTAGTAATTAGTTACTTATTCTCTTATTTATTAATGGAAATGATCGGAGAAAGCTTTGCTACAAGTTTTTTGAGTACAGCTGCAGGTGGGATGGACCAAATGACACTGATTGCTACAGCAATCAAGGCGGATTCTACTGTCGTCACGATTTTCCAAATGTTTCGATTACTATTTATATATCTCTTAGTACTACCTGCGCTGAATTGGTATGCTCAAAGAAACAATAATTGATAAAAAGCCAATACTGATAAATAACAAATGACAAAATAACATAAGAATATGTTAATATAATTAATGTTTTTATCGTAATGTATGCGCTATACTTAATCTAGTTGGACAAAATAAGACATAAATTGATAAACATATAAAGGAGTTTGAATATAATGAATAGAATGTCAATCGGATTGCAGCTTTTTACGCTTCGTGAACAATTGGAAGCAGATTTTGAAGGCACTTTACGTCATGTGGCAGGATTAGGTTATGAAGGAGTAGAATTTTACCATTACGGAGATATTCCAGCAGATAAAATGCGTGAGCTATTAGCTGAGCTAAATATGAAAGCAATTGGTAGTCATATTCAATTGTCAAAATTGAAAGATAACTTGGACAATGAAATAGCCTATCTGAAAACAATTGGTGCAAAGTATGCGATCTGTCCATGGTTAGCTGTAGAAATTCGTGATGTTGATTCATGGCGTCAGCATTTAATTGATCTAGCTGACATTGGTCGTGCTTGTACTGAGCAAGGTATTGAATTCTTATATCACAATCATGATTTTGAATTCAGCACATTAATTGACGGTCAAATGGTATTTGAAGCACTATTCGAACGCATTCCTGCTACTGATCTAAAAGTAGAAATGGATATTGGTTGGGTAAAATACTCAGGAATCGATCCAGTGAGCTACATTAACAAATATACTGGACGTTTACCATTGCTGCATTTGAAAGATTTCTTGTTGGAAAGTCGTGATCCTGAAAAACAGATCGATACTGTTGAGTTAGGGGAAGGAGTTCTTCCATTAGTCGAGATTGTAAAAGCAGCTAGTGATGCAGGTGTGGAATGGATTATTGTAGAGCAGGATTCATGTACGAATCCTCCATTGGAATCCATCGCTACTAGCTACAAGTGGTTAGAGCAAAATTATCTTAATCAATTTAAATAATTATAAAAGGTCACGTTCAAAAATGCTTTGCATTTTTGAACAACCTCTAAAGGAGATTATTAAAATGTCAAAAGTTAAAGTAGCAGTAATCGGTTGCGGTTCTATCGCGAAATACCGTCATATCCCTGAGTATGCAAGTGATGCCAATGTTGAGCTAGTTGCATTTGTAGATCCAATTATTGAACGTGCTGAGCTTTATGCTAAGGAGTATGGTGCACAAGCATTTTCTGATTATAAAGAAATGTTGGCAGCAATTAAGCCAGACGCAGTTAGCGTTTGTACGCCTAACTTCTTGCATGCTGAGATGACGATTGAAGCAGCGAAAGCTGGTGCACATGTCCTTGTAGAAAAACCAATGGCAGTAACTGATGCTGAAGCAGAGGCAATGATTGAAGCGACTAAAGCTAGCAATGTGAAGCTAATGGTTGGTCATAACCAACGCTTTATGCCTCCACATGAAAAAGCAAAAGAAATTTTGAAATCAGGCATACTTGGTAAAGTGCTTACTTTCCGTACCTCTTTCGGTCATCCTGGTCCTGACGCATGGAGTATTGACGGTGCTGATAGCTGGTTCTTCCGCAAAGAAGAAGCGATTATGGGTGCTATGGGGGATCTAGGTGTTCATAAATCCGATCTGATCCGTTGGATGCTTGATGATGAAGTATCTGAAATTGCAGCATTCGTGGGTACTCTTGATAAAAAAGATACAGATAGTGATGATAACTCTTCTTGTATTCTACGTATGAAATCTGGTGCTATCGGTACGTTAGTAGCAAGCTGGACATATTACAAAGGCGAAGACAATAGCACCATGTTATGGTGTGAAAATGGTGTAATGCGTATCGGTACTGACCCAGTAGATGATGTTATCGTTGAGCTTCGTGATGGTACAGTAACGAAATATCAAACGGGTGAAATTTCAACTAATGAGAAGCAAGTAACAAGTGGTGTAGTTGAGAAGTTCATTGAATCCATCGTAAATGATACAGTTCCTGCTGTCACAGGCGAGGAAGGTAGAGCCTCTTTGAAAGTTATTCTTGATGCTTTCGAGTCTCAAGAAACTGGTCGAGTTATTAAAGTTAACTAATATTGTTCAGTAAGAAAAAGCATTTCGGGCTTTCCCGAAATGCTTTTTCTTGTTTACATATTAGAAATATAAGTATTTGGTAGAAACAAACAAGAAACTGACTTCATTGAGCTTAATAAGAAAATGGAACGAATGAATATCTATAGCGCCAAAATTGGTGTTACAGAGCGAAAGCTGCACAGCACATGATGCTATAGCGCCAAAATTGGTGTTACAGAGCAAAATTTGCACAGCACATGATGTTGTAGCGCCAAAATTGGTGTTACAGAGCGAAAGCTGCACAGGACATGATGCTGTAGCGCCAAAATTGGTGTTACAGAGCGAAAGCTGCACAGGACATGATGCTATAGCGCCAAAATTGTTGTTACAGAGCGAAAGCTGCACAGCACATGATGCAGTAGCGCCAAAATTGGTGTTACAGAGCGAAAGCTGCACAGGACATGATGCTATAGCGCCAAAATTGGTGTTACAGAGCGAAATTTGCACAGCACATGATGCTGTAGCACCAAAATTGGTGTTACAGAGCGAAATTTGCACAGCAACACCACTACGATACGAAATAAAGGTAGAAGTCTTTGTTTGTCTCTAAACACACGCGCCCTCGCACAATAGAAAATAAAGTAACCTTGTTTTATTATTTCTCCTGCGCTCAAGCTACGAGAAAAAAATCGCCCTTCTACGCTCCAGCAATTAGTTCTCGCAGCGTCCCCGATTGTAACAGCAATATTCTCCGCTTGTTTAAGTTTTCTTCACTTAGTTACATTTACCATAGTGAGGGGATTTTAACAAAGCAATAACAACAGATATGTATACGCTTACAAAATGATTTTGGTAATTTTTGATTCATGCAACCTAAAAAAAACTTTGATACGATAAAGCGGAAGTTGACATATTGGTACACACAGAAGTTATCCAAGAAGCAACAAAAAGTTTAGGAGGAATTAATTATGGCAAAGCAAAAATGGAAGCTGGGAGTCGCAACAATTGTGGCAACCGCTCTTATTAGTACAGCTACTTTAACAGGGGCAAGTGTAGATGCAGCCTCTACTATATCTAAGATGGACATGAAAGAGCAATCTTATACATCCAATTGGCAATCTAATCTTATGAATAGTTTGCTTAACAAAATCACGGATTCCAATCAAACGATTGTAACGATCGGAAATTGGAAAGTGAATGTTCAAACTGGTTTTTGTATTTATTTACCTAATCTTAAACCTGGAGTTACACCTAGCCCTACAGTAACACCTACTGCGAACCCAACAGCAACGGTAGCGCCAACAGCGACAGTAGCGCCAACTGCGAAGCCAACGCCAACTGTTGCACCTAAACCAACAGCAACTGTAACGCCAACAGCAACCGTTGCACCTACTGCGAAGCCTACACCGACTGTGAAGCCTACGGCAACTCCAGCACCTGATGCTGGAAATTCTTCTGTAGCAGCAATTCAGCAGGAAGTTGTAAAGCTTGTTAATGCGGAGCGTGCTGCAGCTGGATTATCTGTATTGGCTTTAGATGCTAGCCTTAATACAGTAGCGATGGAAAAAGCAAGAGATATGGATGTTAATAATTACTTTAGTCATAATTCACCAACGTATGGTTCTCCATTCAATATGTTGAAAACATACAAAATCACTTACTCATACGCAGGTGAAAATATTGCTACTGGTCAAAAAAACGCTGCTCAAGTTATGAAGGACTGGATGAATAGTTCAGGACATAGAGCGAATATTATGAGCTCTAACTTTACAAAAATCGGCGTTGGATATGTGAATGGCAAATGGGTTCAAATGTTCATCGGTTAATGCAATCATATTTGTACCAATATGGTGAAAGAAGCCTTCCTTGAAATCAAGGAAGGCTTTTCATATGCTATTAGGCTCTGATAACGAAGATTATTTCAACTTGAAAATTTGGATAGTACGTTGCAGCTGAGTTGCCATATTAAGCATTCGTTCAGTTTCTGAAACAACGACTTGCACGGAAGGAATTTGTTCATTCATAGAAGCTGAAACTTCCTCAGTACCAGCAGCCGATTGTTCTGTAATTGCAGAAATATTTTGAATTGCAGCAGAAATCTTTTGTGCACTATCAAGCATACTATCGCTTTCTTTAGAGAAATTGAAGATTTGCTCACTAATAAATTGAATGCTTACTACAATTTCATTGAAAATATCTTCTGTTTGACGAATATGTGCTGCTTGCATACTAACGACTTCTTCATTGACTTTCATATTATGTATCGTATCTTGAATTCCTTTATCGATACTTTTCACTAAGTTGAACACTTCTTTTGTCGAAGCTGTTGATTCTTCTGCCAGCTTACGAACTTCTTGTGCAACCACTGCAAATCCTCGTCCGTGTTCACCTGCGCGTGCTGCTTCGATCGATGCATTTAAGGAAAGCAGGTTCGTTTGTTCAGCAATTTCAGATATCGCTTTCGCTGCTGCTGAAATACCTTTAGCCTTTTCAGCTAAATCTTTAATTGTTATAGCAACTTGCTCTGTTGCTTCTATGTTACGATTCATACCATCACTTTGATTTTCAAGGGCAATACGACCTTTATGTACGAGCTCAATCGTTTCTTCGGAACGAGTATTCATTTCTTTTGTAGAATGTGCGTAATTTGTAACACGAATCTCAATTTCAGTGATTGATTCAGTCATATCAGATACATCTTCAGAAATCGTACTAGCGCCAGTTGCAAGTTCAGTTGCAGATACAGCTACCTGCTCCATCGTAGATTGAATAGTGTTATTTTTTTCGAAAATACTGCGACTTGTTTCTGCGACATGTCTCGTAATATTCATTGATTCAGATAGTATATCTCTTAATTTAATAACCATGCTGTTGAAGGTATGCCCAAGCTCACCAGCATTTGTCGCCTCCACATCAATGGTTTGAGAAAAATCGCCTTTAGAAATACGATTTGCAGCACTTTGAATTTCATCAAATGATGCTGTAATTGCATTCTCTACAAATAAAATAATGGGATAGGCAATTCCATAAGATATTACGGCAATGATTATTATTGCTGTGAAATACTGATTCATAATAATAGTAAATATTAGCGCTAGTAGTGTTAAAATGGAAAGGTTAGAATATGTAACAAAAACAAGCTTGCTTCTAACGGATAATGAATTAAACCAATTAGTGAACTTCTCCATAATGTAAGCGCTCCTTTATCAATAATATCCATATTATAGCACCACTTTCGGGATAGGTCCATCACATTAATAGTCAGAAATTCATATATACTTAAACTAAAACTAGTTCAATAGTTGTACAAGTTTATCGGGGGATTCGGTAAATACTACGAAATGCTTCGGTAAATACTGTGCTATCTTTCGGTGCAAGAAGACAATTTTCGCGTTATATTAGAATTGAGTTTACAAAAAAAACATTTGAAGGGAGAAATAAAATGACTGGAATTTCATTAGCAAGACAAGTTGATTTTGTTTTTCGTCAATTAGAACATGAGTTAACAGGGGCAAATGCGGGTACCGTATTAATTATTGTAAGAAACGATACAATTGGTAAATTCGGTATTAAACATCATCCCATTCATATTCAAGATGATGAGGTGCAAAAAGCAGGTGCGGGATTAACGAAAGAGCAGGTAGATCGTTTCAGAGTTTTGGCAATTGATGCATTGAAGATGAAGCGTAATTGGACTCACGGCGAAATACTATATGATTTTTCGGTTAGATCTAATCGAAAAGGGTGGTCTGCCAGTGTTCTTTATGAATCCAATTACAATATGTCCACGTGGAATGTTGTTCCACATTCTAAGCGAAACGGTTTAATTGATTATTCTTCTTGATTGGATTGTTGTTTCATCTTCCGTAGTTTTACCTTCACCATAAACCCCGTTCCAATTGTAATAAGCGATAACAACCCCCAAAAGATTACCCATTTGAGACTATGAGCCATAGCAATCGACATTCCTGCTAAGCAAATAATTCCTAGACTAGAGAACAGCAAAGACAGTGATTTAGACAAGTTCATTCTCCTTTAAAAACTTTTTTTCGAAAATCTGTATAGTAATCTTTTTCGTGCACATAATATGTTTGCAAGCTTGCATATGAATTTTACCTATGAGGACGAAGGGAGATTTACATCATGGCAAATAAAAGTAACCAATTAATCGTTCCACAAGCAACTCAAGCGTTAAATCAAATGAAAATGGAAGCAGCTCAGGAGCTAGGCGTACAATTGTCACCAGAAGGATATAACGGTAACCTAACTACTCGCGAAGCAGGTTCAATCGGTGGTTATATCACTCGTAAGCTAGTGCAAATTGCTGAACAGCATTTGTCAGGCGGACAACGTTAAATTTGATTTTTCATTCAATATAATAATCAAAGAAGCTCAAGGGAAACCTTGAGCTTCTTTGATTATATGATGTTTGTTGAAACAGTACAAACAAATCATTCGCTAAAAAACCAAGCAACGTGTACTTTCTAAGTACGGTTCATACTTGATTTCGAATGACCTACGAAGCCCATCTTCGTTATCAAAGTCCATTTTTTGAACTTCCCATATCAATGAAGGTTCAAAAAATGAGCTTTCAGAACCGAGAAGATGAGACGTTACTTGAGAAAGACGGAAGCGCAAGTGTACATGATTACGTACACGCGAACCGTACTTTCCAAGTTCGCTCCATATTCGATGCCGAGTAAGCTACGTTAGCATACACTTCGTTATCAAAGTCCATTTTTTGAACTTCCCATATCAATGAAGGTTCAAAACATGGGCTTTCAGAACCGAGAAGATGGAGCGCTACTTGAGAAAGACGGAAGCGCAAGTGTACGTTATTGGTACACGCGAACCGTACTTTCCAAGTTCGCTCCATATTCGATGCCGAGTAAGCTACGTTAGCATATACTTCGTTATCAAAGTCCATTTTTTGAACTTCCCCTACACAGAGGAAAGCTTTGCTTCATTGTATAGCCTCTTATACAACTTCCGATCGTTAAGCCAGCCTACATAAGATGCAAGTGGTTGTTCATCGTGATCATAGAAGACGATGGCAACAAACGGATATTGCCTACGATGTCGATAACGGGCATCGGACCAACGCACCTCAGTACCCCAACGATGCTCAGTTACATGCGCAACGGTATGTTTAGTAAAGCTTTGAAGTGCAGCTACTGTAGGGTGCTGACAAGACTTCTCAATAAGTGGATGCTGATCAGACGAAATTTGCTCCACCCAGCGAATAGTATCATTCTTCCAAGTGCCTAGCTTATAACTACCATCGGCCATTTTGATCATAATATGCCATATTCGATATCGTACTGTTGGAATAATCATAAGCACTTCATCATGATGAATAGGAATATGCTTTTGTAGATATTTCATTAAGCGATAGTGATAATCCACTCTTATTACATAATAAAGGGCAATAACGATGTACAGAATTGGGAAAATAAATCTAGGATCAGCGAACTGGCCTATCCAGAGTACACCAGCAATAACATGAGTCGTAAATATAAAAGGATCGAAAATATGAATGATATTCCACGATATCCATCCCCTCGAAAATGGTCGAAGCGCCTGTGTTCCATATGTATTGAACAGATCCATGAACACATGTAAACTTACGGCAAGAAAAGTCCAGCTTACGATATGTCCATATCCTTCATTTAAATGGAACAGCATATATAATGAAGCGGAAACTATAAGAGTCCATAATAGAATCGCAGGTATAGAATGAGAAATGCCGCGATGCTGTCGAATATAGATTTCATTATTGCGCAAACGGGTAATCGTATCGAAATCAGGTGCCTGTGAACCAATAATTGTTGCTAATATAACTGCAGTTTGCATAGCCGGCTGATTAATAACTACCGGATCAAGTTGAGATAAGCCTGCTAGTCCAACTCCGACAACAAAATGTGATGCTGTATCCAAATGTAACCCTCCTAAAACTTTTTGTTACCAACTTAAGTGCTTCCTGCTAACAAAAAGTTACATCGGAAGCATAAGCTAAAACTTTTCATAACGTCTTACTGTGCTTCTTGTGATGGAAGCATACACTACTTCCATTATGCACGAGTTATTGGTAAATATTACACGGGTAATGGAAATAAGTGACGATGCATTAAAAATGCCATGAATGAACAATGTAAAGCACTGTTCATTCATGGCATGGAATAAGCTGAAATTATTCTACTGGTGATTCAGGTGTTACCATTTCACCATGGAAAGGATATTCGTAAGCAATGGGCTCGTCGAAAGTAACGTAGTCAAGATTAAGCATAAGCAACAAGTAACGTTCACCAGTTTCAGGATTGCTCACCACAATGTGATCACGACCAGCTGCTTCAATAAACCCTTGAAATATTTTCGCATTCCATTGTGAGTTATTTTCATAAGTCATATAGAAGGTACCAATTTTTCCGCGATTGAGACGCAAAATATTTTCTACATAGGATTCTTCATAAGTAGGTGCTGATGTAACGATATTACCGCCCATTGGAGTTACTGCTGCTCCGCTCGGAACTAATGGCGGAATAACTTCTACATCACGGTAGAATGATGGATGGGAATAAGGATAATAATAAGGTGAAGCATTAAAATAGTTCATGAATAACTTCCTTTCGAATTGAAAAATTAATAAACGCTTTTACAATCATCCCAGGTTGGCTTGAAGAAGCAATGTGCTTTGTAGCGACCACTATTTTGCTGGTTATACCATGTACTAGGACAATCGCCAGTTGGTCTGAAAAACCACAGTGCATTGGAAGCGGGATGAGTTCGCTCTCCACGAACAGCACGCTCTGCAAGTCGTACTTCTCTATCTCTTGCATTTTGATAAAAATAACTTTTTTGTGTTGCTTCGAATCCGCCAGGACTTTGATAAACCATATCAGGAATTGAGCGAATGTTTCTAAAGTCAAGGCAGTCACCAAGAACTCGATTGACGCTAACATTACCAACCATTAGCATCCCTAGCTCACCCTCACCTTCAGCTTCGGCACGCATGAGTCGAGCAAGCATCTTTGTCTGCTCGGAATTGGTTTTAATAACAGCCATATTGTGTCTGTAGCTCCTTTCACTTTATCTAGGCAAAAATCCATAACACATTGTATGGAGTATCCTGCCTAAATGTGACAGTGTTTTCGTCACATTTGCATGACGAATTAATGAACAACAGAAGTGAACATTGTCACAAACCTGTTTTTTCGGTATGATTAGAAGCGATTCAACATAGAAGGACAAACGAGAAAATCGTCTTACGTGAAGCGGGAGGATCAACAATTGTTTAAAGACTTGATAGGACTAACTAAACCTGGTTTGCTGCGTCTTAATGTATTTGCTTCTTTAGGGGGCTTCTGGGTAGCATCGAAGTGGTCGTTTGATTTTTGGCTATTATTGTGGATGCTAATTGGATGTACATTAACGATGGCTTCTGGAACAGTTATTAATAATTTTTATGATCGTGAGCTCGATCTGAAAATGGAGCGAACGCGAGATCGTACACTACCATCAGGTAGAATGAAGCCATCATCGGTATTAATTTACGGAATTATATTAGGTGTCGTTGGAGTTACTGTTTTGTTCACTTTAGTTAATGTGTTATGTGGTATTTTAGGTATTATTGGCTGGGTTGCTTATATCGTTATTTATACGATGTGGCTGAAGCGAACGTCTACTTGGAGTACTTCAGTTGGCGGTATATCAGGAGCAATGCCTCCAGTTATCGGCTATTGTGCAGTTACAGGTACAGTTGATATGGGCGCTATTTTATTATTTGCGTTTCTATTCTTATGGCAGCCTGCACATTTCTGGTCACTTGCTATTCGTCGTGTAGAGGAGTATCGAGCAGCTGGCTTTCCACTACTACCCGTTGTAAAAGGAATTAAACGTACGAAAATTCAAATGATTCCATACTTGGTCGTTATGCTAGCTACAGTAATATTAATGTACGCATATGACTTAGCGGGCATATACTTCTTAATTCTGTCTACGGTATTAACTGTTTTTTGGCTTGTTCATACCATTATGGGGTTGTTCGCAAAAGATACAGAGAAGTGGGCAAAATTCAATTTCTTAATTTCGGTAAATTATTTGATGATTGTGTTTATTGTTATGATTATCAATACGCCGAAAATGTAGCTGTGAAAGGGGAAAGCAGTGTTGGCATTTTTGAAGAAATACGCATTTCAGATCGCAATATCATGCTTAGTCGTAGTAATGGGTGTATATTTGCTTTACACCTACTTATGGCAGCCAGAAGCAGTACCTAGTGTAAAAGAACCGGCACCAAACTTCCAACTTAATGATTTGGACAATAATCCAGTATCACTTGCAGACACTAATGGAAAAGTTAGACTAGTATATTTCTACTTTGCAAGCTGTCCTGATGTATGTCCACCGACAACGTTTCTAATTAGTGAAGTTCAGGAAATGTTAAGAGAGAAGGGTGAACTCGGTACAGAGGTAGAATTGATCTCGATTACGTTCGATCCGACAATCGATACACCTGAAGTCATTACGAAATTTGTGCAAAAAGTGGGCGTAGAGTTTGACCATTGGACATTTTTACGAGGCGAAAGTTCTGAGGATATGATTAAATTAGCTCGTGAGTTCAGTGTTGCGGTTATGTATGATGAAGAGGCAAAAACTTTCTATCATAATAATCCACTGATCCTCGTTGATCAAGATGGTAATATCCGTCAATGGATTAACGCTTCACCTAATATTGAAGCTGGTGACAAAGAATTAACGGCTCAGGATGTATATAAATCTTTGAAAAAGTTATATTAATAAAAGTTCAAAAAGTAAACTTTTTGAACAAGCACAATTAAAAGACATTCTTCAACGATGCTGTGGCAGGATTAGTAGCAATATCCCGAGATATTGCGCTAATCCTGCCTTTTCAATTTGAAAAATGTGAAACTGCTATATAGATGATTCCAAGAAGTAGCTCCAGCCAACCACTTAGATTTTTAGCGTATTAGGGGATATAGTTTTGTTATCTTTTGGTGGAATAGCGTTGAAAGCAAGTGCTATAAATAGGATAACGAAGGCGATAAAGTATGGTGAAATAATATCTCGCACTTGCCCAGCCAAAAATGGTCCAAGAAATGCTCCTATCGATGTCGCGATCGATAGCATGGAGAAGGTTTTTCCATATTTACTGCCTTCACTAAGTTGAATAAGCCAATGAGAAAGTGCTGGGAAAACGACTCCTTTACTCATACCGATAAGTAGTAGTAGTAGCATAAAGGGAACTTGGAAACTTGCTGCGATAACAAAATAGAAGATCGATAATGATAATGTCCCTAGTATTGTTCTAACAGCTGGATCATAGCGATTAACGAACAACATACATAATGTAATGAGTGAGCCAATGCTAACGACTGTAAAAAGTAGTCCGGTTGTCATGATAGAGTCCATACTACCTGCCATTAAAGGAAGTTCAAATGTTAAAATGCCCTGAGAGCAGCTTAAGCCAATTGGAATAAGAAAAATAGTCCAACGTAGTTTCTTGTCCGGAGTATTCGTAGCTAATACGTCTGTAGTAGCTACAGGTGCATCATGCATTGGAACTGCGGTTGCTGAATCCGCTAAGGCAAACTTTTTTTCTTTAATAAAGAAGAAAGCTAGTATCGCAGTAACGATAAGAAGCCAACCTAATATTAGAAATGTTTTGGTGAAGCCTAGTTTCGCTACTAGAATCGCACCTGCTGCAGGTGAAAGTACTGATGCTAGTGTATGAACAAGTCCGTTACCAGCCATTAATTTTCCTTGCTGAGTTATATCTGAGCTAAGTCTCGCTAATAATGATAGACAGGCAGGTGATAGAAAAGCTAGAACGAAGCCTGCAATCGAACGTAAAATAAGTAATTGCCATGGATCAGTAACGGCAGATTGTACGAGTAGTATAGCACCTGCAAGGAGTAGACTACCTACGATGAACAAACGACTTCCTAGTTTATCTACATATACACTTGCTATAAGATTACCCGGTAGATGAGTAATAGAGTAAATACCCATAATTAGTCCGATAAATGATGGAGCAGCACCTAAAGAGATGGCAAATGGCGTTAATATCGGATATTGTGCATGCAAATCAAAAAATGCAACAAACAAAAATAAGTAGAGCCATATGGCTGTTTTCACTGTGTAAGCCTCCTACAAACATTTTTAACGATGAATGGCAGTTTCGAAGCCGAATACATTACAGCGCATTACCGCGTGATTCCAGGCAACTGGTTTGAACATCCTCTATAGCTACTTGTACGCTCGAGCGGGACAACTTATGCCTATAATTACACCTTCATATTTACTCTAGTAGTCTTGGTAGGGTATAAAATTACACGCTCACATTTACTGTAGTCGGCTCAGTAGGCTATAATGTTCAAGTGACTCCTCTTGGAAGAGGTCGTTCAAAAAAGTCACTTGTGATTAGGATGGCTATGCTAACGTAGCTTATTCGGCGGCGATTATGCCTCCCCATTGAAAGTCTGCATATGCTTTCGACATAATATTTCTTAATGGTAGTAGCAAAAATTTGGTAGTAATCATAATGAGTCTGGGTGTAGGCCCATGTACTATGAAAAATTTAGGGGGAAAAAAGGATGAATTTTTTGGACTTTTCAAGTTACGATGTAGATACGTGGTTAGCGTTTTTAGAAGAGAAATGGTACGTTATTTTAATTGCGTTAATTGTCATCATGTTAATTGTTCGCGTGATGAAAACGATGGTGAAATGGGCTATAATTTTGGTAGTAGCTGTAGGTGTCATTGTCTACAGTGGATATACGCTTGACGATGTGAAAAGCTTAAGCACTAGTCTAATGAGTAATGGCTTTGAAGAATTGAAAGAAATCGGTGCCAAAGTAGCAGATAGCGCAAAGGAAGAGGCTCTTAATGCTATGATCGGAGAAGCAACAAGTGCAACATATACAACAAATAATGATGGAACATTTACAGTGAAAACTTCGTCTATTACTTTGACCGGCCAACCTGGTAGTGAAGAGGTATCGATATCGATTAAAGGTGCTCCAGCTTTCAAGGTGCAAAGCAGTGATATTGTTAGCCAATTTATAAAGCAAGCAGAAGCAAATAGCAAGAAATAATTCGTACTTGGTAGCGGTAGTAGAAGGGGTGTTGTAAGTGCAAGATGATCCAAAGCAACAAGAAATACTGCGGAGAAAACAGTTTTCATTCAGACTTAATGTGTTTTTCTTTATCGTATTTGTTGTATTTAGCATACTTATTGTGCGATTAGCAGTATTGCAATTCGTAGAAGGACCAACATTTGTTAGTGCAATCAATAAAAAATATGAGCGCAATGTTCCAATAGCTCCAATTCGCGGTAATATTTATGATGCTAATGGTTATCCGATCGCCTATTCTACTTCAACGCAATCAATCTATTACAACATTCAACCTGCCGTTAGAGGCGGTAAATCTAGTAATGAACAAGCGGAAGAAATGGCAGAAAAGTTAGCAGAAGTATTTGAGGAATTTGGTAGTTCCGAAAAAATGATGACGAAGGAAGATATTATTCGTCAAATGGATCTTGTATTTAGTCGTAATATTATGTCTACTCCTCGTCGCATTAAGAAAGATTTAACGAATGAAGAGCTAGCGTATATTATGGAAAATCAATCGGATTTTGTTGGTGTAACTCTGCTTGAGGAAAGTGTACGGAATTATGACGAAAATTCGATAGCGGTTCAGCTTGTCGGTTATTTGAAAAAATATAGTGGTGTAAGAACGACTTCTGATTTTTATAAAGAAAAGTTGTCAATAACAGATCATTTGTATAAATATATCGAAGAAGAAGAAGTTGGACTGGATGGCATTGAATATATGTATCAGGATATTCTTCGTGGTGTTAATGGTGTAAAAAAATATCCAGTTAATAATCAAGGGGTAATAACAGGGGATATAAGTATAACGAATCCTACGAAGGGCTCCGATCTGTACCTTACGATAGATAAAGAAGTTCAGCTTCATACGGAGAAATCTATTATGAGTCATCTGGAGAAGATTCGTAATTCGAGTTATTCCTCTGAACGAGCGCCTTATGCCGTAACGGGCTATGCTGTAGCAATGGAAGTAGAGACTGGGAAAGTGATATCAATGGCGAGCATGCCAGATTATGATCCGAATATTTGGGCAGGCGGTAGCATAACCCAGGAAGTTTACGATAATCATGAGTATGTGCTGAATAACGGAACGATCCGGCCTGTATATGGTCCTTATAAAACAGAGGAAGAACGTAATCGACATCCTGGCTCGATTGTACCGATGGGCTCCACAATTAAGCCATTAACCGTCTTAATTGGATTGAATGAAGGCTTTTTCACTACAGAGTCGGAGTACAATGATAGGGGTAGATTTGCATATGGTAAAAAAGGGTATGAACGGTATATTGGTAACTCTGGTGGTCATGCTTATGGGTTAACAGATGGGGCAAGAGCTATTGAGAAATCATCCAATACTTTTATGGCAGATTGGATTGGTAATAAGCTATATATGCGTGGCTCAGTTGATGGTCTATCGAGTATAGATATATGGGATTCCTATATGAAGCAGTTCGGACTTGGCGTTACAACTGGCAGTGGCTTGTTACGTGAGCATGCTGGTGTTATCGAATACTATGGCGAAGCAGAGCGAGGTAGTAAGCAATCTGCCTTAGTGCAAGCTTCATTCGGTCAACAAGGTCGTTATACTACCCTCCAATTAGCTCAGTTTACAGCTACACTTGCTAATCGGGGCGTACGCTTAAAGCCACAATTTGTTAATGAAGTTCGTTCAGCAACTGGCGAATTACTGCAAAGCTTTGAGCCAGAAGTACTGAATGAAGTAGATATGCCAGAGGCGTATTGGAAAGAAATAGAGACCGGTATGGGAAAAGTAGGGGTACAAGGGTTTGCGGGATTTGAGCATACGTTTAACCGGAAAACAGGGACATCTGAGCAGGAAGTAGCGGGCAGACGAGCGGAAAATGCAGTATTTATTGCCTATGCTCCTGCAGAAAATCCGAAGCTAGCAGTAGCAGTCGTTGTTCCTGATGGCGGTTTTGGTGGATGGGGTGCTGCTCCAATTGCTCGCCAAATGTTTGATGCGTATGATGCAGTCTATGGACTTGGAGATAAACCCAATGATAAGTTGTATGAATCGTTGTTCGGGAAACCGAGAGTGAGCGGGGATGCTGTAGCGGGCGATATTGCTGATGGTAGCACTGCGGAGGGAGCTACACAAACCGGTAATGCTGCGGAGTAATTATCAAGGATTAGTTCAATAGGTGTAAGTGTCAACAGCTGTACGATGAGCTGGACACTTGCACCTTTTTTTTATGGAAAATATTTCTCGAGATCAACAATGTTTCCTTTGACCAACTTTGTAAGAGTGGCATAGAATAAATTATTATAAGGAAGGGAGTCGTTTTTAATGCGCAATATTCCTCGAAATTCTGCAGTGAGAAGATTTGAATTAATGGTGAAAATGGTCATGCTAATATTTCTACTTACAATTGGTAATCATTTATAATGGGTAACAAAGTAATGGTCTAGCTTCTTCTCCAACTGGAGAAGGAGCTTTTGTTGTGTTAAGTATGGTAATATTAAGTATCCATTAAAAAGATTTGGGGGACTGAAAATGAATCAATATAAACTAATTGCTTTAGACATGGATGGAACGGTACTTAATGATGAGAGTGTAATTAGTGAAGAAAATATTCATTGGATCAACAAAGCGAAAGCTGCTGGAGTGACAGTTATGTTCTCTACAGGGCGCGGCTTCAATAAAACGATTGATTATGTAGAACAATTACAACTTGACTCACCAATCATTACAGTCAATGGTAGTGAAATATGGGAGAAACCTTATCAGTTACTCGATCGTACATTATTAGACCATCTATGGGTTGAAAAATTATATGAACTTGCCAACCGTTATCCAGAGGCATGGATTTGGGCATATACGACAGAAGAAATTTATAATAAAGAAAACTGGAATGAGCTTAAAGGTCAGTATGGTCAGCATGAATGGTTGAAATTTGGCTATTATGTTGAGGATATCGAGATGATCACAGCAATTCGAACAGAGATCCAGCAATGGGGTCAACTAGAGTTATCGAACTCCTCATTATATAATATCGAGATTAATCCATTCAATACTTCCAAAGCAACAGCACTCCAGAAGCTTTGTAATCATATGGGCATTAAGATGGAGCAAGTCATCGCGATGGGTGATAGTTTGAATGATATTAAAGCGATTCAGCAATGTGGACTAGGTGTAGCTATGGAGAACGCGCAGGATGAAGTAAAACATGCTGCCGATTATATTACTTCGTCAAATAATGACGATGGAGTAGCTGCTGTTATACGTAAATTTATTTTCAATCTATAGTTGCATTCAACGAACATGATGTTGTAAAGTGAGGTGGAATATGGAAATAATAGGCATCGTTTTAGTCGTTCTGCTGTTTGTTATTGGAATGATCGGAACAGTATATCCTATCTTACCAGGTGTTTTTTCCATATATGCTGCGTTTTTTGTATATGGTTTCTTTATTAGCTTTGAAAAGTTTGGATTTTGGTTTTGGTGTATCCAAACGGTGATCCTTCTAGCTTTACTTATTGCTGATTATGCCGTTGGTGCAATGGGCGTGAAAAAGTTTGGCGGTTCAAAAGCTTCTATCATTGGCTCCACGATCGGAATTATTATTGGTCCATTTGTATTGCCAGCATTCGGATTAATAATAGGCCCGTTTGTAGGAGCAGTATTAGGGGAATTACTGATCGGAACTAAGTTTAAGCGGTCTATGCTTATTGGCTGGGGATCATTAGTGGGGCTATTTAGCAGTATTGTAATCAAAATCATCCTGCAGCTTATTATGATTATTGTATTTATTTTATGGATATGGGTTTGGTAAGGTAATATATGAAAACTAGTTAATGCTTCCGAGGTGATTTTTCATGTTTCGGGAGGATGCTCAAGTAGTTTATGAAAAATTGCAGGAGGTTATCGAATGATTAATGTGACGATTTGGAATGAGTTTTTGCACGAAAAGGAACATGAAGAGGTAACACGAGTGTATCCCGAAGGGATACATATTACACTGCAAAAGGGATTAGCATCAGATGAGTTGAATATTCGTACAGCAACGCTTGAGGAAGCTGAGCATGGATTAACTGAAGAAGTACTACAGCAAACAGATGTACTTGTGTGGTGGGGACATATGGGGCATGATCGCGTGGAGGATCATATTGTTGATCGTGTGCATGCACGTGTAATGGAAGGTATGGGGTTAATCGTACTTCATTCCGCTCATTTCTCTAAAATTTTCAAAAAGCTGATGGGGACAGGCTGCGATTTGAAATGGCGTGAGGCTAACGAGAAAGAACGGCTTTGGGTCGTTAATCCAGGTCATCGTATTGCTGAGGGGCTACCTGAATATATTACGTTGGAGCATGAAGAAATGTATGGCGAGCATTTTGATATTCCAGCTCCAGATGAATTAGTTTTCTTAAGCTGGTTCCAAGGCGGAGAAGTATTCCGCAGTGGTTGTACATTCTATCGTGGACAAGGTAAAATCTTCTACTTTAGACCAGGTCATGAGACATTCCCGACCTATTACAACGAACATATTCTAAAAGTTATCGACAATAGTATTCATTGGGCTAAGCCAACGATAACAGCAACGCCAGTAAGAGGGAATCATCAGCCACTAGAGACTTTGTAAGAGGTAGTTCAGAAAGCCTGCTTTTTGAACTTATACTATATTAATCAATTTAGATGGAATGGACTTAGATATCATATGTTGAAAAAGGATTCATTACTTAAAGGTACACTTATTCTAGCATTAGCAGCTCTAGTTGCTCGCGTATTAGGTATGTTCCAACGTATTCCGCTCGAATATATGTTGAACGAAGATGGACAGGCCGCATTTATTGCCGCTAACCAAATTTATTTGCTATTACTAGTTATTGCTACGGCTGGCTTTCCTAGCGCAATAAGTAAAATGGTTTCTGAAAGAATGGCTGAAGGTAAGCATCAAGAAGCAAAACGCATCTACAAAGCGGCTCTCGTCTTTGGGGCCGTTACAGGATTGTTATTAGCTCTGTTTATGTATATTTTTGCACCTATGTATGCTTCCATTGCTAATAAAGGTTCTATTACTCTTGCAGTACAAGCGATAGCACCTGCTTTAATTCTTTTTCCAGTCATTGCGATGATGAGAGGCTATTTCCAAGGTCGCCAGATGATGGCGGCAGGCGGTATTTCACAAATTGTGGAGCAGTTTGCCCGTGTTATCCTCGGTTTATTACTTGGTTATATTTTCTTAAGCCTTGGCTATAGTGATGATTGGGCTGCTGCTGCGATTACGTTTGGTAGCGTATTTGGTAGTATTGGTGCATTTGCAGTTATGTTACATTATGCTCGTAAACTTAAAATTCAAGATAAGAAGTACGAAGGGAATTTCAATGCTGAAGCTAGAGCGGCATTAATGCCTAATCAACCATTTACAATTGAAAATGGTCCTCAGCTGAAATTCAGAACAATTTATAGTGAAATATTGAAAATGTCTTTACCAGCTCTCGTAACTTCTATGACAATAAATTTGGTGTATACCTTTGATACAACCTTTTTCTATCGGATTACAGAAAAGGTGTATAGTCTTGTTCATGCAACAGAAGTATATGCTGATCTCGGTATAAAAGCTCAATCATTGGCGGGTATTCCTCCGATCTTAGCTATTGCATTAGGATCTTCTATTATTCCGATTATTTCGGCTGCCTTTGCCCGAAAAGATCAGCAAGAGGTGAACAAACAAACTTCTGCTGTTCTGAAAATTGTATGTATTACAGGTGTTCCCATCGCTTTATACTTAACGGTTTCTGCTTATTCAGTTACGGGATTATTATTTACTAGCACACGTGGTAGTGAAGTTGTAGCGATGTTATGTATAGGTACAATATTACAAATTACAATGATGACTACAAACTCGATTTTATATGGAATGGGCAAACAACGTCAGACGATGGTTAATACTTTAATCGGACTAGCTGCCAAAGTTATTATTAGTACTCTTTGCGGTATGTATTTTGGGGTTGCTGGTTTTATTATTGGTTCAACAGTATGTTTCCTAGCCGTTACGTTACTAAATTTATATTTGATCCGTAAAGATGTTCAACTACAAGTACTTGGCAAGCGTTGGATACCATATTTGATTGCGGTTATTATTTCTGCCGGGGCAGCGTGGTTAACTCAATATGGAGTATTAGAACTTACGGCTAATATTGCTAATAAGTTATCGTATCTACTTGCAGTTATTACATCAGGAATAATTTTAAGTCTTTTGTACGGTATATTATTGCTTAAACTTAAAGTAATAACGACAACAGATGTCGAATCATTGCCTGGGAAATTACGCGGACCAATGAAGAAAGTTATGCGGGTACTTAGGGCAGGATAATGAATGTAAAGTAGTTGGGATACTGCAAAAAAATTGCCTAGACACTAATTGGCTTTGTTACGCCACAGTTGCAGCACTCGGTGCATATTAAAGCTACTTATGGCTTTATTATTGCGCCGCATAAGCACCATAGTGTGCAAAAAAACGGACTCACAGTACACTAATTAGTGTACAACTTACACATTAGGATGTAAGAGGACACACAGAACGTTATGGATAGGTTTACGCTCAACATTCATTAGTATTTGAGTGTATAAGGTCCTCTGAGTCCGCGTAAACTCCAAATAAGCGGAAAATACGGAAATAACGTCCTTACAGTCCGCTAATTTGCTTAGAATGCTTTCGATGCTACTTTTTGTTAACAGAGAGGTTTATCTAGAAGATACAAAAAATTGTAGGAGGAATGAAGACGATGAATAAAATTACAACGGATTCACAATATCGGGAACAAATTGTACAAGAGCATTTAACGATTATTGTATTCAAAACAACATGGTGCGGCGATTGTCATTACATTAATCCCTTCATGCCGGAATTAGAAGAACAATATAAAGGTAAGGTTGAATTCTATGAAATTGATCGTGATGAATTACCTGATCTTTGTTCTGAATTGAATATTCTTGGTATACCAAGCTTTGTTGCATTCAAAAATGGTCGAGAACTGGTTCGTTTTGTTAACAAATTACGTAAAACACGTGAGGAGATTGAACAGTTTGTGAACCGTGCACTTGATGTTGCCGATGCAATCTAGTTATGGCTTAAGTTTCACATTTTGAACATGGCTTTTACCTAATTGTGTAGCTATAATTAATGTAACATAATAATTGGAATTAGGTGAATACATGAATGTTTCAAAAGGATTTCGCTTTTTTGCAATGATTTCCTGCTTAGGTATGCTACTTGTACTGTTAGGCGGTGCATTAGTAACAAATACAGATTCTGGTGCCGGCTGTGGTACGGATTGGCCTCTCTGTAATGGTAAATTTATACCTGCGTATACAGTTGATTCAATGATTGAATATTCTCACAGAGCAGTTAGCGGCGTGGAAGGTCTTATCGTTGCGGGTGTCTTTATCGCTATTTACCGTATGTACAAGCGTGAAGGTAAAACGTATCGTGAGCCAATGCAATATGCTTGGTATGCACTACTATTTACGATAATACAAGCATTAATGGGGGCAGCTGCTGTAAAATGGCCCCAATCCGATGCTGTTATGGCGATTCATTTTGGCATATCTTTAATTGCCTTCGCTGCAACGTTATTACTCGTTATCTGGTGTTATCGTGATAAAAAAGGTATTGTAGAGACGGCTCGCTATCCTCGATCGCTTTTACCGTGGGCAATAGCCATTTCGATCTATACGTATGGTGTTGTATATTTAGGAGCTTTCATTCGTCATACAGATTCAGCAGGTGGTTGCCTCGGCTGGCCTTTATGTAATGGAGAAGTTGTACCTGAGTTATCAGGAGCTACTGGAATAGCATTTATACACAGAGTAGCTGCTGCAATATTAGGAATTCTACTTATAACATTGCATTTCTACATCAAGCGATTAACTGGAAAGAGCTCATTGACGAAATCGTCAGCTGTAATTGTTATTCTCGTTATTGCTCAAATATTCAGCGGTGCTTGGCTAGTCTATACGATTGGTAATACAAACTGGTTTATATTTACAAGTTTACTCCATAACTTAATAATTGTTGCGCTGTTCGGCTTATTAGTGGATCTTGTTATTCGCTCTTGGATATATCGCAAGGAAGAATGATGCATGAAGCTGCTATTGCCCCAAGGAATAGCAGCTTTTTTGTCGCATACGAACATAAGTGACTGTTTGAACATTTTTTAATAATAGAGATTCAGATTTGAAGTCGAATAAGCTTCCTTTATTACATCGTTATCAAAGTCCAATAGCATAAGAATGGAGTGAGAAGTATGCTGCAGTTTATGTTTCAACAACCGGAACAGCCACCAACAGGGAAGTACGCTGAAGTAGATCAATTATTAGAGAAATTCGCTATGCAAATGGCGAAGCGAAGTAGCAAAGCGGATGATAACAAGGACAAGTGGACGAAATTTGAAATATGGACGTTAGGTTTACAGGCATCACTCCGTGAATTATATGCGAGTCATTATGCTGCACAAAATTTTCGTGAAAAGATTGTTTTAAATTCGATAAAAGAGATGGACGCAGAGCAAAAAATAGATTACGCTAGGTATGTATATTTTGACAAAAATGGCTTTATAAGAGTCTTCTCGCTACTTGATAAATTAGGAACTTTTTTGAATGCTCTATTGGAATTAAAAACGGAGAAAATAAAAGCACACTTTTCTTATTTTACTGTTTTACGAATGATGCGCGAACGACAAGTACATGTGAAATTAACTCAGCCATTGAATGAGTTAAAGGAACAAAGTAAGGAACCAACACATCGTCTTCGTAAACGAAGAAATACGGAAACGCATTATATGAATTCTGAAATGCATGATGATTTAATTCAACGAACGAGAATGTATGGCCAAGAATTAGTGCTAGAAAATTTAGATCAACAGATGAAAGATTTAGCGGTTGGTTTAGATTTAGCAATGCAATCAATTAAGCTTACATTCGAATATGCTCAGATACTGGTGCATCGTAATTAACCCGCGTTTCATGAAGTAAGGTAGTTCGAACTGATCGGATGTGATTACTTTGAACTTTTATCGGAGAAGGAGAATGTTTATGGAGCTTAAGGGGAAAAAAGCTTTAATAACAGGAAGTGCAAAGGGATTAGGAAAACGAACTGCGATGGAACTGGCCTCAAAGGGTTGTAGTATTATGATTCATTATATGGAAAGTGAACAAGAAGCGCTTGAAGTACGCAGGCAATTGTTGAAGCTGGGTGTCGATGCAACCGTCGTTCAAGCTGATATCGCGAAGCCAGAGGGCATTGATAAGCTCACAGTAGCTGTAGAGGCTTGGGGCGGTGTGGACATTCTTGTTAATAATGCGGGTCCTTTCGTAAGAGAGCGTAAATTATTCCAGCAATACGATGAAGAACTAATTACTTCACTTGTACAAGGGAATTTATTGTCAGTTATGCAGTTGAATCATAGACTATTACCTTATATGCGTGAAAAACGATGGGGAAGAATTATCCATTTTGGCTTTGGACATGCTAATGAAGCGCGCGCATGGCCACAACGAGCTGTTTATGCTGCTGCCAAAACGGCGTTAGTTTCATTTACAAAATCACTTGCCGTTGAAGAAGCACCTAATGGTATTACTGTTAATCTGATTGGACCTGGAGATATTAAAGGTGACTATAAGGAAAAGTCGATCCATGAAGCCATTAATGATTTGGATGGCGAGACGCCTATCGGTAGACCTGGTACAGGTGAAGATGTTGCACGTGTTATTTCTTTTTTATGTGATGAGAAATCGAGTTATTTAACGGGAAACATTATCGATGTTACTGGCGGATTTGATCCCATTCGAGCTAATATTGTAAAATAAGAAAGGCGATCCAATTCCCTGTGATGGGATGGATCGCCTTTTTGACCACATAGTAGCGGTTATATTAGAATACTTGAACAACCTCTACGATGCCATCTACTTCTTCAAGCAGTGCACGCTCAATACCAGCTTTTAGCGTAATTGTAGAACTTGGGCAGCTTCCGCATGCACCCATTAGACGAAGCTTAACGTAACCATCTTCCACGTCTACTAGTTCGACGTCACCGCCATCACGTTGTAGAAATGGACGAAGTTTGTCAAGAACGTCTAATACTTCATCATATTGTGTATCTTGTACTTGTTCACTCATTGCATTCATCTCCTTTCTCCTCTATTATAGTACAAAGTAAAGAAAAATCATACTAAAGTCAATTAAGAACTTGAAAAGTAAGGTGTTATAAACATGATGAAACCTACAGTTGAATTTTGTGCAGGTAATATGCATCACGGCACAGAAAAATTACTTGATAAATATGAAGCAGATGACGACTTTGAAGGAACGGAATTTGGCTGCTTAGGTAATTGCGGCGAATGTTATTTGAAGCCATTTGCACTAGTGAATGGATCAATCGTCGCAGCAGATTCCGTTACAGAGTTAGAGCAGCGAATAGAGCAGTTTCTCATCGATGAGGAGGAGAATACCGCAGCACTAGATAAGCTGCTGGATATGCTATAAAGCGGAAGTTCAAGAAGCTGACTTTGATAACTGGTTCGATACAGTAATCAGATCTCGGTGAGTGAAAAGATTTACCTGAACGGACACAGAAGCCGTTATTTGTGAAATTTAGGGTTGAATAGAATTTTAAAGGACACAGAAGCCGTTATTTGCACTTAATGGAGTCAAAATTCATCAAATCCTATAGAATAAGCGCATCTGTGTCCGGTAAAATCGATAATAGAGGCATACAGAGCAAATAAGGTCTCTGGTGTCCGTTTATCCAACGAGTGAAGAAATCAAAACCAACCTTGATTGATATTCAAGCACTGATTTTTGTTTTGAGCCTGCGAACGCCCAATCTTAATGCTTAGCGCGCCATAATACACCGCTTTTAATTAATCGCGGTATTCTTCCACGCATCGAAAGTTTCCCCATTACACCGAAACCGCTATGTTTACCAAGTGCCCCAAGTGTACCTCTAAGCTTGAATGGTTCTAACTGAAGGGAATAATTATTCCATATCGCATGAAGTACTTTCGCTACACGTTCTCCTTGTAAGCCAGCTACTTGAGCGCTTGGTGAATATTCTGAGCTCACGCAATCACCAATTACAAAAATATGCGGATCATCAAGCAGTTGATACTGTTCATTAACAATTAATCTGCCCTGATTATCTTTGGCAGCTTGTAATTGTTGAACTAATGCTACGGGCTGAATTCCTGCAGTCCAAAGAATTGAATTCGCTTCGATCGGACGAGATTGATTCTCGGCATATAACACCCCGGACTCAATTCGATGGAGTGCCGTATTAATTAATAAATTAACGTCATGCTCCAGAAACCATTCCGCTACATAAGTTTGCACATTTGAGGGGAAACTTCCTAATAGATTTGGACCACGATTGATTAATGCGATGTTAATATCGGGACGACTTTCACGAAGCTCAGATGCCATTTCAACGCCACTTAGTCCACCGCCTACAATGGTAACTTGTCCATAAGGCTTCACATTATTCAGATCAGCATAAGCTTTTCGAGCAGCTTGGAATGTTTGTAAACTATTCGCATATTGCGACGCACCTTCAACACCATGATAATGATCGATACAGCCAAGACCGATAACGAGTGAATCATAGTAAATGGGATCATGACCTACTACGTGTACAGTCTTTTGTTCACGATTAATTTCAATGATTTCGCCTAAAGCTAAGTGTACATCCGGGGAATTAGGAAAGGCAACTCGTAACTGTAGATCGGATGCTGTTCCAGCAGCAAGAGCATAATATTCTGTTTTCAACCCTTGAAAAGGTGAACGATCGACAAGTGTAATTGAAGTCCCTTTCGGTAATCCTTTATTCAATAACTCATTTATTAATGCTAAGCCACCATATCCTCCACCGAGAACAACTAAGTTATAACTCATTTTGTCATCTCCAATTTTTAGTAACCGAACCATTTAGAGTGCTATAAAATAGAAGTAATATTGATCATTATAAAGTAAGCTTGCTATATAGTACAATCCCTCTATTATAGCGAGCAGTTTGAGATGGGATATTAACAATTGCTTAGAAACGAATCCGTTCATCTATTGAGCAATAAGAAATAGTGGAGTATACTTATACTATATTAAGGTAAGTGAATATCTCTAATCGAGATTATAATAACGTATCGGCTTCCGATGCTACTTTTCATTACAAAGTAGTATTTTGGAAAGTACATGAAAAGTTTTAGGAGGAAATAAGATGATTACAATAACTGAACTTGCAGGAGAAAAGCTTGGTGAGATGCTTGCAGCGGAAGAAAACGACCAAATGTTTTTACGTGTAGGTGTAAAAGAGGGTGGCTGTAGTGGTTTCTCTTACGGTATGGGATTCGATGATGAAGAGCAAGAAGGAGACACTTTACTTCAAGTAGATGGTCTTAAAGTTGCAGTAGATGTAGAAAGCGCAAAATATTTACGTGGTCTTGTTATCGACTATAAAGAAGCGGCAATGAGTGGTGGATTTACGATAGAAAATCCAAATGCATCAGCTACTTGCGGTTGTGGTTCTAGCTTCCGTACAGCCGTAGATGCAGGTAATCCAGCAGCTGATCCTTGTTAATTGTGAATTGAAGAAAGGGGATCATCTCTCAGTCATTAAAATGACTGAGAGATGATCCCCTTTTATCTGTTATATCTATACTATTATGCGGCGAGTAAGATGCCTCTAATTGACTTTAAGTGGAGCTCATTCACTTTAATTGATTACGTGTCCTCGATATTTCGATAAGCTCTGTTGCAGGAGCTTGGGAAAGGAGATAGATTCCATTTCCATAGTCGAGTGAAGTCAGATTGTTATGATTAGAATGGATTTTAGTCCGAATATAGACGAAAGGAGCGTTATAATCTTGCTTAATATCAATGCTTCCTGCTAATGGTAGCCCATCCTTATTTTCAATAGTTGAATCTTTACTATATTGAATGGAAGTAAGCAATGTTGCGTCATTAGAGGAAGTATAATCGTAAGGTAGCTTCTCGTTATTTGAATATGCACCAGGTGAATTCCACGATTGTATGGCTTCGGCTGGAGCATCATTTACATCAAAATGCCATGTTCCGATCGGTAGAGACATAGGTGGCATAGATAATGTTGTAATTTCAATGCCAGAGGTTTCATACTGCCCAGTTTCAAGCGCTTTGTAGTGAATGATAATATCATAACGATGATAAGATGTGATTGGATCAGTGTCTTCTGTAACCCTATATTGTTGAATGGCAAGCTGTTGCTGAGCTCCAATGAATTGCATAGTAATGATGTCTTCCGACTGGAAGGATAGTTTTTTCTTAGAATATAAAGTTGCTGCAATCTGCTGCTCTGTATTAACTTCGACAGCAATATAAGCATCCATCCATGCCATAAACGGCTTATCGGAATTTTCGGAGCTACAACCACCTAATGTCAACAACATAGTGAACAGTAAGATTATCGTAAATATACGCTTCATATTAACCTCCTATTATTTTAACTTCCAAATTACTTCGAAATTCCTACTAATCATATACATATAGAACAAACCAGATAGGTAGTAGATTCATTAACTGAAAAGCGTAATAAGTGCTGGACCCTGTGACAAGACAAGCAAATAAGAAGAAGCTTACAAGAGTTAACCCAGCCGCAGCAAGCTTGCGTAATATGTAGGATAAGCAATAACTAATCACTTCCATATATGAGCACTCCTTTGTAAAGAGTATACATGAGTGGAAGTATATTGGAAATGTTTGGTGGCAGATAAATACAGAAGCATGACTAATGCGATCTCAAACTTAGGAATTGGTGCCGATGAGGGCGGAGAAGATAACTCAGCTCCATAGACTATAAAATTAATGTCTATGGAGCTGAGGGGAGAAAAATAGCTAAATGGAGTAACAAATTGCTTTGTTTGTACATTAAGCGCAGAAGAGACATAAAGCAACTATTAAAATAAAAATGAGCCTCCAGAATATCGCCTCTGGAGGCTCACCTTGCATTAAGGGAGTCAAATTCGCCCCTTAACAGCTTAAGTTTTTCTAACACACTAATTATCAGTAACTTCATGCCCAAGTGGAGAGAATTTAATCACTCTCCTGCGCCGTAGCGGACTCCGATTAGTTCTTGGAGAGGCTACATAATAACAGGAATGTTCAATGAAGCTTCAAGCTGCTGCTTAATGCTTGCCATTTGCTCCTGTGAAGGAGGTTTAATATGGTCAAGCTCATAGTCTAGCCCAAGACTTTGCCATTTGAATTTACCCATTTCGTGGTATGGAAGTAGCTCTACCTTTTCGACCGTAGGTAGGCTAGCGACCAGCTTGGCTAGTGCATCAACATCTTCTGGATCAGTAGTCAATGTGGGCAGTACTACATGCCTAATCCATAGCTTCGTGCCATATTCAGTTACATGCCTGGCCATTCGTAATATACGTTCATTAGATTGAGTCGTTAGCGCTATATGTTTCTGCTCATTTGCTTGCTTTAGATCGAGTAAGATTAGATCTAATACATCTAGCAATTTAGTTGAATCCAGATGAGATGGCTCGCAGAAACCAGATGAATCCATCGCAATATGGAGCTGATGTCTACGTTTCAATTCCCTGCCTAGTGCAGCAAGAAATGGGGCTTGTAGTGACGGCTCGCCACCTGAGAAGGTGACTCCGCCGCCAGAAGTACGATAGTAATTAAGATAAGGTTCAATTTCCGCAATGACTTCATCGACTGTCATTACTTTACCTGTCGTCATATCCCATGTATCCGGATTATGACAAAACTGACAACGAAGTGCACAGCCTTGCATGAAGAGTACGAACCGAATACCAGGACCATCAACTGTTCCGAACGTTTCGAAGGAGTGAATACGTCCTTTCATGTGACGATCATGTTCTATTTGCTGAGCAAGATTCGCCATTACATTTCACCGTGGAATGTACGACTGATGACCTCAAGCTGTTGCTCCTTCGTCAGCTTAATAAAGTTAACAGCATAGCCAGATACACGAACAGTTAGCTGTGGATATAACTCAGGATGTGCCATTGCATCTTGTAATGTTTCACGATCAAATACGTTGACGTTAAGATGATGTGCATGCTGCGACATATACGTATCAAGCAGTGCTGTTAAGTTGTTCTTCCGAGTCGCTTCATCTTTACCAAGTGCACGACCAACAATCGAGAACGTATTGGAAATACCATCAAGCGAATCTTCATACGGTAGTTTAGCAACACTACTTAGCGATGCTAATGCACCTTTTCGGTCACGACCATGCATCGGGTTAGCACCAGGAGCGAATGGCTCACCAGCTTTACGACCATCTGGTGTTGTACCTGTTTTCTTACCGTAAACGACATTGGATGTAATTGTGAGCACAGATTGTGTTGTCACAGCATTACGATACGTTGGATGTTTTCTTAGCTTCTCCATAAAGCGGTGTACAAGGTCTACAGCAATTTGGTCAACGCGATCATCATTGTTACCGTATTGTGGGTATTCTCCCTTTGTACGGAAATCAACTGCAATGCCTTGCTCATTGCGAATCGGATATACTTTAGCGAATTTAATAGCGCTCAAGCTGTCGGCAACGACGGATAGGCCAGCGATACCAGTTGCCATCGTACGCAAAATTTCACGGTCATGCAGCGCAAATTCTAATCGCTCATAGCTATATTTATCATGCATATAGTGAATAACATTTAACGTATTGATATATAATCCTGCCAGCCAATCCATGACATGATCAAAGCGTTGCATAACCTCTTCATAATCAAGTACCTCGGATTGTAGTGCAGGTAGTGCAGTAGCAACGACAGGGAGGTTCATCTTCTCATCGACGCCACCATTAATCGCATATAGTAACGCTTTTGCTAAATTAGCTCGTGCGCCAAAAAATTGCATTTGTTTGCCGATCCGCATAGCAGATACACAGCAGGCGATACCGTAGTCATCGCCGAATGTCGGACGCATTAGGTCATCATTCTCATATTGTATAGAGCTCGTTTCAATCGATACTTTGGCGCAATATTTTTTGAATGCACTAGGTAAATCTGTAGACCAAAGCACCGTTAAGTTCGGTTCTGGTGAAGGCCCAAGCGTATACAATGTATGCAAAATACGGTATGAAGATTTCGTCACCATTGGGATTCCGGTCGTCGTAACGCCACCAATAGATTCTGTTACCCAAGTAGGATCACCACTGAATAGTTCATTGTAATCTGGTGTACGAAGGAATTTCACAATACGTAATTTCATAACGAAATGATCCATTAGCTGCTGCGCTTCTTGCTCTGTCAATGTACCTTCTTGCAGATCACGCTCAATATAAATATCGATGAATGTAGAGACACGACCTAAGCTCATCGCTGCGCCATTTTGCTCTTTAATAGCTGCAAGATAAGCGAAGTATAACCATTGAATCGCTTCTTGTGCTGTTTCTGCAGGGCGAGCTATATCATATCCATAGGTAGCTGCCATTTCTTTCAATTCTTGTAGCGAGCGAATTTGCTCGGAATGTTCTTCACGTTCACGAATCGTGTCTTCAATCATTGGTGAAGCATCGGTTAACGTTTTGTCTGCTAATTTACATTGAATAAGATGATCAACACCGTATAATGCGACTCGACGATAATCACCGATAATGCGCCCACGACCATAAGCATCTGGTAATCCAGTTATGATACCCGTTTTACGTGCTAGCCGCATCTGGGGTGTATAAGCATCGAATACCCCTTGGTTATGCGTTTTACGAATCGTAGTGAACACATCGACTAGCTCTTGCGGAACTTCATATCCGTATGCCTTACAAGCATCTACGACCATTTTAATACCGCCAAATGGTTGGACAGAACGCTTGAAGGGAGCATCAGTTTGGACGCCGACAATTTGTTCAAGCTCTTGATTGATATAACCAGGTGCATGAGAAGTAATTGTAGAAACCGTCATTGTATCAACATCCCATACGCCACCACGCTGGATCTCTTCACGAGAAAGTTGACTAATCCGATCCCATAACTTAGTTGTTGCTTCCGTTGCAGTTGTTAGAAATTGCTCATCACCAGTGTAGGAGCTCATATTGCGAACGATAAAATCTCGTACATCGATCTCGTCTGACCATTGTCCTTCTTCAAAGCTACGCCATGCTGCAACATTACCTTTTACTGTATTTAATGTACTCATGCTTATTCCTCCATATCATGTTGAATTTGAAATTGAAGTTGAGATGCATTTATTTATTGAAATTCACCGTAGAAAGCTTGACGGTAAAGCTGTGAAAGCTCAGCTACTAAAGGAAGTCTTGGATTGTAGTTCGTGTACTGATCCTCAAATGCTCGCTCGGCAAGATAATCTACTTTAGAGTCAAAAGAAATGGCAGAGATGCCACATTGCTCGAAGCTGTCAGGTATACCAAGTGAACGATTGAGCTGTCTCACACATAGTATCAAACTATTTACACCTTCATTGGTCGTATGGGCAGGTAAGCCAGCTAAGCGAGCGATTTCTGCATAGCGTATATCTGCTTGGAAATGTTTATAGTTGGAGAAGTTTTGAAATTTTGTCGGTCGAGAAGCATTGTAACGAATAATATGAGGCAACAGAATTGCATTGACTCGACCATGCGGTAATTGAAATTCCGCACTGAATTTATGGGAAAGGCTATGACAGATTCCAAGAAATGCATTGGAGAACGCCATGCCTGCAATCGTTGATGCATTATGCATTTTCTCACGCGCAACAGGATCAGCTATTGCATGGGATTTTTCTAAATTCTCTATAACAAGCTGAATTGCTTTAATCGCTAACCCATCGCTGAAATCATTGGCCATAATCGAAACGTAAGCTTCAATCGCATGTGTTAGTACATCCATGCCAGTATCACCAATGACTGTAGGTGAGAGCGAAGCGGTATATTCAGAATCGATAATCGCGACATCAGGTATCAATTCATAATCTGCTAGCGGATATTTGGAATGCCCTTTGCTAACATCGGTAATCGTAGCGAAGGAGGTAACTTCAGATCCAGTTCCTGATGTTGTCGGAATAGCAACAAGCTTAGCGCGTTTACCGAGTGTAGGGTATTTATATACTCGATTGCGAATGTTCATAAATTTCATTTTGATCGTATCAAAGCTTGTTTCTGGACTTTCATAAAATAACCACATCGCTTTGGCAGCATCTATTGCAGAACCACCGCCCAGTGCAATAATACAATCTGGTTTAAAGGCGTTCATCCGCTCGGTACCTTGCATAACGATATCGATCGTAGGCTCATGTTCTACTTTGGCAAAAATTTCGATTTGTACAGGTTCACTACGTTTGCGTAGGAAGTATTGAACTTTATCAACATATCCAAGCTGCTCCATACGCTGATCCGTAATGATGATGATGCGATGTATATCATGCATTTTTGTTAAATACTGTGTCGCACCAGCTGAAAAATATAGCTTCGGTGGAATTTTGAACCATTGCATATCGACATTGCGATTAGATACATGTTTAAGGTGAAGGAGCTCCATATTCATTCGCTGATGATTACTTGATGATTGATAGCCAAATGATGCGAATGGGGATTGGTCACGTTCTTGATTATTCATCGCCGCTTGAATGGATGGTGCGTTAACGATGACGCGATTGCTTAATAATTGTTGGCTGAATTTCTGAATAATAGACTCATTATGACTATGAATAATCGCTGAATGTTTCCCGTGACCTAGCGCTATAAGCTGCTGAGCAAGCGTAATGGCCATGTCGGCATCATCTACAATATAGAGTGCAAGAATTGGACAAGCTTTTACTGCAGAGAAAGGAAAGGCTGCACCAACCTGATCTTGTGGAACAATTAATAGCTTTGTATCCTCAGGTATATCTAGCTCAATCGCATGGGCAATAGCAAGCGCTGATTTGCCAATATAATTAGCATTGAGATTACCTTGTTCATTGAAAATATGGTTCATTAGCGTATTGCTTTCCTCTTCGTTAAGGAAGTAACAGCCTAGTACTTTCATCATTCGTACGACTTGATTATAAATTTGTTGATCGACGAGTACTGCTTGTTCCGAAGTAAACATCATGCTATTGTCAAAATTTTTAGACAATATTAGATCTGTAATAGCCTGTTTCAAATCTGCAGTGCGCTCAATATAGCAAGGAACGTTTCCATAGGAAACACTTAATGTCGATTTCCCTAGTTGTTTGGCAGCCTGCAGTAAATCGTTATCTCCATTAGAAATGACTAAGGCTACATTCTCATGAGACATAAGCGCGTGTGTTGCTGCATGAGTAGAATGATCCACCCATTGAATACAGAAGGCGGGTGCACCGGAAAGAATAGCTGCATCTCGAACACTTTGAACGGCTTCAATGCCACAACGTGTCACTTCTTTTTGAAATACAAAGATAATCGGATTACGTGTTTTCACCGCTACTAAACATTGAAATAATGTAGTTGCAACAGGTGAAACTTCTGTAATTAACGTAACAAGGGTGCCAATTGGTTCAGCAATGACTTTGTATTGCTCATATGGATTATTTTCAATTTCTCCAACTGTTTTCATATATTTCAATTGATGATATATGCCTTCCGTGGCATTCATATTTTTCATGATTTTATCTTCGAATACACCACGTTTTGTCTCGTCCAGCTCAAGTTTTGCCAGTTCCATATGGCGACCAATTCCTGCAAGTGCCATATGCTGAACAATCTCGTCGATTTGTTCCTGGTTCATCGTACTAAATTGCTCTGCGGCTATAGCTGCACGCTCAATACTTAGCTGAATATGAAGATCATCTTTATTGAAATGTTGGAGCTTCGACTCATGTAATGCCATAGCTCATCACTCCTTAACCTGTTCATACTTTTATGACGATGATAATAAATCCATTGTAGAGTAGATGCGGTTAAAACGATGTGCTAAATATCACAAAGTTTATGAGGAATCATTATGACAGTGTAGCTAGATTAGTTTGAGTGTAGGAAGTAGTAAGATAGCTGGGGTAGAAAAGTAGCGAAGGAGCGGTGACAACCGAAAAAGAGTAGGGTCGTCCGCAAAAGTAACTAAAACGGCTCATGGACAGTAAAAATGGAGTCCCTGGAGCATAAAAGTAACAAAAACGGCTCGTAGACAGTAAAAATGGAGTCCCTGGAGCATAAAAGTAACAAAAACGGCTCATGGACAGTAAAAATGGAGTCCCTGGAGCATAAAAGTAACTAAAACGGCTCATAGACAGTAAAAATGGAGTCCCTGGAGCATAAAAGTAACAAATGCGCCTCGTAGACAGTAAAAATGGAGTCCCTGGAGCATAAAAGTAACAAAAACGGCTCGTAGACAGTAAAAATGGAGTCCCTGGAGCATAAAAGTAACAAAAACGGCTCGTAGACAGTAAAAATGGAGTCCCTGAAGCATAAAAGTAACAAAAACGGCTCATGGACAGTAAAAATGGAGTCCCTGGAGCATAAAAGTAACAAAAACGGCTCGTAGACAGTAAAAATGGAGTCCCTGAAGCATAAAAGTAACAAATGCGCCTCGTAGACAGTAAAAATGGAGTCCCTGGAGCATAAAAGTAACTAAAACGGCTCGTAGACAGTAAAAATGGAGTCCCTGGAGCATAAAAGTAACAAAAACGGCTCATGGACAGTAAAAATGTAGTCCCTGGAGCATAAAAGTAACAAAAATGGCTCGTAGACAGTAAAAATGGAGTCTGTATCCAATAAATCATCAATAGGGTCTACTAGAATGTCGAAATGGTATCGACTTTCCAAGTAGCCCTTTCTTTTCTTATAGTCGGCATATTTCTTTTGGACAAGTAGGGCATATCGGGCAACCAGCCATATCCTTCAAAGCATCAAGGTTGGTTACTTTCAAGTAGCCAGTACTTTCACTGCATATGATCCCATCTCTTTTCATGGAAGCAAGCAAGCGATTAATACCTTCCCTCGTTGTTCCTACTAATTCTGCGAGCTCATTGTTCGTTAATTTTATATCAATATGAATGTGCTGATTGGCTTGCTTCTCGCCAAAGCTGTTGCATAGACGGATAAGTGTAGATGCAAGCGCACCGTTTTTTCCACCCATTAGTAGATCACGTAGCTTAGATTCTGTTTTACGTTGGATAAGACCCATCCACATCGCATATCGATAAGCAAAATCTCCGTATTTGACCATTAGCATTTCAAGCTGCAATCTAGGAATAATCCCTACTTCTACTTGATCTATCGTTTCGGCAGTATAACGATGGGTCGTGTCCCAAGCATCAATGTCGGCAATCATATCATCAGGTTGTAAAATAGATAGTAGAAGATCTTTGCCGTCCGAAGCAGATTTGCGCAGTTTAACGCGACCTTTCAATATCCAGTACACTGCATTCGCATCATCGCCTTCCCAGAATAGGTGCGTGCCAGCGGAGTATTTTTTGGTATGCATGACTGAAGCAAGAAGGTCGAGTTGCTCATCTGTAAACACAGTGCTTAGAGAACCTGGTCTATAATTGTTACTCGGTCTTTTCGCTTTAGTTGTTTCTGTATCGTAGTAAATACTCATCTAAGCCTCATCCTTTCTGGTGCGGTTTCTATATTTATACTATACGTTGTTATGACAATACTTAATATCGGGGAATGCCCTACATCGGTTTAAGGTATCTCCCTAACATACACTTGACCTATTCGCTGGTATGATATAGAGGTAACTAGTCGGAAAGGAGCAGGTTTATGACTCCAACTCAAATTATTGTAGAAGAGAAGCTACAACAATTGTTAAAGCGTACAAAAAGCGATCTCACAGCTATTGGAGTTTTAGATCGTGCAACTAGAAAGCTCCACTGGTATCCCGTGTACGGTAGCGTAAGCAATCGTACGCAGCGAATTCGACAGCAGATCAATCTCGGTCTGACAGGCGAAGTATTGCGTACAGGAAGCTTCTTACAATCCCGAGCAGCCAAGCATGAAATCTTTGACTTGGGTGAATCGATTATGCTGACAGAGAAACTGCTCCATGCAGCAGTTTGGCCGATTACATTGGATCAGCATCAAATTAATGGTGCTATATTAATAGGTAAACGTTATGAAGGCAATTATGATGCTCAGCAAGTTGAAGCTGGGGCTGAAGTTGTACATGAGCTTACCGATTATTGCGCTCATTATATAGATAACAATCATTATTAAGCCTAATCCCTGACATTCCCTGCTAGAATTTTACGGAATTCGTACATTTTGCTGTAAACATTCATGTTTACCGTTATAATAAATGTAGATAATGACGTGATGAAAGGGTTGTATAGATGATTAGGCTTCTTATATGTGATGATCACGCAGTTGTTCGATCAGGTCTATCGATGCTATTACATGGTCGTTATGACATAGAAGTTGTAGGTGAAGCTTCAGAAGGTGATGAAGCGATTGCGCTAGCGAGTAAGCATCTGCCCAATGTTGTACTAATGGATCTCAGTATGCCGCATGGCAAGGATGGAATGACGGCGTCTGCTGAGTTGAAAAAGCTGCTACCACAAGTCAATATTCTTATACTTACGATGCACGATGATGAGCAATATTTGTTCCAAGCGATTAAGGTTGGGGCGTCCGGATATATATTAAAAAATGCACCTCATGATGAGCTTGTAGGTGCGATTCAAGCGGTTGCGAAAGGTGAAGCTTATCTCTATCCTTCTGCAACGAAGAAGTTAATGAGCGAATTTATGAATCGGAAAAGTATAGAACCAGCCGATGATACAGCTTACATGAGTCTTTCAGAACGTGAGAAGGAAGTATTGGGCTGGCTTGCCAAAGGGTATGCGAATAAAGAGATTGCCCAAAATCTATTTATAAGTGTAAAAACGGTTGAAGCTCATAAAAGTAATATTATGGAGAAGCTTAGCTTGAAAACTAGACCTGAGTTGATTAAATTCGCTTTGCAAAAGGGGCTGCTGCAATTTGATGAAGATGAACAATAATCGAACCCGACGGCAGTACTTTGAACAAACTGATGTTTTACTGTCTCGTTTGGAAGAAGTGATGGAAGACAATGAATTGTTTGAACGGACGAAGAAATCGTTAGAAGAGTTAATTGATGTGCAATTTGCATTAGGTGTATCTTCGATCGTCGCGATTACTGATGTGTGCGGTAAAATTCAATATATTAATGATAAATTCGTAGAAATATCGCAATATTCGGAAGCGGAGCTGATCGGTCAGGACCATCGAATCATTAATTCTGGTCACCATCCTAAAGCTTTTTTCAAGGAGCTATGGTGTACGATTTCGCGTGGTGAGGTTTGGAAGGGCGAGATCAAAAATCGTGCAAAGGATGGTACGTTCTATTGGGTCAATACGACGATTGTTCCGTTTCTCGATGAATTAGACCAACCGTACCAGTATTTGGCGATCCGTAATGAAGTAACTAAGCTTAAGCTTGCTGAGAAAGAACTTAAAGATATGATGGTTAAAGTGATGGAAGTTCAGGAAGAAGAGCGAAAACGCATTTCACGAGAGCTGCATGATGGTATCGGACAAAGTTTATTTTCGTTTATGATTCAAATCGATCGAATGTTAGCCGATCATGAGCAATTAACGGAGCTACAACAATTAAGAAGTAATGTAGCGCTGATGATGCAGGATGTTCGCAGTATGGCCTGGCAGCTTCGTCCATCTGTGCTAGATGATCTTGGTGTAGAGCCAGCGATCAAAACATATTTGGACAATTATACAGATCATTTCGGAATAAAAGTCGAATTGGTTGGTCGGCTGAAGCAGCGTTTGACCTCTACAAAGGAAACGGTAATTTATCGTATTATTCAAGAAGGGTTAACGAATATTGCGAAATATGCAGATGTAGATGAGGCTGTAGTAGCATTTGAAGATTATGCAGAGCGGGTCGTTATTACGATTAGAGATCAAGGTGTAGGCTTCAATTATGGTGAACTGGAGCGGACGGGCGTAGGTTTATTCAGTATGGAGGAGCGTGCCAACAGTGTAGGCGGCACTCTTCTAGTGGAATCAGCACAAGGAAAAGGGACGACGATAACGTTGACGATACCGAAATAACAATATTTAATAGAATATTAACAGACGACCGCTATGTAGGGACTTCCCTAATAGCGGTCGTTTTTGAGCTATAACGTGATACTTACAGCATCTAATCGAAAGTCTAGCGACAATTTCTACACTGGTTCATAGCTTACCTTACGCAATACATTCGTTAAGGTATGGCAGACATGGATGTATAAGCGACATGAAGTCGTTAATACTAAACCATAGGATCGTGAAAGAGGTCATAACCTACCGACTTTCATAATCTTTTTATCTTCTTCTCTACGGCGTATATCCTTCGGTTGGGGTATACGCCCTTTTTTTCGTTACATAATATCATTTTTTTCTGTTTTTACCTACTCGTGCTCTTATTAGATCAATTAAGTGCCCAAGAATCGCCCAAAAGGCTATATGTTGTAAATAAAGAATTGGTAAGAACAAATAAGTAGTATCGGGGTTTTCATTGATTCTTGATAACCACTTAATGTTCAGCCAGTTTATCGGATTTGTAATAAAAATGATTATGTTATAATCATCACTTCCCGACATATTGAAAAAGCATATCAAAATTGAAAATATAATAAACCAAAACGAAAACCTTTTTATAATTGGCATCATTGACCAACTCCATTTTTAGATTAATAGTCCATTGTACCAAACGTCTTATTAATAAATTCCAACGTTTCCTATTATTATGTTATTTGTTAAGGGGTTATACTTTCCTTCACATTCTCTATAAAATAATCATATCGCTTTTGGCGATGATGCTTCCTTGTCTTGATGTGAGGAGCAATTCAGATTCTCCATCCTCGATTAAGTGTTGGTGATCTATCACTGAGTCTAAGATTTTTACTTGAATTCGATTATATTGGTCAATTTGAGAAGAATTTTTGATCTGAGTTATAATATCTTTTAATTTATATCCAGTAAAAGGACCTTAAAGAAATACATTATCTTGAAATGGATTCGTACTAATAAATGTGGAGTAATAAGGTGAGGAGTAATAGATATTGTTGTTTTCACGTAAAAACATTAGAAATTGATCCCCATCGTTAGATAGCTGCTTTTTGGAGACATAGTCCAACGTACTGTTATTGAAATTATCTCTTCCTTTATATAGTTTAATGATTTTCATAGTATCTCCAATACCAGCCGTCTTAGAGGTTCGAACGCTTACGAGCTCAGCTAGTACGATATAATCTGATTGTGCTATGACTTCGTCTAATGAAGTGTATTGTACTGTACTGGGTTGTTAATATCATTGTAATCTAGCTTGAAGTTATAACTAGGTGGAACTGTTGTTCCTGATGAGCAAGCATTAAGAAATAAACAAAGGAGAACAATCGCAATAACCTTTCTCATAGTAATCAAACCTTTCTTCAAAGTATAAAACAATCTAATAAAATAGAAAACTATTGTAATTATATTCCATTGTGATTAAATGTGAAACCTAACAACTCAGCCGTTTTCAGTAGCTTTATCTCACTAAATACCATCCTAATAATAAATGTGGAAATTTTCACTGAGTATGTGATTATAATCACATACTCATCATTCCTATCGTCGTATACTAAGGTCATAAAGAACAAGGAGTGATTGATATGTTAAAGTTTTGGAGAGAAAATAAAATCGCAGCCGCTATCGTTGCTATCGTAAGAATCGTATTAGGATACAAATGGATTACAAGTAGCTGGGGTAAAATAACTGGCGGTGAATTCACTGCAGCAGGCTACTTACAAAATGTTGTTACGAATCCCGTTGCGAAAGGTGATGAAGTATTATATCCGGTCTATAACGCATTTATCGAGCATATAGCTTTACCTAATGTAGCAATTATTGATGTAATTTTACCTTGGGGCGAGTTTCTTGTAGGTGTTGGCTTAGTACTTGGCGTTCTAACATTACCGGCAATATTCTTTGGATTACTAATGAACTTCATGTTCATGTTTGCTGGCACAGTTAGTACGAACCCGTATATGATTTTACTAGGTTTCATTGTTATGCTAGCTGCTGGTAACGCAGGTAAATTCGGAGGCGACTTCTACGTACTACCGTGGTTGAAAGCAAATGTTGGGGAAAAACTGGTCAGACGCTTCAAAAAAGGTTAAAATAGCTTCAAGCCAAGTGAAAGGGGTATTTGTAGTAATGGCACTTCGAGAATGTATATTTCACTTCAAATTTATTGATGGTCCAGAGACGAAAATGCTTAGAGCGCTAATTTTCCTTCCTGATGATCGTAAACCTAGTATTAATGATTTCATTGCAGCTTTCGCCCAGTCAGGTTATCAAGTTCAGCTTGAAAATGAACAGGAACTTATTTTTGCTCCTACGAGCTCAAAGGAAACTTACAAGCTTGATATTACAAAAATCGAGATGAAGGGTGAAGAGGACTCACCAGAGCATGATGGAGAATTTAAATCAATTATTGAGCATCTCCGTGGTGGCAGATGGTAACATCGTCGATAAATAGAATTCTAAATGAGCGTAGTCTAAAATACATAGACTACGCTTTTTGGTCTTCTATTTTTAAAGATATTCCTTAAATTTACATTTTAAATATAATTTCATAATACTCCCCTAACTTTTGTTTTACATAATAGGGTAGTAGTGAATTGGTTAGAAACAAACAAATGGAGGGATTAAATTGAAAAAGAAAGTTATTAAAGCAGCAATAGCAAGCTGTCTCGTGTTCTCTACTTTATCCATTCATCCAGTTCAAGCAGACAATCAAACAACTGAAAGTGCAAAATCAAAAAATCTTATCGTGTTAATAGGAGATGGAATGGGTCCTGCCCAAGTATCAGCAGCCCGCAATTATTTAATGTACAACAAGAATATTGATCATTTAACGCTTGATAGCATTTATGTTGGTCAAGCCACTACATACGCAGACCGTGGTGAGGATGGCGGAACGATCGTATCAGGTGTCGTTACTGATTCTGCTTCCGCTGGAACTGCATTTGCAACAGGTAATAAAACATATAATGCTGGAATTAGTGTTTCCAACGAAGATGTATCAAAACCATTCGCTTCCGTTATCGAAGCTGCAGAAGTTGCAGGGAAATCTACTGGTCTTGTAACGACGGCTCGAATTACTCATGCTACACCAGCAGTGTACGCGTCACATGTCCGTAGTCGTGATAATGAGGCTGCTATTGCTTCGCAATATTTGGATAGTGGTGTAGATGTGTTATTCGGTGGTGGAAGCTCATTCTTCTTAAGTAAAGCTGACGGTGGAAAACGCACAGACAAAAGCATCATTACTGATTTTGAAGCAAAGGGATATTCCTATATAGATAACGCTTCTGAACTAAATTCATTATCAGCAACTAGCGGTAAAGTGCTTGGTTTGTTCAGTAGCTCACATATTCCTTATGTACTAGATCGTACAGCAGAAATACCATCTCTAGCGGCGATGACTTCAAAAGCTTTAAATATTTTGGAAAAGGATGAAGATGGTTTTGCAATTATGATTGAAGGGGGACGAATTGATCATGCATCGCATGCAAATGATTTCCCTTCTACGGTACAGGAAGTTCTTGATTTTGATGCAGCCGTAAAAGTTGCACTAGATTATGCAAAGAAAGATGGCAATACATCAGTCGTTATTACAGCAGACCACGAGACGGGGGGCTTATCATTATCTCGAGACAATATATATGAATTGAATCTTGATCTATGGGATAAGCAAATTAATTCTTCCGAATCTCTAGTTAGCAAACTCAATGCTGCAGTATCTATCAATGAAATTAAAAATATTGTAAAAGCAAATACTTGGATTACTGATCTTTCAGATGAGGAAGCGAAAATCATTCTTGCAGGAGATGGCTCTTCTTATGGACGAGAAGGTGGGTATAACCAAGTAATTAGCAAAAGATTGCTTGTTGGCTGGAGCGGACATGGTCATTCAGCTGTTGATGTTGGAGTATGGGCATATGGTCCAATCGTTGATCAAGTGAGTGGTCAAATCGATAATACGCAAATTGCAAAAGCTTCAGCACAAATTATTGAGGTTGATCTTAAGTCTACATCTGCAACGATGCAAGCGAAATATTTATATCCTAAGTTTAAGATTACTCGTGATAATGAAGTTCTATATCCAGCTAAAGCTCTTGCTGAGTCGCTTGGTGCAAAAGTTGAATGGAATGCTAATGCCCACATCATTACGATTACAAGTGGAACTAACGTTATGAAAGTAGATACTAATAAACTTGAAGTTAATCTTAACGGTACAAATACAGGGCTGCGAGGTCATCTCGATAATGGTAAATTATACTTGTCGCTAGCTGCCTTTAATAAACTTACAAGTAAAAATATGACTTGGGACGTATTATCTGAACGCATTGTGAAGTAAAAGTGTGTAACAAAATTAAGAGTAATGGACAGGGGAGCAGTGCTCTCCTGTCCATTTTTACAATAGGGAGGAGAGATAATCTTAATGGGAGATATGATCAACGTAAAAAGCTTGGAAAAATCATATAAATCAGATCAGCGTTCCCTTCCGATTGTTAGTATTTCTTCATGGTCGGTGAAGCAAGGGGAGCGGATAGCACTGCTTGGACCGAGTGGTAGCGGGAAAAGTTCATTGCTTCATCTTATTGGTGGAATATTAGCTGTTGATCGTGGCATAGTTGAAGTGGCAGGAGAGCTTATTAGTGAGATGAATGAGATGCAGAGGGATCGCTTCCGGGCAAAAACGGTAGGTTATGTTTTTCAAGATTTTTATCTAATTCCTTCACTTACTGCGAAGCAGAATGTTGAGCTTGTAATGGAGCGTAATTTGGCTAAAGGTGAGCGTAATAAGCTGATTGAACATTGGTTTGAGCGAGTAGGGCTTGCCGGGAAGATGAATCAACGCCCCTATCAACTATCCCGAGGACAGCAGCAACGTGTAGCTATTATTCGAGCATTAATTAATCAACCTCCACTAATTCTTGCTGATGAGCCGACGGGAAGTTTAGATTGGGAAACAGCTGCGCACATTATGGAATTATTACTGGAAATATGTGGAGAGAATAATACGACACTGTTGACAGTCACACATGATTTGCATTTAGCCCAGTTGTATCCTGCAACGGTACAAATGGACAAAATTAACTTATGTATGCATCAAGACAATGTGCAAGAAAGGAATGGGTAAAGCATATGAATGGTTGGAAATATATATGGAACAATATGCGACATCGCTCTGTTTTGTCTATATTGACCATTTTTGCAGTTATGATTACAGTAGCATTATTTGTACTTCTACTCATGAGCAAAGACAGTGTTGAGCATGGTGCGCAAAAAGGATATGGTCCGTTTGAACTTGTCATTGGAGCTGACGGTAGCGATTCGCAGCTCGTTCTTAATACTTTTTATCGAGTAGGAGTGCCAACAGGTAATGTTCCATTAGAGCTACTTAATATTGTAGAAAATAGTGAATACACTGATGTCGCTTTTGGTATGACTACGGGGGATAATTATAACGGTTATCCGATAGTTGGTGTTTCATCAGCTTATTTTGCTACTCGCTATGAGGATCGTCAACTGAAAGAAGGACATTTATACGCAGCGATAGGTGAAGTTACCGTTGGTTATGCAGTAGCAAAAGAGCTTGGCTTACGTATAGGAGATCAATTCAGTGGTGCACATGGATTAGTTGATCATGTTGAACTAGATCATGAAAGTAATGAAGACGATGAACATGAGAGTTTTCATTATAAAGTAGTTGGGATATTACCGAAGCTTAATACTGCTGATGATCGTACTGTATTTACAAGGTTGGAAAATGCGTGGGTGATTCATCATGATGAAGACAGCGCTAAAGAAATAACTTCAATTATCGTGAAACCGCACTCGTTATTAGGTATTCAATCTTTGAAGCAACAATTTGATGCGATGGATAATGTGCAAGCTGTCTATTCAAGTAAAGCGGTCGCAGATGTATTAAATGTAGTGGATACCGGCTCGAACCTACTTATGGTTGTCATGTCTATTTGCGTGTTACTTGCGACAACAGCGTTGCTTCTTGCATTGACAGCATCCATTCAAGAAAGAAAGCGTGATGTTGGATTGTTACGCCTAATTGGCAAGTCTAGATATTACATATTGTGTACACTTGTAGCCGAAGGAATCGCGTTGGCTACAATAGGATTAGTAGCTGGACTTGTACTTGGTCATATTGTAGGTGCTATCATAAGTAATTCATTGTTCATTCAATCAGGTGTGCAATTACAAGCGTTCCAGATCGCTACGTATGAGTGGGTTCTTATTGTCGCAACATTATCTCTAGCTCTACTTGCATCATTCGGACCGGCAATGAAAGTATATCGCACCGATGCTTTAACTTTATTTCGCAATTAAGGGAGGAGATCTCATTGATGCATCGTCGAATGAACAACATTATTACGAGTGGTTATATACTTGTTTTGATATTACTACTGGCCGGCTGCGGGGAGCAGAAGTCAACTGAGCAAGTGGGCACTTTTGGCGAAGGGATTACGCTAACGGAACAATCAGTAGACTTAGCTGATGTAGTAGTAACGATTCCGACAAGTGATAACGATAATAACATTGACGAGAATAACTTAGACGAATTAACTGAACTTGAGTCCAAGAATAATGATAATGGTGCTAACCAACTTGCTTTATCTTCACCCCAAGTTAGTAATGAAGATGAATCTACAGTTTCCACTCCAGCATCAGCATTGTCACTTCCTTCAACTAAACCGAAGGATCAAGTTTCTAAACAACAGCAACAAGAACAACAAGAAAAAGAAGAACAACAAGTACAACAAGTACAACAAGAAAAAGAAGTACAACAACAATCAACGTCAACACAAGCAGTCACGAGTAAACTATCCAGTGATAATATAGAACCAAAATCAACAACGGCTCCCACTAAAGAACCTATTAAATCTACCTCTGAACAGAAAAAAGAGACAACGAAGAGCAAGTATCAATCTATTAGTTGGAGTGGCTTCTTTGATAATGAAGAACAGAATACACCCTCAGATGATTTTTGGGATCTATCTGAAGCAAAAAAAACCGTTCAAATAAAAGGATTTATGGGCGAAATACTCTCTTTAGATAATAACTGGTTTCTTCTTATTCCAGAGCCCGGTGCGGAATGCCCTTTTGATAATGGGGATGAAACCTATTGGAATAAAATAATGATCGTCTACGTTAAGGATGGAACGAAACTTCGCTACACATCCAAGCCACTTCAAATTACTGGTCGACTAGATGTGGGCGTTAAAGTGGATGAGTCTGGCTACAAAACAATGTTCCGAATCTATGATGCGAATTTTGAAGAAATTAAAGAGTAACAATATTATTATATTGGATAGATGATATGATGGTATTGGAAAGTTGATTTCATTATAAGTTTTGATCTATCATATAGTGGACACCTCTTCTGTAATATAGTGATGGTTTAATACGCTCACTATGCCAAACAAAGTGGTGTCTTTCTATTTTGAAACAAGAGATGAAAGGAGTTATATGATGTACTCGATAATGATTGTTGAGGATGATTCCAAAATTGCTCAAGTATTAAAGTCGAAGTTAGAACAATATAGTTATAAAGCAATTATTGCTTATGAATTGAAGAACATTATGGATCAATTTGAAGAAGTTCAGCCCGATATGCTGTTATTAGATATTAATTTACCCTATTTCGATGGCTTCTATTGGTGTAGGCAAGTACGTAAAAATTACAATATTCCGATCATATTCATCTCTGCTAGAGACGGTGAAATGGATCAAGTGATGGCTATTGAAAATGGTGGAGATGATTATATTACGAAGCCAGTGCAACTTGAATTATTAGTTGCCAAAGTTAGAAGTCAATTGCGTAGAGCTTATGGAGAATACGCGATTACTCCAACAAATTTTACTGCAGTGGATGAAAATCCCCTCTCAAATGTTGATGGGAAGAGCAATAAAGTTGAAATAGAAGGGATGACGCTATGGCTTTCGCGTAATGAGCTTAGCTATGAACAACAGCTAGTTGATCTAACGAAGAATGAATTACTGCTTGCTGAATGTTTTTTCACCTATTACGGTGAAGTTGTTACAAGAGATCAATTACTGGAAGCTTTATGGGATGATGTTCAATTCGTAGATGATAATACATTAACAGTTAATATGACGAGGTTGCGCAAGAAGTTTACTGAATTAGGGCTACCTTCAGCTATCGAGACGATACGCGGTCAAGGATATAAATTAAAGCTTGTATAACTTACAAAATATGTAGTAAATACTCAACTTAACATAGTAAGAAAAGCCTTCGATGTAAGGTGGAATGGAGCATTACGATATGAAGAGTAAATTTCCGATGCTACGTATGTATATATCTGATCAAAGATATTATATATTCATATATTATCTTGCATGCTTGTTAGGTGCAGGACTATTTATGTTGGAGTGGAAAAGATTGAGCGGAGATATTGATCTTGGATCGATGATTTACTATATAATATTCGCTTCAGTCATATTGCTCAGTTGGCTCATTATTAATTACCTCAGAATAAAGCCCTACTATGAATCTTTGTCCAAAGCATTAATTGCCAAAGATCCGCTCTACGCAGTTCAGTTAATACAAGATCCGCGGACAAGTGAGCAACAACTGATGAGACAGTTACTTCTTAATCAGCAATCCATGTATATAGAGCAATTAGAAACATTGCGAAGGAAACAAGAAATTCAATATCATTTCACTCTGCAATGGGTTCATCAAATGAAAACACCAGTATCAGTTATTGATATGCTAATGCAACAAGCTCAAGATGGGGTTAAACATAAATCTATCATGAACTTGCAGGAGCAAGGAGAGTTATTTCTAAGTATTCAAGAGGAATCCACAAGATTGGAAACTGGACTTGAGATGATGCTTCATTCGGCAAGAGTAGACAAGCTTGAACTCGATCTTTATGTTCGTTCTGTTCCATTACACGAAGTTACCAGAGGTATAATCAATCGTTACAAACGATTATGTATTCAATATAATATCTATCCGCGGATCGTAGGAGAAGCGATAGCTTCTACAGATCAAAAATGGTTCAGTTTTGTTATGCATCAAATCATTAGTAACGCGTTAAAATATAGCAAACCAATATCAGGTAATAAGACACTAACTATAGAGTTTGAACAAACAGAATCTCTCACAACAGTAAAAGTAATTGATCAAGGCATTGGTATTGCAACGAGCGATATTCGGCGTGTGTTTCAGCCGTTTTTCACAGGCGAAAATGGTAGAACCATTGGTGAGTCAACGGGTATGGGACTTTATCTAGCACAAGAAGTTTGTCAGCGTCTAGGACATAAGCTTAGTGTAGAATCGCAGCCAGGAGAAGGAGCAACATTCATCATTACAATACAATCAACGGGTATTCATCGCATGTAACACTGAGATTTTCGCCGTCGATAACGCTACGAAGCACCACTTCGTGATCACGAGTCATCATTTTAAACTACCTCTATTGAAGGTGACAAAGCTGTAAGGTTCAGTGCCGCATCTGAAAGCTTCTTCGATTACTGCCATCAGAACGCTCCGTTATAATGAAGCAATGAACAACACATTTACGAATAACATTATGATTGATATAAAGGAGTTATTATGATGAGCGTATTAAAAACAAAGGGCTTAAGTAAAGTATATGGTGGTAAAAATAATGTATTGTATACTGCGCTGCAGGGACTTGATATTGAGGTTGAAAAAGGTGAATTTGTCGGAGTAATGGGTCCGTCAGGTAGCGGGAAGACGACACTGTTGAATATTTTGGCTACCATCGACAAAGCCACAAGTGGACAGTTAGAAATTAACGGGATTAACCCAGCAAAGTTGAATGATCATCAGTTAGCACTCTTCAGGCGTCGTGAGCTAGGCTTTGTATTCCAAGATTTCAATTTACTAGATGCATTAACCGTGAAAGAAAATATTATACTTCCGCTTGTAATGGAAGGGTTGAAGCCGAAAGTTATCGAGGAGCGTCTACTACCTCTCGTAAAGCTGCTACAAATTGATGAATTACTGAATAAGCGCACATATGAAATATCAGGTGGTCAAAAGCAAAGAGCGGCAATTGCACGAGCAATTATTCATAAACCGTCATTATTGTTAGCGGATGAGCTTACTGGAAACTTAGATTCTAAGTCAGCGAAAGATGTTATGGATACATTGCAGCGGATGAATTCGGATATGAATGCTACGATATTAATGGTTACGCATGATCCATTCTCAGCAAGCTATTGCAAACGAATCATTTTTATTAAAGATGGTAAGCCATTTACAGAAATCCACCGTGGCTCTAATCGCCAAGTTTTCTTCCAACAAATATTAGATACATTAAGTTTGCTAGGAGGCGATTTCGATGACGTTTCGTTCCCTCGCGCTTAAAAATGTAAAAGAAAATTGGCGTTCATATAGTGCATTCTTCTTGAGTAGTGTTTTTTCAGTTGCAATTTTCTATATCTATATAGCTTTCATTCAACATCCTGACGTGACGAGTGGAAATATTGCTGCGGCTTCAAAAGTGAAGATGGGGATGGAATACTGTTTGTATGTTATTGCCATGTTCAGCTTTATTTTTATTATGTATTCAAGTACATCATTTTTGAAAACACGTAAAAAGGAATTCGGTCTATTCTCGTTATTTGGCATGACTAAGCGTCAGCTGCGAAAGCTCGTTTTTATTGAAAATATGGTTATTGGCATACTTGCCACGGGAGTAGGGATTGCAGTTGGAATTCTCTTCAGCAAATTGTTCTTCCTTGCACTTGGTTCATTATTGCGTTTGCAAGAAAATATAAGTTTTGCGATTCCACTAAGTGCAGTAGTAGTCACGGTTGGCATATTCGTAGGTATCTTCTTCGTTATTACGTTATACTCGACGCTCCGCATAGGCAAAGGACAAATTATCGACTTACTACATGCTCACAAAAAGCCTAAAGGTGAATTGAAATATTCAATTTGGCAGGTCGTACTAGGCGTTCTATGTATTGTGGGGGGCTATGGTCTTGCAGCAACGATGACGATCGAATTATTTTTTGTTGTCGCTCTACCGATTCTAATTCTGGTAGTAGCAGGTACCTATTTCTTATATTCACAACTTAGTATTGTGTTTTTACAACTATTGAAAAAAAATCGTAGCCTCTACTATAATAAGTCCAATATGCTTATTATTGGTCAGCTCGGCTATAAGATTAAAGACAACGCACGTATTCTATTCACGATTACCATTTTAAGTGCAGTCGTTATGACGGCTATGGGTACAATTTATATTATGCAACTAATGGGCAAGGAACAAGCTTCTCACAATTCTTCTTATTCGATTGCTTGGAGTGAACAGAAAAATGATACTAATCCAGTTACGACTGAAGCATATGTAACAGAAGTTCTTGAAAAATATAATCATCGTATAGAAAAAAATGTAACGATTGAAGGGATAATATTACGAAATTACTCGCTAGCATTTACCAATAATAGAGCTAACTACGGATCAGATGAAGAAACAGGTAGAATTGTTGACGCGATTCTTATTCCGCTCTCTACTTATAATCAAAATGCTTCAAAAGAGAATCAAATATCGAGTCTTAATGAAAATGAACTAGCTGCGTTAGAACTTTATTTAAGCTATATAAAGGAAAAAAAAGCCAAACTAATTGGTCAACTTAATGGTGAAACTATTGAGTATGAGATTACGAAAATGGCTGAAGAATCTATATTTAATAGTAAGGTTATTCAATATGGGGGGACGATTGTTGTTCCTGATGAACTCTATGCGCAATGGAATCAACAAAGTACGGATGAAGACCGTATTGTGTTCCATGGGTTTGAAATCTCTAACTGGGAAAAAGCGTTACCCGTCGTAGAAGAGATTCAAGCGAATACGAATGATACGAACGATCAATTAGACATGAGTAAAATTATTTACTATGCTGGATATTCTCAGTCGATGTCATTGACTATTTTCATTGGTTTGTTCATTAGTTTATTGTTCTTTATTGCTGCAGGATCATTAATCTACTTCAAATTATTTACTGAGCGCGACGAGGATATTACAATGTTCAAAAGTTTAAGTAGATTAGGCGTCACGTATAAGGAAATGAGAAAAGTTGTCATTACTCAAATTGGAATCATATTCTTCTTGCCTTGTATCGTCGGGATTTCTCATGCGCTATTTGCAATGCTAGCGCTCGATGGAATATTAGAATCATCGAATTGGCTATACTCGTTTGTTGTATTTGGAATATATATTGCGATGCAAGCCATATACTTCTTGTTTGCAAGTAGAAGCTATCTATCGAGTATTCGTAAGGGTTCGATTACTGTTACTAATTAGGGCGCTCCGAAAACAAATCACTGTTCCAATCGCCGTTGGCCTCGGATTTATGATTTTATCATAGCGGTATAAATCCGAGGACAAAAGCCACCTTCGTATAAAAGAGAGAAGTGTACTGATGAGGAGAAAACCATGTCTACAAAATCTGGGCTTTTAAGACGATATGAGCATACGATATATCGTATGGCTATCATACTATTACAAGATGAGACACAGGCGATAGAAGTAACTAAGAATGTGCTTTGTGAGCTTTGGCATGACGAAGGTTTTATCGATTTGGATGAACGTAAGCAGCATAATGTGATGATTTGGCTTGTGAGTTGCGCTACTTCCAGCCAACACCAAATTGCGTAGTCTTTCTTTATCAAAGTCTTTTTTTTGAACTACATCCAATGAAAAATGAGGGTATCACTTCGCTTTGCACAACAATGTGCAAAAGTAGAGTGATACCCTCTTAGTGTTCCTACCTGAGGAGGAGCTGTAATGAAAGTGGCCGATCAGATATGACAATACAGAATTCCATATTAGCTTGATTAGCGATTACGTACACTCGGTACATGATAAACGTGAACATCTCCCGTACGATATTCCTCACTCGTTGAACAGCTATAGCAAAGCCCATGTGTTAGATCAACCAAGGAAAGTTTGTAGCCATGCTTTGCTCCAGTGTCAATTCCGATTCTACATTCATCAACGAACAAGGAGCCGGGGGTAGCCCCCAATTTGAATGTTGGCGTATGACCAAAAACGATGCGTTGACCAGCAGTACCACCAAGATCAGTATCGAGCTTGGCACGGAGTGTCGATAATGGATATCGTGTGAACGACTCCCTTATTTCAGTTAACTCACGTATCGGATGCAATTGGAGCTGTAAACCAGGTCGAACCCCAGCATGAACGAATAAATAGCCATTTTCCATATGATAACTTGGTAGCTGACGAATAAAGCGCAAATAGCGCAAGCGATGTGCGGTACTACCACGTCTTAATGTAGCCAATTTCAGTTCATGATTGCCTGGTAAAGCAATTGCACCTTTGTCTACTAACTGGTGAACAAGATCGATCAAGCGCCACGTAATAGGCTCACCTGCTTCAATATAATCACCTAATATTACAAGTTGATCCCGCTTAGGATCGTATTGTGCAGCCTCTAGTAAGGATAGAAATCCTTGTCTTTGTCCATGAATGTCTGATATGGCCAGCAACCGTCGCGATGATCGTCTTGCTGATCCATGTTGCACTGCATTCACTACTTTCTTTAGTTAGTTAAAGTTCCATTAGTAGTATATACGTCAAGCACCTAGTTTGACTCCGATATATACCTAGATGGTGGTTAATTTGCCCTACAAAAATTAGGTGCTTGTCTATAGAGGAATGTTCAAAATGCTCGCTTGTGATCGTACTTCTAACGATTGAATGAACTCCCGATGTATGTTATGTTGTGACCATATGTTAATAGATTGGAGCAATCGGGAAATGAAATCACTAGTATTAGCTGAAAAACCAAGTGTAGCAAAGGAAATTGCTCGTGTTCTTGGTTGTAATACGAAGCATAAAAACTATATGGAAGGACCTAATTATGTCGTAACTTGGGCATTAGGTCATCTGGTTGAGTTAGCTGAACCAGAAGCTTATGATAAAAAGTATAAAACATGGGAGTTAGACGATCTACCTCTCTTACCTGCTAAAATGAATATTCAAGTGATGAAGGAAACGTCACATCAATTTAAAGCGATTCAAGCGTTAAGTAAACGTAATGATCTATCACAGCTAGTTGTTGCTACTGACGCTGGACGTGAAGGGGAGCTTGTGGCTCGTTGGATTATGGAGCTTATTCATTGGAAAAAGCCGTTCTCTAGGCTTTGGATTTCTTCGCAAACGGATCAAGCGATTAAGGAAGGCTTCCGTAATTTGAAGCCAGGTTCACAATATAATGATCTATACAAATCAGCGGTTTGCCGGGCAGAAGCGGATTGGATTATTGGTCTAAATATGACGCGTGCCTTGACATGCAAATATAATGCGCAGCTAGCGGCGGGCCGTGTTCAAACGCCTACTTTGTCCATTTTGATGGAGCGTGAGCAAGAAATTACAGGATTCCAAGCGAAACCATACTGGCTGTTACAAACTGATGCAACAGGCTTTACTGCATCGTGGAGAGCCGGGCAGGGACATGATGGGAAGCTATGGGACAAAGATGAAGCAGATCAACAATTGCTTGCTATAAAGGATGCTAAGAGCGCACAGGTAAGTCATGTGAAGGTCATGGAGAAGCAAGAGCTTCATCCGCTTGCTTATGATCTGACAGAGCTGCAACGAGATGCTAACAAAAAGCTAGGTTTCTCAGCTAAGCAAACTTCCAATGTACTGCAAAAGCTATATGAGCAACATAAGTTGGTCACTTATCCACGTACCGATTCTAGACATCTAACAAGTGATATGACCTCAACGTTGAAGGATCGTTTGGAGCGAGTGGCTATCGGTCCATATCGTGAAGTAGCTTCAGCACTACTGCGTAAGCCGTTACAAGTAACGAAGCGAATTGTAGATGATAGTAAAGTGAGTGATCATCATGCGATCATTCCAACAGATCAATTTGTCCAATTGCAAAATCTAAGCACTGATGAGCGTAAGCTTTACGATCTCATTGTTCGGCGCTTCATAGCACTATTTTGTGCACCGTATCGTTATGATGAGACGAGTGTTGAACTTACTATTGGAAAACATACCTTCTATGCCAAGGGGCGAGTGGAGAAGGATAAAGGTTGGCGTGAAATTTACACGGTTACGAAAGATAGGGATGAACAGGAAGAAGATATCTCCTTATTGCCTGCATTGAAAAAAGGACAGCAAGTTCAACTGAAACAATCACGTCTGAAGGATGGTATGACTACGCCGCCAGCACGCTATACGGAGGCATCATTACTTGCGATTATGGACAAGCATGGTTTAGGTACTCCGGCGACGAGAGCCGATATTATTGAAAAGCTGCTGTCTACGGAGACGATTGAACGTAGAGGGCATAGCTTGCACCCGACGCTGAAAGGTAAACAGCTTATTGAGCTTGTCGTTGATGAACTGAAAAGTCCGCAGTTAACGTCACAATGGGAACAGCAGCTAGAGGCTATTTCGCGTGGCAGGGGCGATGCAAAGCAATTTATGAAACAAATTAGAATGCAAGCCGAGCAATGGGTTAATAAGGTGAAAACCGAGACCAAACAGTATAAGCCACATAATATGACCGGTTCTAAATGTCCCGATTGCAGTGAACCATTACTTGAAGTAAAGGGTAAGCAAGGCAAGCGCTATGTTTGTTCTAATCGTGAATGCTCTTATATGCGTCATGCTGAGCCACTGAAAATTAATAAGCGTTGCCCGCAATGCCGTAAAAAAATGGAACTGCATGATGGTAAAGCAGGAAAATATGCACAATGTCGTCCATGTAATGTCATTGAGAAGCTAGATGATAAAGCTAGTGGCAAAATGAATAAGCAAGAAACGCAGCGTCTGATGAAACAGTATAATCAAGAGCAGCCATCGATCGGAAATAGTCTAGCTGATAAGCTGAAGGCGGCTCTTGAACAGAAACAATAGAAGAAGCGACGCTTGAAAGTAATAGAATAAGCTTTGAAGAAACGTATGTATATAAGCGGTAGCGTTCTGTAATTACAGAAGGTGCTGCCTATACATACGTTTTTTTGTATAGAGGAAGTTCAAAACGCGGACTTTGATAACGATGAATGGACTAACGTAGCTTAGTCGACATCGTATATGAAGCGAACTTGGAAAGTACGGTTCGCGTGTACGTAATCATGTACACTTGCGCTTCCGCCTTTCACAAGTAGCGCTCCATCTACTCGGTTCTGAAAGCCCACGTTTGAACCTTTATTGTAATAGGAAGTTCAAAACGCGGACTTTGATAACGATGAATGGACTTCGAAGGTTACCCGACATCGAATATGAACCTTTATTCAGTGGTACATCCACACAAGAATAAAAGCTTGATTGACATACAATAACATAGTAATGACGTTGTAATGGCCCGAAAGGAGAAGGATGTACTTATGACATGGCATCCAGGTAGGAAAGTATCGAGTAAAGTACTGAAGCAAAATGCATTAGAATCAGATCCGCAAATCGCTCCACATATTCCACATACTAAAAGTTATAATGCTGCCAATTTAAAAGATATGTTAGAACAATATCGGATGGTTTTTGTGAAACCGATCAAAGGAAGTCTAGGTAATGGTGTTATTCAAGTAAGAAAAATAGACAGTGGATACTCATATAAGGTGAACAGTAAAAATTATGTGGTTACAAATTATGAAGCACTAGAGAGTGGCTTAGCAAGTCGGAAGATGAAACGTCCTTATATTATTCAACAAGGAATTGACTTACTGAAAATTAATGGATCACCTGTAGATTATCGTGTGAAATACTGTATAGATAACGGAGCATGGAACTATCGAGTCATTCTCGCTAGAGTCGCAGGGCCAGGGTATTCTATTACAAATTTAAGTAAAGGTGGGCGCAAGCTTGATTGCAATACAGCGATAAGACGAACTTTAGGAGCGGGAGCAGTAGCTCAAACAATAGGCGAAATGAAGCGGCTTACAAGATTATGTACCGCCGTACTAGAGCGGAGATTTCCTGGATTAACACATCTTGGTTATGATTACGGTATTGATCAAAACGGTAAACTATGGATCTTTGAAGTGAATACGAGTCCTAATTAATAGATTGATAGACTGATATAAAAAATTAATGAAAAATTAATATCTATTAAAGTTTTTTATGAAATTGCTAGTTTTAGAGGTTGTGGATAACTGTATCCACATTATCCCGTGTGAGAATAGGGATGATTCGACTGATATACACAAATAATCAACAACATATCCACATCATATTGTTAATAATGGCGACTATTGTCGTAAATAGAATGAAATGATAGGATGAAGCTAATCCAAATTTTGGGAGGTGGTTATAGTGAAATTGCTTTCAAATGAATTGTTAATTGAAACGTATCATCAAGCGATCCACTATCAATGTGAACGTGAATTTATTCAAATGCTTGTATTTGAACTACAACTACGAGGCATTTTACTTCCAGAAGAACAATATTCGGCATAGATAATTATAGATAGAATATTATTAAAGTCGCAGTCACTACGAAAGTAGCTACTGCGACTTTTTGTTTATAATTTCATATTACTACTGTGACCTGGGGAAAGCTTAGCACTAGGATCGACATATACTTTTGCATTGTTAATCGCAGTTGGAGCTTCACCAAAGCCAACAGCAATTAGCTTTAACTTTCCTGGATAAGTTGTAATATCTCCTGCTGCGAAGATACCTGGAATATTCGTTTCCATACGAGTATCAACGATAATTGAACCTTTTTCGATTTCAATTCCCCACTCAGCAATTGGTCCTAATGCAGAGATGAAGCCAAAGTTAACGATAACTGCATCAACTTCAACTTCTGTTGTTTCGTTAGTTTTTACATTGGTTAGCGTTACGCTAGTAATGTTATCTTCGCCCGTAAGAGCAGTGATTTCCGTAGGAGTAATAATGTTAACGGATGAGTCCATCAATTGCTCTACACTATGCTCATGCGCTCTGAATTTATCACGACGGTGAACTAGCGTTACGCTTTTTGCGATGGGCTCAAGCATTAGAGACCAGTCAACTGCTGAATCACCACCACCACTAATAAGTACGTTTTGATCTTTGAAGCGTTGAAGATCTCCAACGAAATAATGTAAATTAGTTTTTTCAAACTTCATCGCATTTTCAAGCTCAAGGCGACGAGGAGAGAATGCGCCGACACCAGCTGTAATGATAACAGCTTTCGCTAAATGTGTTGCAGTGTCAGTCGTTACCTCGAAAAGACGCTCATCTAGCTTCTTCACATTAACAACTTTTTCTTCAAGACAAATTTGTTGCTCAAATAGAGAAAGTTGTTCTTTCAGACGATCAACGATTTCTTGTGCAGTTACTTTCGGGAAGCCTGCAATATCGTAGATATATTTCTCAGGATAAAGTGCAGCCAATTGACCACCTAGCTGAGGCATACTTTCAACTATTTTCACAGATGCTTGACGCATACCACCGTAAAAGGCAGCAAACATACCAGCTGGACCTCCGCCAATGATTAAAATATCTACTACATCTGTTTGATTTGCTGTATTAGTCATGATTTACCTCCAAATATCTATTTTTCATTTACTTTCTTATTATAAGCAAATTTTGCGAATAAAGGAATGCGGTTAATTAAAATCAACTTAATGGAATTGTGCACTATGCCGAATATTTTCGTATAATGTTCCCTTGAAAATTGTTATGAAACTCTGTAATATGTCTGATGTATATAACAATTAAAAGCTTATCTATTACGGCATTTGTTAATTGATGTAGACACGCAATAGAGAAAATGTGTCTAACATACACATATAATGGAGCATACTAAATAAAGATAATGGAATGGATGGGATTCTACGATGAGTAACATACCGAAAATAGTAATCCTCGGTGCAGGATATGGTGGTATCCTTACCGCGTTACGACTACAAAAAGAACTTAACTACAATGAAGCTGATGTTACTCTTGTGAATAAACATGATTATCACTACTTCACGACACATTTGCATATGCCTGCGGCTGGAACCGATAAGCCTGAAAATGCAAGGGTCAATATTTCTCGACTGATCGATGAATTCAAAATTGATTTTGTTAAATCAACTGTTGTACAAATCCGACCTCAAGATAAAAAGGTTATTTTGGAGGATGGTACACTATCTTATGATTACTTAGTTATCGGTCTTGGCGGTGAACCAGAAACATTTGGTATTCCTGGTTTGGCTGAGAATGCAATGAATATTCGTAGTATCAATTCCGTTCGCCTTATTCGTGAGCATATTGAGTATCAATTTGCACGATACAAGCGTGAACCACATCGACTAGACTACTTAACATTTGTCGTTGGTGGCGCAGGCTTTACTGGAATCGAGTTTGTAGGTGAATTATCAGATCGTATACCTGAGCTTTGCAAGTTTTATGATGTAGATCCTACGCTTGTGAAAATCTATAATATAGAAGCTGCTCCAACAGCGCTGCCAGGCTTTGATCCTGAATTAGTTGAGTACGGCATGGAAGTGCTGCGCAAGAAGGGCGTAACGTTCCGTATTGGAACAGCAATCAAAGAGTGTACATCAGAGGGTGTCGTTGTAGGCGAAGGCGAAGAGATCAGATCAGCGACGGTCATATGGACTGGTGGTATTCGTGGTAATCGTCTTATTGAAGATGCTGGCTTCGAGACAATGCGTGGTCGTGTGAAAGTAGATGAATATTTACGTAGTCCTGGTACAGAAAACATTTATGTGCTTGGTGATAATTCATTAATGTTCAATGAAGAAGGTCGTCCTTATCCACCAACTGCACAAATTGCTATGCAACAAGGTGTGATCTGTGCGCATAATCTTGTCGCTTCGATTCGTAATCAAAGCATGAAAACATTCGAATTCAGTAATAAAGGTACGGTTGCTTCACTTGGAAAAGGAGAAGCGATTGGTCTAGCATATGGTAAGAAGTACAAAGGACGTAAAGCTGCGTGGTTGAAAAAGTTAATTGATATTCGTTACTTATTTATTATCGGTGGCGTGCCACTCGTACTGAAAAAAGGGAAATTTCTATAATGAGACATTGTAGCGTACAAGTTAGAGGGTTATTAACTCGTGATGAGTTAGATCGTTATAACGCATTAATGGAGGTAGGCTCTTATCTTGAATCGCAAATGCGTCATGATCTATCCTACACCGTTCAGCAGGAAGTTGATTTGCTTATTCAACCTGCGATTGAGCGATTGAAAGATAAAGGCCGCGCACGTGACGCGGCTACAGCGCAATATCTTGAAGAAAAGCGCATAGCTGCATTGCAAGCCGAGCTTGCTGCGCTAGAAGAGGAAGATGAGCTCACAGAGGAAGACGAAAAAAACGAGTAGTCGGCTGGAAGTCTACTTTAACTAATAACAACAAGCAATTGAATACAACGTTATACTGAAGGATGAGTAACACAAAGGGAATATCTCTTGTATGTGTCGCTCATCCTCTTTTGTTTTGAGGCTCAACCTCATAATAAGTGCTTGACTCTTTAAGTTTACATACTTAAGCGGACTCAGAGGACGTTATGTCTGCGTTCTCCGCTTATTTTGAGTTTTCGCGGACTCAGAGGACCTTATTTGCTCGTTCACTAGTGCATCTTGAACGTAAACCTATCCATAACGTTCTGTGTGTCCTCTTAACTCTCAAAGTGTTGGTTTTACGCTAATTAGCGTACTGTGAGTCCGCTCGTTTGCACACTATGGAGCTACTGCAGTACAACAAAGCAAAAAGTTTCGTTAATGTGCGCCGAATGGTGCTACTGCTGCACATCCAGTATGTCCACTCATATTTCGTCTAGATTTGGTTTTAGTTTTGAGTCTAATCCTAAAACGATAGACACCAAGACTAGAGAAACCTTGCGCTCGCTGGCGACGGAGCTCTATGAGTTAAATAAGACGATTACGTCGTTTAAGGATAACGACGCAGCTCACATGTTTTATCTATCGGAGAACGATAGTTGAATTCAGCAATACTTTTTACCAAATTATAATGTCATTGTAAATGAACGAAAAGATGGATAAAGATTTCAGAAGTATTCTGAATCTCTATCCATCTTTTTATATAATATGTTGATGCTTGTAGTGCATTTTGAACTACCTTATATGGAGAGTAGTGTTTGCCACTTGTCGGCGTCCAACTGATTCCCAATATAGAAATCACCGAATTCGCCATAACGAGCACTTACTTCATCAAAACGCATTTCGTATACAAGCTTCTTGAATTGAAGTGGATCGTCGGCAAATAGTGTTACGCCCCACTCCCAATTGTCAAAGCCAACAGAACCTGTAATGATTTGTTTAACTTTACCAGCGTAAGTACGACCAATCATGCCGTGACTGCGCATAAGTGTTTTACGTTCGTCCATACTAAGCATATACCAGTTGTCTGCACCGTTGCGAAGCTTATTCATTGGATAGAAGCAAATATGTTTTGCATTCGGTAGAGCAGGTTTCAAACGAGCGGCAAGTTCAGGGTTTTCCATAGGATCGCCTGTAGAATGTCCCATGTAATTGCTTAGTTCTACGACACTAACATAAGAGTAAACACTATATGTAAATGAAGCAAAGCTTGTTTTGTTAAATGCTGTTTCAATCGTATTCAAGTCTTCAAGTGTTTCACGCAAATGCATGAAAACAAGATCAGCCTTCTGTCCTACGACAGAATATACAACAGTGCTTCCAGTGCGAGCTTCACTTACTGATGTCCATTGCGCTAGAAACTCATTCAATTCAGCAACGGCTTTACTTCTCTCGCCTTCATCTGCTAATCTCCAAGCAGTCCAATCAATCGTGCGGAAATCATGCAATGCATACCAGCCTTCTAATGTTTGTGCTGCTTCACTCATCGTATACAATACCTCTTTTCGATTGTAGTTAAGTAATAATATTATTGTATCTTAATTAATGGGCAAGGAGCAAATGTCATAGTTGTGACAAAAAAATTGTCGCAATTGACTTTCCAGCCACCATTCTTTAAACTAATGACAGTGATAATACATAATATATATATTAAAGAAGGAGGACATTTACTGTGCTTCAAATTATAATAGCAACTATGCTTTTTCTAGTCATGGCATTTGGTATTGGTTTTGTAATTAATATGCTTGTGAAAACGACATGGTTTCCGACATATTTTATTATTGCAATCATCATTGTATTAGCTGTATGGGCACCTTGGGGTGGCAATAACGAAAAGCTTATTGATGTCATAAGTAACTATACAATTATTGACTTTATTCCTGTTATTGGAGCTATTGCAGGTGCATTATTAAGTGGAACATCGATGAAAGCACTTCGCAAAGCCGGGTTTAAAATGTTTTAAGGAGATTTACTAATTCTTATTACCAACATATTGCTATTAAAATGGGCAGTTTCTCAAGGTCGATTAGATCGATCTGTGAGAAAGCCCTTATTTTTTGCGTTCAAAGACGTTTACTTCACATGCGAATCCAATTTGAACGATACTAAACATAGTTAACCCAGTTTTTTGAACATACGAAAGCTGCAGTTTTATGATAGAATAAAGAGAAGATTGTCAAGGATGGAGTCGATTCAGTGCGGATCCAACATTTGTTTGAATTTACAGAGCATCACCAATATTATTGTTATCGTGATTTCTCACTAAGTACAGTAGATTATCGGATGCTATCATTAATTTATAAACCATTAGTCGGTGCATTTGCTATTTCAATATATGAACAATTATGTATGATCGTGCCCGAAGGAAAGACAGGCTACTCTCCAGTAGAACCTCATCGTAGATTGCTTTTAGGCTTAGGTCTTGCACTCAACGATAAAAGTCGAACATATTTACTAGAGCAGCTTTCAAAACTTGAAGCTATTGGTCTTTTGCAAAGCTCCAGATTTATGAAAGAGGAGCAGGAAGATTATATATACGAATATGAGCTCGCATGCCCATTACCTCCGAATGAATTTTTTGAAAATATTCATCTAACGATGTTATTACGTGATAAACTTGGCAAATATGCTGTTATTGATATTCGTGAGCAAATGTATGCTCCACTTCCAGAAGAAGTAAACGTTGGTCAAGAAACAAAGGAAAACATTTCAGTTCCGTTCTATGAAATATTTAAGCTTAATGCTCATATTGTAGATGATGAACTGGATCAAGCATTATTAGAGGTCGCACCTGCTAGAGCAAATGCGCCCGTTATTCAAAACGCATCAGCAGGATATTCTTATTCTGAAATTTCGATTCGTTTCCCACGAAATTCTAATAACCGTTATTATGTTGAGCAATTACGGACTCACCCAGAGCAATTAGCGCAAATTAATTATGTAGCTTATAAGTATGAGCTTGCTATCACTCAAATATCTCGTCTGCTAGATGAAGACGGTGTGTTTGATATAAGTGGCGAATTAGATTTTGATCAGCTACAGCGTCTTGCCGTTCAATTTTTCCGTCAAGATAAGAAGCATGAGGAAGAACGTGATCGGAAGCTTGCTCAAACAGCGATGTATCAAGAAGATCAAGACCAAGAACACCAAGCCAGTGAACAAGATGATGAACCTGAATTCGATGTGGACGAGCAATTCTTCCTACCAGTTCCGAAGCTACTTGCTAACTACTGCGATATTAATCAGTACAATGCACTGATGCGCAATGAGCCGCATATTCAGTTTTTGAAGAGATATTTCCCTGGTTCAGTTCCAGATTGGATATTGAATGTATTCGAACGAATTGATCTTCATTATAAATTAGCACCACCAGTTATTAATGTGTTGATCCATTACGGCATTGGCATGAACGATTCAGGTCGAGTGACGAAAGCATATTTAGACTCTATTGCGTCAAATATGTTAATGAAAGGAATCGATAGCTACGAGAAAGCCGTGCAATACGTTCGAGACCAAGATCAACTTGAAAAAGATATTGTACGTCGTAAAGAAGAATCCTATCAATCAAGCAGTAGCAATGGACGTAGCAATCAAGCTACAGCAAATCGTCCAACGAACTACGGTAATAATCGAGGTAGAAGTACTAACAGACAAAAGCCAGTTATACCAACGATCAGTAATGAGCAAGTGGCGAAAGGTCAAATTTCAGCAGAAGAGTTGGATGAACTTCGTCAATTAGCTCGTAAGTTCGATCAGCAACCTTAATGAGATAAGAAAGAGGTGAATACGATGGAATCTCTAGGAGATCTACTAAAAGCTTGGCCAAGTGGTCAAGATATGCTTCAATTAGCTAAGCAGAAGCAAGCGGAGCTTATGGAAGACCCACTTGTGATCGCTTTAAGAGAAAAGTATCCGAATATCACCGATTATGCCATTAAAGTGAATTTGAATCGAGTACATCAGTATGTTACCGAATATCGTAATTGCAGTCATTGTCCTGGGCTTGATCTTTGTCCTAATGACTTCACAGGTCACTATACGTTGCTGCAAACGGAAGAAATCAATGGTGAAGCTCATCTTATTGATAGAAAAGTAGGATGTAAGAAACTAAGAGCATCGCAGCATGAGGAATTGGTACGTAATCGTATTCGTAGTTTCTATATTGATGATAAAGCGTTGAAACGTCAATATTCTGCTGACGAGATTTTAGGTAAAGATTTAGAAAGAGCAAAGGTTGTTGGCTCTTTATTGAAATATATTGATCGAACGAAAGCAGAAGGATTGTCTCATAAAGGACTTTTTCTTGCTGGGGACTTTGGTGTAGGGAAAACTTATCTGATGTGTTATGCATTGCAAGAATTAGCCAAATCGGGCTATTCAGGAGTTATTGTATATATGCCAGATTTCGTCGAAGATCTGAAAGTATTAATGCATGAACCTGCGAAGCTGAAGGAAACGGTAGATTTGATGAAAGAAACTGATTTACTCGTGTTTGATGATATCGGTGCTGAGAATTTGAATCCATGGGCACGAGATCATGTGCTTGGAGCGATTCTCAATTACCGGATGGATCGTAAACCAACGTTCTATACATCAAACTATAGCTTAGATGATCTTGAAAGTCATTTTAGCTTTACGAATAAAGATGGTGAAGAACATCACAAAGGACGACGCTTGATGAATCGAGTGGCGCCTTATGTAGATGAGTTGGTTATTACAGGTAGCAATAAGCGCGGATAAGTATAGATGAACTACAAAAGCAGCGAAGAGGATGAAGAATCCTTTTCGCTGCTTTTGTTTGTTCCGCAAGCAGCACTCCCTAGTATAATAAAGTCTAAATTCGCGAGATTCATAAGTCCCAAAAAAACATAACCTTACAAATTATTGGTAAATATATAATTATTATATAATTTGTGAGGTTATATTAGTTGTTGGTTTTATGTTAAATTATTAGAAGAAATATAATGGGGTGAAATTTTTTGGGAAATTCGAGAGTGTCAGTTTTGAGAAAAGCCCAAAACACCTTAATATTATGAAACTTAAGAGATTTACAATAGAAATTTCCATTTTTATGTTTAAAATATGACAGCGCATTCAAAAATTAATATGAAAAATAAAGGAAGTGTTGGAATGGGGTTTTTTCCGGTTGCTTACTCACTATTGGAAGAGAAAAGATTACTATTGTATTTAAAGGAGAATTATAAGACTTTAAAACCAACTAGTATTCAGTACTTTCTTAAAGGAATGAATGATACTTATATTGTTTCGACTGAACAGAAGAAATACATCTTCAGAGTGTATCGGGCAGATAGAAGAAATGAGGAGGAAGTTAAGTTTGAAATCGAGTTATTAATTTATCTGCAGAAAAATGGAGTGACAGTATCGATTCCAATTGAGCGAGATGATAAAAATTATTTGAATATTTTTAAAGCTCTTGAAGGAGATAAAGTTGGTGTAATGTTCAGTTTTGCAGATGGAGAAGAAAAACCGATGCGAGCAGTAGCGGATAGTCAGAAGTTTGGCAGATCGGTGGCTTCTATCCATAATGTTACTGATCAATTTAAAAGTTCATACAAAAGAACAGAGTTGGATTTGAATTACTTAATCAAACAACCGCTTCGCACTTTAGAAAATTATTTAAGCCATCGCCCATCAGACTTTGAATTTATAGATAAAATGGCCGCTCATTTGGAGGATACATTAAATTCGTATTCACAGGAACAATTGGATTGGGGATTATGTCATGGGGATTTGCATGGTAATACCAATGTTGCTTTTACAGATGAAGGTAAGCTGACACATTACGACTTTGATATTTGTGGTTACGGGTGGCGAGCATACGATATTGCAGAGTTTAGATTAGCAAGAGAAATTCATAGTGGTCATGATAAAGAAGAAGTAGAACGTTTGTGGCAAGCATTTTTGGATGGTTATCAAGAAGTGAGAGTACTATCTGATAAGGATATTCAACTAGTACCCACATTCGTAATGATAAGACAGCTCTGGCTGTTTGCATTCTGTTTTGAGGATGCTACTTTAAGTGGAATAGCTGATTTAGATGATTATTTTATTGATGAAAAAATAGAATTTTTTAAGCAGCGTATAAATGTTTAATCATTATACATTGACCCACTGGAGTTCTAATTTAGAAATAATGATTGCTATTGTATCATAAAGTACTATCAAAAATTGTCCAAGAGCCAGCTTAAATATAATTTAAGCTGGCTTCTTTTGAGAGTATGGAGAAATTATTGATGATTTCATTTAGAAAAAAATAAGGAGCTCACAATGTCAACGACGACGTATTCGACGAGAAAAACATTTTTTAGAATGCTGTTTTTTTCTAAAAGCTATCGATATTGGATTGCATTACTTTTTGCAATAGTGTTCTGTGCAAGTGCTGCAGGTGTTGGGTATATGGAAGCTATTCGTAGAATGGTTACTGGCGCAACTAAAGGACAAATTGAAATGATCTATATAGGCGGTATTCTCGCATTAGTAACGATTGTAGTTCAAGCTATATTGAAAATTGTAGAAAGTCGTGTTCTTGCTAAAGTTAAATTAGATTCGACAGCGGGATTTCAATTACATGTTCTCGAACAAATACATACAAAGAGAATGGATCGCTTGGAACAATATCGCACGAGTGATTTGGCTAGTAGAACTACACAAGCGGTTACAAAAGCTCAGACTGGTCTTACAGATAAAATGATTACCCTTTTTTCTAATGTCGTACAAATTGTAATTACACTGGCTTACTTCACCTGGTTGGATATTACGTTAACAGTCGGTCTAATTGGATTTACTTTAGCTTCCCCGTTATTAACATACCCATTCTCCAAGCTAGTTCGTTTGCAATACGATAAAAGAGGTGGAGAAAATTCCTTAGTGGAGACCAAGCTTCAAGATGCAATACATGGTGCAGAGGAAGTCAGAATATTTTCTATGCATACGCATATGCAAAATATTTTAACCAAAAAGTTTAACGTATTAATAAAAAGAACACTCAACATATCCAAGTTCGAAAGAGTATTTGATATGGTGAATCGGATATCAATTTTTGGTGGTATGGTGTTTATATTAAGTTATGGCGGGATTCAAGTTCTTAATGGAAAAATAGAAGCAGGGACACTAATTGTATTTGTAGTTACAAGCGGCCAGCTCTCGAATCCGCTTAGAGAAATTACACGGATATGGACGGATATGATTCAGGCTATATCTCAAGCTCAACGAGTATTCGACATTTTAGACATTGATGAGGAAGTAGAACGACAAGCAAACATACAAGTAGATAACATTAACAAACAAGGTGAATTACTGAGGTTTTCTAATGTTTCATATGAATATTCCAAGGAAGCGGTTGCGCTGCGAAATGTAAGCTTTTCAGTAAATATAGGAGAAAAGGTGGCTATAGTTGGTGCTAGCGGTTCAGGGAAAACGACTTTAATGAAGCTGTTGTTAAAGTTTGCATCCGCTACTCAAGGAGAGATATTTGTTTATGGGAATCCTTTAAGTCAATTTTCTTATAAAGTATGGCGCTCTATGGTCGGCTATGTGCCTCAGGAAAATCAAGTCTTTAGCGGTTCGATCGCGGATAATATTCGCTTTGGACGTCATGTTGTTTCTGAATTACAAGTGATAGAGGCAGCACAGCAAGCAGGATTATATGAGTTGATTATGGGATTACCAAAAGGCTTTAACACTCAAATAGGAGAGCTTGGAACACAGTTGTCTGGCGGTGAATTGCAGCGTTTAGGTATTGCGAAAGCTTTTTTGCATAAACCTTCTATATTATTGCTTGACGAGCCTACTTCGGCGCTAGATGTTGAAAATGAGCGAAGATTTGAGCAAACTATTCATGCATTAAAAGATGAGACTGTTATTGTTATAGCCCACAAGCTAGAAACAATACGTAGGGTGGATAAAATTATTGTTCTGAAAGAAGGAGAGATTGTAGAAGTAGGAACGCATGATTACCTAATGAATCTACAAGGTTCATATTTTGAACTGTTTTGTGAACAGAATCAGGATATGGGAGGAGCAGTATAGTGTCAATATTTCAAATAAGAAAACAATTATCGTTTATTTTTTCCCATATGAAGCGTTATTCATTGATCTTGGCCTTTTTTCCATTGCTAATGGGTGTCGATATTGCCTTTGAGCTAGGAGTTGCCAAAATCCAAGGGGGATTTGTTGATACTGTAGATAATAGAAGCAGGGATGAGTTAATTGAACTCATTCGTTTAGTGATATGCTTGCTATTGACAGGAATAATTTTGCTAGCAATACACCGGCATTTCATTGTAAAACTATTGAGTTTTGTTCATCGAGATATTACATTGCAGCTATTTCAAATATTAAATAAAGCTTCTTTCGGTAAGCTCAAGAAATATCATTCTGGCTATCTAATGAATCGAATCAAGGATGATCCGCAGCATGGTTCAACGATTGTGGAAGCTACAATTGAACTTATTACTGTATTTGTTATGATTATACTTTCTTTTTTATACTTGGCAAGAATTGATTTGCTGCTTGCATGTACTGCGCTACTAAGTGCGCCTTTGCTTTTTGGAATAGGTCGACTTTTTGACAAACGTATTCGAATACAAGCTAATGATGTGCAAGAAAAGGAAAGTCAAATTCATGGAACAATTCAGGAATTTATTCAAGGTATATCACTAGTAAAAGTATTTGGAGAAAGCTCAGTTTATATTAATCAAATTAAACGGCAGAGAAAAGCTCTCAACAAGGCACAGACCTCATTAATTATGACCAATTCCATTAGTCATAATGCTACAGAAGTGGCCTATAGTCTAGTCTATATTTCAGCACTACTTTTCATAGGGTTAGCAACGATTAGAAATTCATTAACTCCAGGTACGCTTGTAACATTTACAGTACTGTTTGAACTAGTTGTATGGCCAGTGGTCGGGTTATCTGATCAGTACACTCGTGTTCAAGAGGGAGTCGGTGCATTTCAACGTATTTATGATTTTATGAAGCTGGATACTAAGAGCGATCAGAAAGTAACTGCTGGCTTAAGCAATTCTACTAATATTGCAGACGAGTTACTTACTTTTGAAGGAGTAACCTATCTAAGTGAGGAACATGAGAGAGCTATTGTTGACAATATTAATTTTTCCATAAAACAAGGAGAAGTCGTAGTTGTCATAGGAGCAAGTGGTTCAGGAAAGTCTACATTTGCCAAGTTATGTTGCGGCTTGTATGAACCATCTGCTGGTCAAGTGGTAATTAACGGTGAGTCTGCATCTAACTTATTGCAAGCAGGCATTTCTCCAGCAGTATACATGTCACAATCTCCATATTTGTTTTCGGGAACTATAAAAGAAAATGTAAACCTTGGAAATTTAGATGTTTCGGATGAGGCTATTCAAGAAGCTTTGAAACAATCTGAACTTAGTGAGCATGTTGCGAAGCTTGCTAGTCATGAGCAGAGCTTAATTGGTGAAGGGAATTCCAGTCTTTCTGGGGGGCAGAAACAGCGTCTTGCATTATCACGTTTGTTCTTAAACAATGATAAAAGTCTAATTATTATGGACGAGCCAACCTCTTCGCTAGATATGAAAACAGAAAGAAAAATTATCCATCATTTAAAGCAATATCTACAAAGTAAAACAGCTATTATTATTACGCATCGTTTGAATCTTCTTTCATTGGCTGACCGCATTATTGTGATGGAAGGGGGAAGGATTATTGAAGAAGGAACTTATAAGGAGCTAATGCAAACATCGCATAAGTTGAAAGTGTTTCTTGAATCAGAGCTTAATCTATCAAAAGAGAAAGCAGAGTTAACGTCTTAATAAATTAGCGTGATAGCATACATAAATAACCAGAATATTAGATAAGAAGCTAAAGGGAGCAAGAAAAATAAAAAAAAGTGGGAGTGTTGACCATATATAAAATGCTTTATAAATATGCAAAGGGGTCTATTGTTTTAATGACAGTATGTGGCGGATTGACGCTGCTGGCACTCGTTTCTCAACTGTTAATTCCTTATTCTAACAAAGTTTTAGTCGATGGTGTTTTTCTTGAAGGTAGTTTGGAGCAGTTGTCGCTTGCCGTGCTGTTGTTCGGATTATCGGCGGTTGGATACTTGGTGTTTTCGCAAGCTAATCACATTTTGTTCACGAAGGTTGAAGAAAATGTATTGCTGAAGTTAAAGCTTGATATACATAAAAAGTTTCGAAGCATTCATAATATAGATGGGCATGATCTCGGTGAAAAAGCTTCCTATTATACGAATGATGCTAATTTACTAAAAGAAACATATCGAGCTATTGTAGCATTACTGCTCGGAATGTTTCAATTAATGATTATCTTTTCAATTATGCTAGTAATAGATTGGCGTTTTAGTATTATTATGTTGTTGTTAATCCCAATATTTTCAGTATGGCCACGTCTTATGAAAAAGGGGATTCATAAAAAATCAGCTGTTGTGCAGGAAACAGAACAAAAAATATTATCTAGCATGACAGATAGCTTGCGGCTTTCAAAGGAAATTAGAATATTCAATCAAGAAGAATGGGATATAAGTAATATGCGCAGTAGCTTTAGCAGTATTATTCGTCCAAAGCTAGCGTTGCAAGTTTGGAATGCTTTAATGTCTGTTAATCAGCTGTTCTATTGGATTATTTTATGTACACTGATGTATATTGGTGGAAAGATGGTTCTTGATGATGCAGTTAGTGCAGGGATGCTCATTGCTATAATTAATTATCTTGGATTTGTTAATGAACCTGTGCATTCGATCATTTCTAATTATTCGAAAATTCAAACTACTAAAGGAGCGATTGAACGATTAGATAAATTGTTCCAACTGGATAATAGAATTGAAGGGAGCGAACAAATAGAGCGTTCAAGTCATTCGATTGAAGTTAACCATTTATCGTATATAAAAGAAGGAAAAGTGATTTTAAGGGATATAAGCTTCAAGGTAAATGAAGGTGAATTTGTAGGCATCATTGGGAAAAGTGGCTCTGGGAAATCAAGTTTATTGAAATTACTTTCACGTATGGATGAGCCTACTGACGGGGAAATAAAAATTGGAGGAGTGGATTTGCAGGCTGTTGAAATAAAAAGCTTTTACGATAACGTGTGTATTATTACACAAGAAAACCACTTCTTTAAGGGGACGATACGTGATAACGTGCTGTTCGGAGAGCGGTATACTGATGATGAACTAGTAGAAGCATTACATGGAGTATCTCTATTAGAAGCTATTAAAGAATTACCTAAACAACTGAATAGCGATCTAGGGGAAGATGGCAACAAGTTATCGGGAGGACAAAAACAAAGACTAGCTATTATAAGAGCATTGTTGAAAAATACACCAGTTCTATTGTTGGATGAAGTGACCTCTGCTTTGGATATTAATACAGAGAGAGCTGTAATGGACTATATTAGACATTACAGACAGGGTAAGACGACAATTGTTGTAACTCATCGAATTAATACAGTCCAAGAGTCAGATTGGATTATGATTTTAGAGGATGGACAAGTTGTAAAACAAGTTACGTATGAAGAAGTTCTGCAATTGGATAATTGAGCGAAAACTACATATTATCTTAAATAGAGGTGAGTAGAGTGGATAATCTTTTATTTTTATTGTCTTTTGTTATCGGGGGAGCGGCAAGTCTCGTTCATTTACATAGAGATGACAATGCGGTGCTGCTTATGAAACGGTTTTTTATTGGTGCAGTTGTTAGTTTAGGGTTATGTAGCCTATTCTTTATTGGGGCCTCAATTAAATATATTATCCTTATTTCAATTATTATTGGCGTCCTTTCAGGCTATATACCTGTTAAGAAATAACCAATATTGGTGGACAACTGCTTCAAAATGGTTGTCCACTTTTCTTTGCCTATGATGTTTTCAATCAAACATTCCGTTGATGATAATTTTTAGCGATATTCTCTCGTGCACTTAAATAGAACTATTCGCGCTTAAGCTTAACTAAAACTCAGGAAGCAGCTCGATTTGGTTATACGCCCAGTTGAATGACTATGCTCGACATATCCCCATTGAAACAGGTGAAAAACGTGATTTTGTTAGGACTCGCTATATTACAGGTGGATGTTTGAAAACTAACTCAATCCAGCACTTCATTAAATATTTTGAAAAGTATACAAAATTAAAGCAGAAGGAGTTTTTGTTTTATACATACGAAATGTCAGTTTGCCCGCCTGCTTCAATTTCAGTAGAGAATGATTGCTTAAGTTTATTGCTCCCTAATAATTATAATATAAATATCTTGAACAGGGATTCTTTGTGTAGAATTAAGTATAGATTTGTAAATTTCAATTAGATTTTTTTACTATACCGTAATTTAATATAAGGTAAATGAAATGATGAGAAGGGGATAGTTATCAGAAAAAAAAATGAATCCTCCACTTGGTCAAATATCCAGTATGTCCTCTCTACTTCTTGGATTCACAGTAAACGTTCTATTGTTTTTTATTCAATATTTACCTTATTTACTGCTCTTCAGCCTTTTATATTGATCTTGTTTCCTAAATTTATTCTAGATGAATTAATGGATAGACAAAGACCTTCTTATTTTATTATACTAATTGCTTTAATGTTTGGTTTATCAGCTATTATAGGATTTTTAACATCATATCTTCAAAACATAGGTTTAGCTCAGTTAATGAAGGTCGTATTTAATCAGATGCACGCCCATACCGCGCAAAATATGAATGCGGATTTCAAAGATACGGAAGATCCAGAATATCTCAATCAGATGGAACAGGCCAAACGTTCCTTGCAAAGTACAGAGAACGGTTTTCAGGGATTATTTCATACTTTGTTTTCTTTAATGGCTGGGTTCCTAGCTTTTTCTGGATACTTCACTGTAATTGGGAGATTGAATATTTGGATTATTCTTCTTTTAATTGTAACGGTTGTATTTTCTTATTTCTTTTCATTACGAGCAAAGCGATATGAGTATGGACACGAAAAATTATTTTCGGAGCTTGATCGGATGAAACGTTACTATTCCGATGTCATGCAGGACTTTACATATGGTAAGGAGATAAGAATATTTTCATTGAGTGATCAATTAATATCATTATATAAAACCGCTACTCAAAGAAGGAGAACACTTCAACAGAACATAAATAAACGATATTTTCGGAGTTCCACCCTTGACGTTATAATTCTTTTTGTTCGGGAAGGAAGTGTATATGGATACTTGACCTATTTGTTTCTCCATCAAAGAATAACAATAGGTGACTTTGCCATGTACACCGCAGCTGTAGTAGGATTCTCAATTATTCTTCAACGCGTGATGATAGATTTGGCTCATATGCGAACACAAAACTTGTACATACAGGAGTTGCGTAGCTTTCTTCAAACCAATAGCCAAGGAGATGAGGAGGCGGATAGTGTACTAATTCCAGAAGGTCCTTATACTATTGAATTCAAAAATGTTTCATTTAGCTATCCAAACAGCGATCAATCTATATTCAAAGGCCTATCCTTTACAATACCTGCACATCAGCGGCTTGCTATTGTTGGGCATAATGGAGCGGGAAAATCAACATTAGTTAAGCTACTCTGCAGGTTGTATGAACCGGACAGTGGAAAAATATTGCTTAATGGAATCGATATTCGAAGATTCTCTAGAACCGATTATTGGACACTGTGGTCTACTGTCTTTCAGGAAGTCCGAATACTTGCTTTTTCAATAGCTGAGAATATTTCCATCCAGGAAAAAGGGCAAGAAGATGTTACCAAAATTTATGATTGTATCGAGAAAGCGGATTTAAGTCAAAAAATATTAACGCTGAAATACGGCATTAATACCAAAATGCTGAAATTTTTGGATGATGAGGGCATAGAGTTATCCGGAGGAGAAAATCAACGAATGATGCTAGCCCGAGCTCTTTATAAAGATGGTGCTATGATTGTATTGGACGAACCGACAGCAGCGGTCGATGCATTAGCAGAGTACAGTTTGTATAAGAGATTCAATGAAATAATTGGAGATAAAAGTGCATTATATATTTCTCATCGTATGTCCAGTACACGCTTTTGTGACCAGGTTCTGTTCATGGAGCAGGGTGAAATTGTCGAGCGGGGCAGTCATAATGAATTGATAGTCCAAAATGGGAAGTATGCGAAAATGTTTCAGGTTCAGTCACAATATTATAAAGGGAGTGAAAGTGAAGAACATGAAAACATTCCCTGCGATTAAACAAGATTTAAAAGTAGCAATTTATTTTTGGAAGTTAATTCATGTTTTATCAAAAACATATATTCCACTTATGGTGCTCGTTTCTTTTTTTAGTGCATTATCTCCTTTTATTAATATTCTTGCTCCCAAGTACATCATTGATGAACTGATGGGTGAAGCAAGGGGAGAACGATTGATGCTGTGGATCGTTATTCTGGCAGCAGGGAATGCCTTATTCGGATTAATACAGAGCTTTTTGGATCAAAAGATTGAACTAGCCAATATGGAAGTTGTTGACGGATTGGAACTTCATATTGGTAGACATATCATGAATTTAGATTTTGAAAGTCTGGAAAATTCAAAAGTATTGGATTTAAAGGAACAGGCACTAGCACCGATTAATCAACAGAACGCGATCCGAAAAATGATGAATAGTATGAAACTGCTGCTTCAGACCTTTCTTTCTCTTCTGGGATTGACTGCTCTGATTGCCACACTGAACATAGGCATTATCTTTCTAATTCTAGGGTTGATTCTGCTCAATACGTATATTTATAAAAAATTGCAGCAGTCCCAGTTTCAGTTCCACAAAGTCTTGGCTCCCTTAAATAGAAAATTTGGCTACTATTCTAAGCTATCTACTGATTTTTCTATGGCCAAAGATGTCCGCCTTTATGGAATGGCTCCCTACTTATTGAAAAAGGTAGATGATTATCATAAGGAAAGTATCAGTGGCTTTGGAAAGTTATTCAAGATGGTAGGGATTTATAATGGTTTGACTAATATTAATCTTCAACTCCAAATAGTAGTCGTATATGGTTATATGATCGTGAAAGTGCTCCAAAGGAAGATAGAAATTGGTGATTTTATAATGTATATTTCCGCGGCTAATAGCTTTTCCAAACAAGTGACTGTAGGATTTAATTCATACGTTGAGCTTCGGCAAATGTGCAAGTATCTCGATATGTTTAGGTTATTTGAAAAAATTCCAGTGAAAATGAGAAGTGGCAAGAGGGAAGTTGGAAAGATGGTGGACGCAGAAATTGAGTTTAGAAATGTCTATTTTAAATATGAAGGGAATGAATCGTACGGGCTTAAAAATGTGTCGTTAACAATAAAAAGCGGCGAGAAAATAGCCGTAGTCGGACAAAATGGTGCTGGTAAAACGACCTTTATTAAATTGCTTTGTCGACTGTATGAACCAGAAGAAGGGGAGATACTTCTTAACGGTTATCCGATTAATCAGTTTGATTATGATGAATACATGAAGTTACTGGGAGTTGTTTTCCAAGACTATAAATTATTTTCATTTTCCATAAAAGATAATCTGAATATGGCTGTTAAACCGGAAGTATCAGAAGAAGAAATGACATCGATGGTTCGACAAGTCGGGTTAGAGGGGAAAATAGGAAGTTTGAAAATGGGATTGAATACACAGGTGTTTAAAACGTTCGATAAAGAAGGAACAAACTTCTCAGGTGGTGAGAGTCAAAAAATGGCGATTGCGAGAGCTTTGCTTAAAAAAGCTCCTATTCTAATTTTGGATGAACCGACGGCTTCGCTTGATCCGTATGCGGAATATGAAATATACTCTAACTTTAATCAAATTACAGGAAAACAAACAGTTATATATATTTCACATCGCTTATCTTCATGTAAATTCTGCGACAATGTTGCTGTGTTTAAGGAAGGAGAATTAGTAGAGTATGGACCACATGACCAGCTTGTGAAAAGCGGAAAAGAATACCGTTCCATGTGGGAGGCACAAGCGCAATATTACGTGTAGGAGTTGAAATATTGTACATTTCAATAAATGAATTGTCTCAAGAACTATCACCTCTCATTCTTCATGATGTAGATGTACATGAACTATATATTACATTGTTGAAAGATATTTTGGGATGAATGTAGAACATATATCCAATAAAGGTTGAAACGGTTTTTTATTGGTGGACAACTGCTTCAAAATGGTTGTCCACTTTTCTTTGCCTAGGATGTTTTCAATCTCACATTCCGTTGATGATAATTTTAAGTTACATTCCCTCGTGCACTTTAAATGCAACTATTCACAATCAAGCTTAACTAAAACTCAGGTAACAGCTCGGTTTGGCTTCGCGACAGCGTAGCTATCTCCAAAAATTCAAAGCTATTTAACGGTTCATTGGTGACTGCTTTAAGTAGTGATTGAACGATACGCTCGCCCCACAATTGTTCGTGACCATACACATTCGTTGTAATTTGACCGTTAATCATTGCTTCCTTAACTTCATGCGTCATACCAAAGGCAATCGCATGTCTGTTCAGCCCCATCGCCTTCCACACTAATACAGCCTCAGAAATAGAGACAGGGTCCATCGCAATATACGCATCGAAATGAGGATGGTTATCAATCATTTCCTCCAAATCAGTTAAAGCAAGCTCGCTGCTTCCTTCATGAGCACGTATATCTAAAATTTGGATTTCAGAATGCTGTTCAAGATAAGTAGTCATTGCGGATAGACGCTGCTCTACGCTCGACATGCTGCTCATGCCGATTTGTACGAGAATCATTCCTTTGCCGTTCAGTCTTTCGGTAATGACACGCCCTAGCTCAATACCAGCTTGTTCGTTATTGCTTCCAATATAGGTAGCACGCCCAGTATCCGGACAGTCTGATTCGAAGCACACAATGGAGATACCTTTGGAGATCGCTTTCTTTATTGTTGGAGCTAACGCTTCGGCATCAATAGGTGCGATCGCTATCGCGTCAACCTCTTGCTTAATCATCGTTTCCATCATTCGTATTTGTTGCTCTAAATTAGTTTCATCTGGTGCCTTGACGATTAGATTACTACCAAGTGAATTAGCTGTTTTCTGGGCATTTTGTGTAATCATTTCATAGAACGGATGTGACATTGGATATATGATTCCAAATGTGTATTGATTATTAGGTTGCTCGGTTATCGCGTTAGCCGAAGGAGGCTTCACTTGACTTGGTATTGATCTATTCAAGCTTATAAGTACAACACAGGTAGAAATAATGACAAACGCAGTTAACATTATAGTCAATCTACCCCATTTTTTCGATGCAAAATAATTGGATTTAATCATGCGATTCACCTGACTCTACAGTAGATGTACTATGACTTTGACGGCGGAAATCTCTAGGAGTCATGCCGGTCATCTTCTTGAACAAATTAGAGAAATAGTGAGGATCATTATAGCCAACCTTGAATGAGATTTCATAGCTTTTATCAGCTGTCGTATGCAGTAATTCCTTTGCTTTCATAATTCGAGTTGACGTTAAATGTTCAATAAATGTACTTCCTGATTCTTGACTGAAAATTTTACTGAGATGGCTTGGGCTGATACTTACATGTTCGGCGGCATCCTGTAGTGAGATTAGATCATTACTATAATTTTGTTGTATATACATCTTCACTTTATGGATGAGGTCTCCGTAGCGATCGGCAGATTCAGATCGCCATTTCCATATCTGTTCGATTACCATAACAAGATAATCCTCACAGTGCTGCCTATTTTCAATTGCCTTTATTTTTTGTTGCATAGTGTGAATGAGCATTTCTGTCACCTCAGCAGCTGCAGAGCGAAATGTTTCCTTGGACCACCGCAAAGCTTCTAGTGTTAAGTTATTAATTAAATAATAGCCATACAATGAAGCGTTCCAATCTAATCGTTGAAGTGCCGAAGTAAAGCTCTGCAGAAACGTATGAAGCTCTGCAGATCGTCCGATTTTAAGGAAAATGTGAAAACTTGCGCGATCAAGTAGAATCATTTTGTTAGTTGCTTCATCAGCGGCGTTCCACAATGCATGTTTGTTGCTTTGTGAGTATCTCTTTAAGTTACGATCTTCTTCAGCTTCTAGGAAGGAAGTATGAATTGCTTGCAGGCGATTCTGCACAGTTCCAATACCTAGTAGTACTGTAGGTGAGAGTAAGGAGCTAAGTTGAGTGAAGATTTTTTCTCTTATTTGTACAACAATTTTTTGTAACTCAGTTTCACTATCATGATAAAGAATCCAGACATATTCAGATTTACTTCTTTTGAATGACCAACAGTTGCTGTAAGAGGCTTTGATCGCTTCCATAACATCATCTGTTTTGAAAATAGTTGCTGTATCAAGGTTAACTGGAGGTTCTAAGTAACGAACATCCCAGACGATGACAGCATAATATCTTGCGAACAGCGAAATCGATAGTACGTTGGCAGCTTCTGCTGCATCTGCAATCGGAATGAGACCACCACATAGATCGCTCATTAGCTTATCCTTTGTATAAGGAATATTGTTTTTATGTTGACGCTCTTTATCGATTTTACGGCTAACATTTTGCAATAGCAGAATAAGCTCGCTAGGACCAATTGGCTTAAGCAAATATTCCTCTACCCCTATTCTTATAGCAGTTCTCGCATAGTCGAATTCATCATGCCCACTGAGAATAACAATCTTCGTATTAGGAAGTCTTTGCTTTACAATTTTACTTAATTGAATACCATCCATAAAAGGCATCCTAATATCCGTTATCAAAATATCAGGCTTCCACTTTTCAATGAGTGGCAATGCCATTTCACCATCAGAAGCATCACCACAATAAATAAAACCTTCCTTGTCCCAGTCCACATAATCTCGTATATGTTCACGAATTAAAATCTCATCATCAACAAACATAACCTTCTTCATATATTCACTCCTAAGAGATTAATCGAACAGTAAGGCGGCATAAGTGGCTATGATGGGATACGTACGATGAGTCTGGTGCCGATACCATCCCCGCTCTCAATCTCGATCCCATATCGTTCCCCGAAATAAAGTCTAATGCGTTGATTGACATTATATAACCCGAAGCCACGGATCTGCTCTGTGGACTCTTGTTCACTTACATTGGGTTCTCTTAGCTCGGCAAGTACAGCTGCTAGCCGCTCGGCGCTCATGCCAATTCCATTGTCCTCGACAATTAGTAAAATATCATGATCTACAATATGACCGCTAATACGAATGAATCCTTTACCGCGCTTGTTTTTGATGCCATGATAGATTGCATTTTCAACTAAAGGCTGCAATGTCATTTTTAATGTGGCATGTGGTAAAACTGCTGGGTCAATCTCAATCACGTAATCTAGTATGTCACTATAGCGCATTTGTTGAATGACGAGATAGTTATGGACATGATCAATTTCTGACTTGATAGAGATCCAATCTCTTCCTTTATTCAAGCTTATTCGAAAAAACTGGGAAAAGGCTTGTACGAGCTTAATGACTTGATCTTTTTTTCCGGCTTCCGCCATCCAAATAACCGAATCTAGTGTGTTATATAAGAAATGAGGGTTAATTTGTGCTTGAAGTGTTCTCAGCTCGGCTTTTTGAATCATTTCTTTTTCTTGTAAATTTTGATGAAGCAGATTTTTGATTTTTTCAAGCATTAGATTAAAGCTATGTCCTAGATCGGTTATTTCATCGCGACCAGTGGACTTTACTTTAGCTTCTAGATCTCCATTAGCTGCTTGCCGCATTTTTTTCTTCAATATTTGGATAGGCCGAGTTAATCTAGCAGTGATGAAGAAATAAAGTGTAATCGCAAATATAATACTTAACAGGACGCTTACAATAATAAGCTGTCGAATTTCATTTGCATCCTCGACAATTTCTTGCAGAGGGACAGTACCGATAATTTTCCAACCGGTCGTTGGCGATGTTGTAAAGACAACAAAAATCGGTATACCTTTTGTATTATGAACTAAACTACCTTGCTCGACAGGAAGAACATTGTTAATCCATTCCGTAGGTTGAATTGAAGTTGATCGATTATTTATGTCAGGAGCTGTGAAAATTGGGTTGCCTTTTGGATCGGTAACATAGAAAAAACCAGAATCTCCAATGGTGACATTACTTATAAACTTTTTAATGACCGAATCATTCATATCGATTACGATAAACCCGATCACTTCTCGGGTTACCTTTTGTTTGACTGTTGCCATAATAGAAACGGTATCAGAATTAGCGTATTTGAACCCATCTAGTCGATCTAATGGTGAAGCTTCTATTGGAGGAATAATTAATATCATTTCAGGATCTTTCATTAATATATCTAAATGTGAGTTTCGTAATGGATTGTAATCAAGCTGAAACAGTCCCTTTCGCTCACTAATACCTTTACCATAAAGATTGATCATCGTAATATTTCGAACATCCCCGTATTTATAAATTTCACGGTATAGCTCAAAGGTTTCTAGTATTTCCTTAGCATTTTCATACGTCTCATTCGGTGCAAATAAAAATTTAAGCACATGGGGATTGTTTTCTAGCTCTAGCAGCTTACCTGTATCTTGAAATAAGACATCGATATCGCGAGCGAGTTGTTCTGCTACAAGCATAGTGGACGCTTTATTATGATCAGAAATCGTATCAAATGATTTTTGATAGGAGATCAAGCCTACAGTAATTAAGGGGACAGAAGTTAAAATGATAAAAAGCGTTAATAGCTTTGCTTTCAAGCTGGATGTAATCAATCTAAGCAAAGTGAGCAATAAAACCAGTCCCTCTCTATTTGCAATGTGAGATGGTAAAAAGTACTAACTCTACATAGTATAGCAAAAAAACAGTACAGAAGATGATAAATGTAAACGTAACCAAAATTAACAATAAAATAATAAGAAATTCTATGAATATAAGAGAATACAGCTAAAACAGACAAAAAATTGAATGAAATGCTTAAAGAACTCCGTATATCTTCAGCTTGTGCCCCCTATATACTGAGCGTACACCAGTAAATGGTGATAAAGGGGAGGGTTTTAGATAATGAAAAAATCAATTAAGTTGAGTTTTGCACTTCTTTTAGTACTAGTCTTGGTATTTGTTACAGCATGTAGTAACAATGGTGGGAAATCATCAGGAGATAAAGTCGTACTTGGCTTTGCTCAAGTTGGTGCGGAAAGTGGTTGGCGTTCAGCGAATACGAAGTCTATTCAAGATTCTGCTGCAGAAGTAGGATTTGAATTGAAATTCTCTGATGCTCAACAAAAACAAGAAAATCAAATTAAAGCGATTCGCTCATACATTCAACAAAAAGTAGATGTTATCGCATTCTCTCCAGTTGTTGAATCCGGCTGGGACACTGTATTGAAAGAAGCAAAAGAAGCGGGAATTCCAGTTATTTTAACGGACCGTGCAATAGATTCCAAGGACACGTCATTATACAAAACATTTATCGGTTCGGACTTTGTATTAGAGGGTCGCAAGGCTGGAGAATGGTTGCTTGAGCAATACAAAGACTCTTCAGAAGATATTAACATTGTAGAACTTCAAGGAACGACAGGATCTTCCGCTGCGAATGATCGTATGGCTGGCTTTGCAGATGTTATTAGTGCTAATTCTAAATTAAAAGTTATTGCCTCACAAACGGGAGATTTCACTCGTGCTAAAGGTAAAGAAGTTATGCAGGCTTTCTTGAAAGCGCATAAAAAAATTGATGTACTGTACGCACATAATGATGATATGGCACTAGGTGCGATCCAAGCGATCGAAGCTGCCGGCTTGGTACCGGGTAAAGATATTATTATCATTTCTGTTGATGCAGTTAAAGATGGTATGCAAGCTGCAAGCGAAGGGAAAATCAACTATATCGTTGAGTGTAATCCATTACTTGGACCACAACTTATGGACGCTGTTAATAAAGTTTTAGCTGGTGAAGAAATTGCTGCTCGTATTGTAACGGAAGAAACAACATTTACTTCAGAACAGGCGAAAGAAGCTCTACCAACTCGTCAGTACTAGGATAGTAGAGAATCTTAAGAATTCAAGCTACTCCTTAAGATGATGTTCCAATCAAGTTCAAAATGATCACACGTCATATTCGATGCCGAATCTACTTCAGAGCTTGCGCATCATGATCACGTGCGGTCGGATTGAAACCCATCTAAAGGAGCGGCTTTTTCTTGAAGGAGAGCGAAGTCATGGGCGAAAACCAGTCGATATTAACGATGACGGGAATTTACAAAGGATTTCCTGGGGTGAAAGCTCTAGATAATGTGAATCTGCAGTTATTTGCAGGGGAGATTCACGCTTTAATGGGTGAGAACGGAGCAGGGAAATCTACATTAATTAAAGTGCTGACAGGCGTTTATATGATAGACGAAGGGGCGATTGAGCTAGAGGGTCGCCCTATTGCCGTTCATAGTCCACTAGAGTCGCAAGAGGTTGGAATTAGTACCGTGTATCAGGAAGTGAATTTATGTCCTAATTTAACGGTTGCTGAAAATATATTTATAGGACGAGAGCCGCGGAAATTCGGTCGTATCTTATGGAAAGAGATGAATGAGCAGGCGGGAAAATTGCTGCAGGAAAGGCTGCATCTAGATATTGATGTGACATTGCCGTTGCATAATTATTCAGTAGCAATCCAGCAATTAGTATCCATTGCGAGAGCACTCAATATTTCTGCTAAAGTGTTAATTTTGGATGAGCCTACTTCTAGTCTTGATCGGAATGAAGTGAAGCAATTGTTCAATATTATGATGAAGCTGAAAGAAGAAGGACTAGCAATCTTATTTGTCACACACTTTCTGGATCAAGTGTATGAGGTATCTAATCGGATTACCATTTTACGGAACGGTCAGCTTGTCGGTGAATATTTGACAACGGAGCTACCGCAATTCGAGCTAGTATCGAAAATGATCGGGAAGACGCTGCAAGCCTTTGAGGAAATGCCGAAGTCACGTGCACAGAAGAAGCATGAACACTGGTTTGCTGAGGCAAAGGAACTTGGGCGCACGGGTGTGATTGAACCGTTTAATTTGAACATCGGATATGGTGAGGTTGTAGGACTAGCTGGTTTACTAGGGTCAGGCAGAACGGAAGTAGCTAGACTGTTTTTTGGAGCGGATCGTCCAGATCATGGGACATTGCATTATGAAGGAAAGAAAAGTATTCATTCGCCACGCCAAGCATTAGAAAATTCAATCGCATTTTGTTCGGAGAATAGAAAAACGGAGGGAATCATTGAAGATCTTACAATTAGAGAAAATATAATATTAGCATTACAAGCGAATAAAGGCTGGTTCAACAGAATACCGAGAAAAAGACAGAACGCGATAGCAGATGAATATATTACAATGCTGAATATTAACCCGCCAATTCCGGAGCAATTGATTAAAAATTTAAGTGGTGGAAATCAACAAAAAGTATTATTAGGACGCTGGTTATTAACTCAACCTAAGTTACTTATATTAGATGAACCAACAAGAGGAATTGATATTGGGGCGAAAGCAGAGATTCAAAAACTCGTATTATCATTATCAGATGAAGGTATGTCTGTATTGTTTGTTTCTTCAGAATTAGACGAGGTCATTCGAGTTAGTGATCGTATCGCAGTATTGCGTGATCGACATATCGTTAAAGAGATGACAGATACAGAATTGAATCAGCAAAGTATTATGAAGGCAATAGCGGGAGGTGGTGAGCAATGAAAGGAATAATGAAGCATCACTTATTCTACCCTCTTGCCTTACTAGGTCTATTATTGCTCTTCAATTTTATATATTCTCCAGATTTCTTTTCACTTGAAATGAGAAATGGTCAGCTGTATGGTAGCCTCATTGATATTTTGAATTTTGGGGCACCATTAATGTTAGTATCTATTGGTATGACGCTCGTAATCGCTACGAAAGGGATTGATTTGTCAGTTGGCTCAGTTGTAGCAATTTCTGGTGCGATGGCATGTCTAACGATCAGCAATGGAACGAATCAAAATGCATTTTCATTAGTGCTGATTGCGATCGGAACAGCATTAATATTATCTATTGTACTTGGCATGTGGAATGGATTTCTAGTTACCGGAGCTGGGATACAACCGATTATTGCAACGTTAATATTAATGGTTGCAGGTAGAGGTATTGCGCAATTAATAACAGGTGGACAAATTATTACAGTCGTAAGTCCCAAATATCAATTTATTGGGTCAGGGTCGCTTTTGTCATTACCGTTTTCGATTTTTGTTGTAGTCATTGTGTTATTCGTGGCCGCATTGTTAACTCGTAAAACTGCGCTAGGACTATTTATTGAATCAGTTGGTAATAACCCAGAGGGAAGCAGACTTTCTGGTATTAAATCTAGTATGATCATTTTCGCTGTATATATATTTTGTGGCTTATGTGCAGGGATTGCGGGATTATTACTTAGCTCTAATGTAGCAAGTGCAGATGGAAATAATGCAGGGCTTTGGTTCGAACTTGATGCTATTCTTGCAGTTGTTATTGGTGGAACATCTCTTAATGGTGGAAGGTTTTTCTTAATGGGAACGATTATCGGCGCACTTATTATCCAAACATTAACAACAACGATTTATATGACTGGTGTTCCGCCAGAGATTACGCTTGTAGTTAAAGCTTGTGTTGTACTTGCCGTGTGCTTGATTCAGTCAGAAACATTCCGAAAATCTTTCGTTAAACGTAGAAAAACACGTACTTCTGTTGATAAAGAGGTGATGCCTTATCTTTAATCGCAAATATATTCCGATTATTATAACAATTTGCTTATTCGGCTTAATGTTTGCCGCGGGCTCGTTTCGTTATACTGGATTTTTTTCTATTCAAGTCATATTGAATTTATTAATTGATAATGCCTATCTATTAATCGCAGCGGTTGGAATGACCTTCGTCATAGTATCTGGTGGGATTGATCTTTCAGTAGGTTCTGTTATAGCTCTTACGACAATGGTATCAGCTACTCTAATCCAGCAATATGGCTGGTCGCCGATGTTAGTTATTCCGTTAGTGCTATTGATCGGATCGACACTCGGGCTAATTATGGGAGCATTGATTCATTATTATAAGCTACAGCCATTTATCGTTACACTCGCAGGTATGTTTTTGGCGAGAGGCCTATGCTACGTCATTGGGACAAATACAATTACAATTGATCACCCACTATATGTTAGTATTGCGCAAACAAAAGTATATTTACCTGGTGGATACTTTATTTCAATAAGTGTAATTATAGCAATAGTTATCGTTATCGTAGGTATATTTATTGCTCATTACACAAGACTAGGTCGCAATATATATGCTATCGGAGGAAGTGAGCAATCTGCTCTACTTATGGGGCTTCCTGTAGCGCGCACGAAAGTAATGACTTATGCATTGAGCGGGCTTTGCTCTTCATTAGCAGGTGTTGTGTTTACATTCTATATGCTTTCAGGCTATGGCTCACATGGAATTGGCGCAGAATTAGATACGATTGCAGCGGTTGTTATTGGAGGTACTTTATTGACAGGTGGCGTCGGATATATTGCAGGTACTTTCTTTGGAGTCATGATCCAAGGTGTCATTCAAACGATCATTAGCTTTGAAGGGACATTAAGTTCGTGGTGGACAAAAATAGTTATTGGACTTTTATTATTTGTATTTATTATTTTACAAAGGATACTGGGTAATCAGAAGAAACGGCAATCGGGATATTCATTACTAGCGAGAAAGTAATATCATTGGCAACCTTATTTTACCATGTTATCATTAATGTATTAGCTATCGCCATCTTGTGAATGTAATACATCAGTAAGACGTAGCTACAATATGTAGGCGGAAGGCGTGCTGTAGCATGAAGCTTTGGTGGCATCGGAATTTAATATATAGTTTGGTGTTATTTCTTCTACTGAGTGGATGTCAAGCAAGTCAATCAACAGTGAATAATGAATCTAATAACATACCAATCGTGATCAATGAGCTGGAAGAAGTTGAAGTAGAAAAGCCAATTGTATTAGGCTTTTCACAGCTAGGATCTGAAAGTAAATGGAGACTAGCTAATACAGAGTCTATTGAGGCAGCAGCAAGTGAAATGGGAATTGAGCTTATATTGAAAAATGCGGAGCAATCACAAGAGAAACAATTCGAGGCTATTCGTTCATTTATCGAGCAACAAGTAGATATTATCGCATTTGCCCCTGTTGTGGAAACGGGCTGGGAGCCTATTCTGCTAGAAGTTCATGCAGCAGGTATTCCGGTAATATTGATCGATCGGGCAGTAGATGTAGAAGATTCCTCGTTGATTGTTACTTTTATCGGCTCGGACTTTTATGATGAAGGTGTCAAAGCAGGAAAGTATTTGCTCGATAAAATGCGGAATAGAAACGAATCGATTTATATTGCTGAGCTAGCAGGAACAATCGGCTCTACGCCTTCTATTGAACGAGGGGAAGGATTTCGAGAGATGATTAAAGATCAGTCGAATCTAATCCTTGCTGTTAGTGAGTCCGCGGATTTTACGATAGAGAAAGGCAAGCGAGTTATGAGGAAATTTCTAGAAGGTGAACAGCTACCAGATGTGTTGTATGCTCATAATGATGATATGGCACTTGGCGCGATTCAAGCAATCGAAGAAGCAGGACTAGTTCCAGGAGTCGATATCGTCATTATATCAGTAGACGGTACGCAAAAGGCACTTGAAGCAATGAGTGAAGGGAAAATTAATCTTATTGTGGAATGTAATCCTTTGCTAGGTCCAATGATTATCCAGGCTGCCAATGAAATAATGGCAGGTAGAACATTACCAAAGCGAATTATTCCTCCGGAAAATGTTTTTACGGAGACGATGCCGCTTGAAGAAATTTCCAAGCGAAAGTATTAGACGCAGTTTATATATTTTTGTAAATGAGTATAAGGAGTAGCCCAAAGTCATGAAAATGACGATGGAGCTGCTCCTTTTTTTGAGGGAAACGAGCCTGAAGTTAAGAGAGGATTTTATTAGGAGTGCAAGTAATAGCATACAATCTAGAATGGCAATAAGCTAAAATTAATACGGATGAATCACATTACATATGCTTTATAAGATTCTCTAATAGCTTTAATAAAAATATGTTGACAGAGAGTGGTAATTACTGTTAACATCCAATCAATAACCAACTAAACAGATAGGAATAATAAATAGTGACCGGAACAACCGGAATGAACATTACCTATCCCTAAATTATGGAGGGATTTGTTATGAAGATGAAGTCAATTACTCATTTATCAAAAATTATTGTTTTGGCGTTACTAATTGGGGTGCTTGGAGCTTGCGGTACAGCTACAAATTCAGGGTCAATACAATTATTAAACGTATCGTATGATCCAACTCGTGAGCTATATGTAGACTTCAATGAAGCTTTCGCGAAGTATTGGCTAGAAACGGCTAATCAAGAAGTAACCATTGAGCAATCACACGGTGGTTCTGGAAAACAAGGTCGAGCAGTTGTGGACGGTCTTGAAGCTGATGTCGTTACACTAGCACTTGGTTATGATATCGATGCAATTGTTGATGCAGAACTAATTGAAAGTGATTGGCAAACTCAATTTGACCGTAACAGTGCACCTTACACATCAACAATCGTGTTTCTAGTTCGCAAAGGAAATCCGAAAAATATATTAGATTGGAATGATCTAATCAAGGATGATGTAGAAGTTATTACACCGAATCCGAAAACTTCAGGTGGAGCACGTTGGAACTATTTAGCCGCTTGGGGTTATGCGCTTAAACAAAATAACAATAGCGAGGACGCAGCCTTTCAATTTGTAAAAGAGCTGTTCAAGCATGTGCCGGTATTAGATACAGGAGCTCGTGGGTCAACGACAACTTTTGTAGAGCGTGAAATAGGTGATATTCTGCTGGCATGGGAAAATGAAGCATATTTATCGATAAATGAATTAGGTCCTGATCAATTCGATATCGTATATCCATCATTAAGTATTTTGGCAGAACCACCGGTTGCCATTGTTGATAAAGTAGTCGACAAACGTGGTACACGCGAAGTTGCAGAAGCTTACTTGCAATACTTGTACACTCCAGAAGGACAAAAGATTGCAGGAGATAACTATTACCGACCAACAGATCCAGAAGTTGCGGCGCAGTTCAAAGATCAATTCCCTGAATTAGAGTTACTAGAAATTGATAAGGACTTTGGTGGCTGGAAAGAAGCGCAAACGAAGCATTTTGCGGATGATGGAGTGTTCGATCAAATCTATACTCCTGGTAGCTAATATGTAAAGTGAATCTGATTTATAAAGGAGTATGAGCACCTATGTCATTCGTAAAGTTTAAGCGTAAACGCTCATCATCTAGATCGATCATTCCAGGCTTTAGACTAACACTTGGGATTTCAATGTTCTACTTGAGCATTATTGTATTTATTCCGCTAGCTATTATTTTCTTAAAGTCGTTCGAGCTTACCTTTGAGCAGTTTTGGGCGGCGGTGACGAATGCTCGCGTGCTGGCTTCTTATCGGGTTAGCTTTATTACAGCGTTATGTGCAGCGTTGATCAATACCTTCTTTGGATTAATCGTCGCTTGGGTATTAGTGAGATACCAATTTCCAGGTAAGAAGATTATCGATGCGCTTGTTGATATTCCATTTGCATTACCAACAGCAGTGGCAGGGATTGCCTTAACGGCGATATATGCAAAGAATGGCTGGATTGGATCATTTTTAGAGCCGTTAGGTATTAAAGTTGCTTATGCCCCACTAGGTATCATTGTGGCATTAACATTTATCGGAATCCCATTTGTCGTGCGAACGGTACAGCCAGTTATTGAAGATTTGGAGAAAGATATGGAGGAGGCAGCGGTGATGCTTGGTGCATACCGCTTCCGCACCTTTTTCAGAATTATATTGCCAACGTTATTTCCAGCACTGCTAACTGGTTTCACCTTAGCATTCGCCAGAGGAATCGGTGAATATGGCTCCGTCGTATTTATCAGTGGCAATATGCCCTTAAAAACAGAAATTTCTCCGCTGCTCATTATGACAAAGCTAGAGCAATATGATTACGCCGGAGCAACTGCGATCGCAGCTGTGATGCTAATCGTCTCATTCATATTACTATTCGCCATTAATCTATTGCAGTGGAGAATGAACCGTAGAATGACATCAAATTCTTAAGTTGAACATCCTATCCTATAAAGGAGGGGAATCAGATGGCTGGAGTAGTACAATACCACAGCTCCTCCCACAAAATTGTGCGAGAGAAGCATATCAATGAAGCGACCTGGGTACGTTGGAGCTTGATAAGCATAGCGGTATTGTTCATCGTTATTATGATCGTCTTGCCGCTTGCACTCGTTATCGTAGAGTCGCTACAAAAGGGATTTGCAGTCTATATTGATGCGATAACCCATTCGGACGCATTTGCAGCATTGAAGTTAACGTTAATAACTGCATTAATAGCTGTACCGCTTAATACAGTTTTTGGTGTACTCGTCGCTTGGGCAATTTCTAAGTTTAAATTTCGTGGTAAGCAAATATTATTAACGCTAATCGATCTGCCATTTGCTGTATCTCCTGTTATTGCGGGACTTGTGTTCGTTCTTATGTTTGGAGCACAAGGATATTTTGGACCATGGTTAGCAGCGCATGATATTAAAGTTATATTCGCAGTTCCAGGCATTATTATTGCTACGCTTTTCATAACTGCACCATTTGTAGCGAGAGAGATTATTCCACTGATGCAGCAACAAGGAATTAGTGAAGAGGAAGCAGCGATTAGTCTTGGTGCGAAAGGTTTCAAAGTATTTTGGTATGTAACATTACCAAATATAAAGTGGGGGCTGTTATACGGAATTATTCTTTGTAATGCGAGGGCAATGGGCGAGTTTGGTGCTGTATCTGTCGTATCAGGCCATATTCGTGGCAGAACGAATACATTACCACTACATGTTGAAATTCTCTACAATGAGTATCAATTTTCAGCGGCATTTGCCATTGCATCGTTGTTAATGTTATTAGCGATTTTCACATTAATCGTGAAGGCGATTGTAGAGTGGAAAGAAGGGCTTCAGTCGAAGCGGGAAAGCATTGAGTAGAGATGTAATCCAAGCAGCATATGAAAAGTTTTAGGAGGAATTGTGATGGCGAAGCCTTTAGAGGTTGATTCAGTGTGGCAGGCACGTATTGCGGAGCAAATTAAAGGATTACAATTCGGGCAAGTACTAGTAACGGTTCATGAAGGTCAAATCGTACAAATTGATCGTACAGAACGAACGAGATATCCACTTGCTACTAAAAAAGTAGATAACTTCGAAGAGCGTAGCGGCACTCTACCGAATAAACAAGATATAAGTTAAATTCATTGTGACAATAGAACAGAAAAGACCGAGTGACTCTTATTCAAAGATAAGAGTCACTCGGTCTTTTGTTGCATTCTGTCTGCTTATTATGAAATGAAAAATTTCACAATAACTGCAGCTGCGAACACAACGACCATAAAGCCAAGCATGCCGCCGAAGCCAACAAGAACGTCTTTAAGATCGTCACGTGGTTCTTCGTTAATATGCTGACGTGGATCGCTTACATTTTCCATCGTGCAGTCCTCCTTGACATACCTATTACTGTACATAGTATAACCAATATTTCGCTAAATTGTAAAGTGAATATCCGATTCAATCAAAAAGAATGAATGCGAACAAATATGCTACAATAATAGTAGTACATGAAAAGTTAGATAATGCTTACGAAGTAACTTTTCATGTACACGAAGCATAATCAAGTAGTACATGAAAAGTTAAGTTTATGCTTTCGATGCTACTTTTCATTCACGAAGTAGTTTCTTATGTTTGTATCATGAAAAGTTAGATAATGCTTACGAAGTAACTTTTCATGTACACGAAGCATAATCACGTAGTACATGAAAAGTTTTAGGAGGTAATGTAATGTCGCAGTCATCGAATCCTTATGATGAAGCTATCGTGAAAGAACATCTACGCAATAAGTTAGCATTACTTCCTGATTTGCCTGGTTGCTATCTTATGAAAAATAATGAGGATGTCATTATTTACGTTGGTAAAGCGAAAATATTGAAAAATCGCGTACGATCATATTTCAATGGCAGTCATAATGGGAAAACACAAAAATTAGTTAGTGAAATTACTGATTTCGAATTTATTATAACGGGTAGCAATATGGAAGCTCTAATTTTAGAGTGTAATCTTATTAAGCTCCATAATCCAAGATATAATGTTCTGTTAAAGGACGATAAAACTTTTCCATATATTAAAATTACCCATGAAGCACATCCGAAGCTTGAAGTAACACGTAAGGTGTACAAAGATAAAGCGAAATATTTTGGGCCTTATCCTAACGCATATGCGGCACAGCAAACGAAGAAATTACTTGATCGTCTCTATCCGCTGCGCAAATGTCAGAAGCTTCCGGACAAAGTATGTCTTTATTATCATATCGGTCAATGTATTGCACCGTGCGAATTTGAAATAGATCAAAAGCAGTATGATGAGATGATCGCAGAAATTACGCGTTTCCTTAATGGCGGTGAAGATTCTGTCAAGATTGAATTAGAACGTAAAATGGGAGAAGCGGCCGAAAAACTTGAATTCGAGCGTGCCAAGGAATACCGTGATCAAATTGTAGCTATTGATGCCATTATGGAGAAACAAAAGATTACGATGAATGATGCACTTGATCGAGATATATTCGGCTATGCGGTTGATAAAGGCTGGATGAGTGTACAAATTTTATATATGCGTAAAGGTAAATTAATCGAGCGCCACGGAACATCATTTCCCTATTATGGTGAGGAATACGATGATTTTATGAGCTTTGTGACGCAGTATTATAGTGAAAACCCTGCATTACCTAGACAAATTTTATTGCCTCAGCCTGTCGATGGCAGCAGTATGGATGCCGATGAAATTATGTCTTGGCTACATGAATGGTTGAAGGTCAAAATATTAATTCCACAGCGTGGACAGAAGAGTGAAATCGTCTCAATGGCTGTGCAGAATGCGCAAAATGTATTGAATGAAAAGTTCAAGCTCATTGAAAGAGATGAGGAGCGTAGCGTCATTGCTTCACGAAATCTTGGAAATGCACTAGGAATAGAAAATTTACATCGAATCGAAGCATTCGATAACTCGAATATTCAAGGGACAAACCCAGTATCGGCGATGGTTGTCTTCCGTGATGGTAAGCCTGATCGTCGTGAATATCGCAAATATAATGTGAAAACGATTGAAGGCGCTGATGATTACGGGACGATGCGAGAAGTTATTCGTCGCCGTTATGAGCGTGCTCTTAAGGAAGGTACAGAGCTGCCAGATCTTATTGTAGTCGATGGTGGTAAAGGGCAGATTTCAGCGGCTATTGAGATACTACAGGACGAATTAAGCTTATTTATTCCCGTATGTGGACTTGTGAAGGACGATAAGCATAGAACAGCTGAATTAATGAGTGGCGACTCGGCGGAGCTTATTCCGCTCGGCAGAGATAGTCAGGAGTTCTATTTGCTGCAGCGCATTCAAGATGAAGTACATCGCTTTGCGATTAGCTTCCACATTCAAAAACGTGCCAAGTCGATGGTAGAGTCGAAGCTTGATTCGATTCCTGGTATTGGCGAGAAGCGGCGTAAACAGTTATTGAAGCATTTCGGGTCGCTGAAAAAAATAAAAGAGGCTCAAGTCGAAGACTTTAAGCCCCTTTCTATTGGTGAAAAGCTAGCAACTACTATACTTACGGCATTGCGGGAGGATACTCAGGACGATTAGGCGGTCCTGCAGTATCCTTTTTTTTGTTATGAAGCAGCTTAATAACATAAGCAATTAAGAATGGTAGAACAAGGAATACGATCGAAGAGACGATATCTATAGTCCCTCCAAATAGTATAAGCTGCATGCTCATCAATATCGTATTGAAAATCGCATGAGTGAACATCGCTGCAATAAAGCCGAATTTGACCATAATAAAGGTGAATAGGAATCCGATAATAACTAATTCCAAAATTCGCGTACTTGCTGGGTAAAGTGGGTACATCGTATGTCCAGCGGCCCACACAAGCGACGGAATTAACGCAGCTAGCCATGTGTTTCTGAACCAACGACGGAAGATACCGACTCCGAAGTAACGATAGATAACTTCTTCAGAGATCGCTGCCATCCAAGCTACTGCAGGATATAACCAAGTATATTCAATGTTCAAGAATGATTGTGAAGCATCATTTGCCGACCAAGTTCCAAGTACAGTCGTAAGTAATAAATAGATCACATTTTGAATACCTAGCAATATAATTGCTAGCAAATAAGACATTTTCATCATATCCCAAATGTAATGACCATAATCGAGATCACGGAAGCGCGGCCAGAGACGGAAGCCTTGTGCTTTCCATAGTCCATCACCAGCGACAAAGGAGAAGTATACTCCAACGGCGCCAAAGATGAGCGAGATAATAACGAATAAAATCATAAGTATGTTAGCGAATCCGTCATCCATAATCGTATTACTTTCTAATCCAAGCTGACTTTTCAAAAATCCAAAGTTAACGAGCGCGGAAATAATCGTACTAATAATCGTTAACCACATACCGTATTTAAATGAAGTATGGCGACGATATAAAATGGCATAGATGATCGCAAGGACACCGAAGATGAATGTAAAGCCCATATATACAAGAAAAGTCCATATAGCAGCGAAGAAATCTTGTTTTTTCGTATATGCTGTATATTCGTCTGGGATAATGAAGCCAGGCAAGTATTTACTTACAATAGATCCTTCACTCGTTTCCAATACAGTCGTGTCAATTTGTAGAATAGCTTCCCCGATAACTTGTTCATCATTGGAAACATGCCAACCATTTGAGTTACTAGATGGAGCAGTAATTGCTGCCCGATCCGATTGACTAACTGCTTCATATTGATCGAAATGTGTAGCATCATTCAATGGAAACTGTCGATTTGTAATTTCTTGCTTTAATGCTGCTAATGTAGCATCTGCACTCGCTACTGTTCCCGTAATAGAGAAATTCCAACCAGTAACTTGACCAGTGAATAGACTCATAATGACGTATCCATCACCTTGGCCAGAAGCAAATCGAAGGTTGACTTGATACTGATCGAACGGCACTAATTGTTCGAACTTTTCATCATGCTTGGCCTGTAGTTTTTCTTTCATTATGTAACCGGTATAAATTTTATTACCTTGATGATAGGCTTCTGCCTTCTCGACCTCAAAGCTTGTGCGCTGTTCGGCAAATGCTGATGCTATTTCAATCGCTTTATCATTAGAGATAGGTTTGCTACTCGTTGTTGAAGTAGCTGTTGCATTCAAGCTCGGAAGTAGTTGTAATAAAATGAAAACGATAAGTGAAATCGTTGCTAATATACTCGCTAGCTTCCAAGTTTTCGGGGTAATCTGGTTGATCATAATTCACCTCTTTAAATTATTATATACTCATTATACCGTGTACGCAGAATACAATGTATACAATATATTCCAATGTGTTTATACGTTTATTACGCTTGACGATGATAAAAGGTTGCAATGTCTTGAATACAGTTTCTCACCGCTACATCCAATGTATTAGGATCTGCATGAATTAATGACGTCGTACGCTTAGTACCTTCCAGTTGTGGAATGGGATAAATATCAAGATCGTTATCAGCAATTAATTGTGGTCGCAAATATGACTTCGGTAACAGTGCACCTGCTCGGAACGTATGAAGCAAGCGTAGTATAGCTTCGAAAGAATCGATTTCCATTCTAATTTCAGGCGTTAATTGATACGCTTCAAACAATTCATCGATCAATAAGCGATACCATGTTCCTTTGGAAAATAAAATCATCGGAATATTATTCAGATCATGCACATCTAATTGTTTTGCTTCTGGAAGCATCAATGAACGAGGCATGACTAGAATAAGATGATCATCAAACAACGGGGTACACTGGACATAGGAATCATCTAGATGTGAGGCGATGACCGCAATATCAACTTTATGTTCCTTCACAAAACTAACGATTTCATGAGTTTTTCCAGTAATCGCTTTTATATCAATTTCAGGATGAGATTCTCGAAGCAGTGCAATGAGATCGGGTAACGTCGTTTGTAAAGTCGTCAAACTTGCACCGATCGTAATCGAGCTTCTTCCCGTTTCTTTGAACTCGGCGACTGTTTTTAGATATTTGAGGTACAGTCGCTCTTGCTCAATAGCATATTCAAAAGTAAGTTGTCCAATACGTGTTAACTCTAGTCTTTTTCCAATCCGCCTGAATAGTGGAGCACCGATTTCATGCTCTAGCTTTGAAATTTTTCGTGATAGTGCTGGCTGGGATAGATTAAGTGACTGAGCTGCTTTATTCATACTAGAGTGTTCCACGATACGTTTGAAAATATATAAAGCTTCATCCATTATAATATACCTCCAACTTTTCATAACTAATACGTAAGCTTCCTGTTTAAAAAGTAATTCGGAAGCATTCGCGCCAATTTTTTAGAGCCTAATATAATACTTCTATTATAAAATTATAGATGAAATTATTCTCTTATGCAAATTTGTTATAAGCATTAATAATGAATATGCAATTCCATTATAAGCGAAAAAGGAGTACGATAAAACTATGGCAAAAATGTGTCATCATTTGCTATACCTATGGGTGATTGATTGACTAGCGCATATAGGTGGGGTAAAATGTGGGTTGATTTCATTGGATAAGTAAGCACTTACAGTTTGAAAGGAGAAAACAAAGAGATGAAGGGAAATAGTTATTTCTCTCGTAAGCTGCACTCACTACTAGGTATCATTCCACTAGGTGGATTTTTCGTAGTGCATGCTTTAACGAATTTCCAAGCTTTCGAGCGAGGACCAGAAGGATTTCAAAAAGGGGTAGGCTTAATTAATAGTTTACCATTATTGCCTGTACTTGAGTTTATATTGATCTATATCCCGCTATTATTCCATGGAATATATGGTTTATACGTAGCGTATCAATCGAACTCAAATCTAGGACGCTTTAAGTACGGACGAAATTGGGCATTTACAGCACAGCGTATTACAGGGGTAATTACCTTCGTATTCGTATTCTGGCATGTGTATGATACACGTTTCCAGGTATACTTAGGGAATATATCACATGAGGAACTTGGTTCAACGATGAATCACATCGCAACAAGTCCACTTGTGTTCACATTTTACGTAATTGGTGTTCTTGCAGCATCTTTCCATTTCAGTAATGGCTTATGGGCATTCCTTATTAGCTGGGGAATTACAGTTGGTGAACGAGCTCAACGTATTTCTTCGAAAATTTGTATCGGTATTTTTGTAATTATCTCTGCGTTATTCATCTTATCTCTTGTTGCTTTCAGAGGCGACGAATTCAAAGAAGTGGCAGATGCCTACATGGCAGTGCGTTCAATTCTTTAGTATAGATCAAGGAGCGAATCGTAATGGCTAAAAATAAAATTATTGTCGTTGGTGGCGGTCTTGCTGGTCTAATGGCTACAATCAAAGCCGCTGAGGCTGGCACACATGTCGATCTATTCTCAATCGTTCCCGTAAAACGTTCACACTCTGTATGTGCACAAGGCGGTATTAACGGCGCTGTAAATACAAAAGGTGAAGGCGATTCTCCTTGGGAGCATTTTGATGATACCGTATATGGCGGTGACTTCCTAGCGAATCAACCACCAGTTAAAGCAATGTGTGATGCTGCACCTGGTATTATTCACTTAATGGACCGTATGGGCGTAATGTTCAGCCGTACATCAGAAGGCTTGCTAGATTTCCGTCGTTTCGGTGGAACACAATATCACCGTACTGCATTTGCAGGTGCTACAACGGGTCAACAATTGTTATACGCACTAGATGAGCAAGTTCGTCGCTGGGAAGCAGCGGGACTTGTTACGAAATATGAGCACTGGGAATTCCTTGGTTCCGTTATTGATGATGACGGCGTATGTCGCGGTGTATCTGTTCAAGATTTACGTTCTATGGAAATTAGTACGGTGCGCGGTGATGCAGTTATTCTTGCATCAGGTGGTCCTGGTATTATTTTTGGGAAAACTACGAACTCCGTTATTAATACAGGAACTGCTGCAAGTGCGGTATATCAACAAGGTGTGAAATATGCGAATGGCGAGTTCATTCAAATTCACCCAACAGCAATTCCAGGTGATGATAAACTTCGCTTAATGAGTGAATCTGCTCGTGGTGAAGGCGGTCGTATTTGGACATATAAAGATGGCAAACCTTGGTACTTCCTTGAGGAGAAATATCCTGCGTACGGTAATTTAGTACCTCGTGATATTGCAACTCGTGAAATCTTCAGCGTATGTGTCGATGATAAATTAGGAATTAACGGCGAAAACATGGTTTACCTTGATCTATCTCATAAAGATCCTAAGGAACTTGATGTTAAGCTTGGTGGTATCATTGAAATCTACGAAAAATTCATGGGCGATGATCCTCGTAAAATACCGATGAAAATTTTCCCAGCAGTTCATTATTCAATGGGCGGTATGTGGGTAGATTATAATCAAATGACGAATATTCCTGGTCTATTTGCAGCAGGCGAATGTGACTATAACTATCATGGTGCTAACCGTCTTGGTGCTAACTCGCTATTATCAGCAATTTATGGTGGTATGGTTGCGGGACCAAAAGCAGTTGAATATATTAAAGGTCTTAATAAATCAGCAGAAGATATTTCCGCTTCTGTGTTTGAGAAAGCTACTCGTGAGCAAAAAGCGAAGTATGATCGTATTCTTGGTATGAATGGTACTGAAAATGCATACGTGCTTCACAAAGAGCTTGGCGAAGTGATGACTAATAATATGACCGTTGTTCGTTATAACGACAAGCTGGTAGAAACTATTCAAAAGATTAAAGAACTGAAACAACGTTATAACAATATCAACATTAATGATACTGCGAATTGGAATAATGCTGGTGTCGCATTTACTCGTCAATTATGGAATATGCTCGAGCTTTCTGAGGCGATGACATTAGGTGCATTGCAACGTAATGAATCGCGTGGTGCACATTACAAGCCTGAATTTACGGAACGTAATGATGAAGAATTCTTGAAAACGACAATTGCAGATTGGACTCCAGAAGGTCCGAAAATATCTTATGAAGAAGTTGACGTTAGCTTGATTAAACCTCGTACCCGTGACTATTCTGCAGGGAAGAAGAAAGGAGAATAATAATGGCTGAAACTACAGTAGCTACGAAAACTGTTACCTTTATTATTTCACGTCAGGATAAACCAGACTCAGCAGCATATACGGAAACGTTCAAGATTCCTTATCGTCCTAATATGAATGTAATTAGTGCTCTAATGGAAATTCAACGTAACCCAGTAACTGCTGAAGGCAAGAATACTACACCAGTCATTTGGGATTCTAACTGTCTAGAAGAAGTATGTGGTGCTTGTTCTATGGTTATTAACGGAAAGCCTCGTCAAGCTTGTAGTGCGTTAATCGATCAACTAGAACAGCCAGTAAGACTTGAGCCAATGCGTACTTTCCCAGTTATTCGCGATCTTGTTATTAATCGTGAAAGAATGTTCTCTGCTCTGAAAAAAGTTAAAGCATGGATTCCAATTGATGGAACGTATGATCTTGGTCCTGGACCGCGTATGGCAGAATCAGAACGTCAATGGGCATACGAATTATCTAAATGTATGACTTGTGGCGTATGTCTTGAAGCTTGCCCGAATGTGAATGATCGTAATAGCTTTATTGGACCGGCTGCGATTTCTCAAGTTCGTCTCTTCAACGTTCATCCTACTGGTGCGATGAATAAAGACGAGAGACTTGAGGCGCTAATGGAAGATGGCGGAATAGAAGGCTGTGGTAACTCACAGAACTGTGTTCGCTCTTGCCCGAAAGGGATTCCACTTACGACATCTATTGCTGCGATGAACCGCGATACTACTAAGCTATTATTCAAAAAATGGCTTGGTGTGTAGTTCAAAAAGCGGACTTTGATAACGAAGTGTATGCTGAAGTAGCGTAGTCGGCATCGCATTTGAAACGAACTTGGAAAGTACGGTTCGCATGTACCAATAACGTACATTTGCGCTTCCGCCTTTCTCAAGTAGCGTTTCAACTGCTCGGTTCTGAAAGCCCACTTTTTGAACCTTCATTTAAAGTTTCGGGCACTGACCGCTCGTGTACTTATAACGTACACGTTGCTAGGTATTGTTACAATGACTTTAATAACGATGATTGACTCCGTAGGTTATTCGATATCGAATATGAACCTTAGAATGTATTTTATTAAAAACGTCGGGATAGTTTTCTATCTTGGCGTTTTTTTATTGGGTTGAGCAGCGTATTGCTTGTTATAACCAGCTTACATTATCATTGATAATCATTATCATATGAAGTTATTATTATAGTACTGAAAATTGTTACTATTGTCAATGCTTAGGAGTGGTGACAAGGTAATGTTTCAAAAACCTCTCACTATCATGTGAGTACGTACCGCTGTTCCAATCGCGATTAGTTCTCTTCGCTGTAGTTTATATGAGGGGTAAACAAAGCTATAAGTAGCTTTAATTTAGTTACTCATGCACTGTAACGCCAAAAGTATCGCTACAGTCGTCAAAATTGAGTTAGCCTAAATATTAATCCTCGCAGTGAGCCTGCCGCTGTAATGAAAATCACAGTTAATGCAATATGTACATGTTACTATAGCAAGAGAGTACGATTGAGGGGGAAACGACGTTGAATATAGATATGATATTAACATTAATTATATTGCTATTAGCATCGATCATGTTCGTCAGTGGAAAAATACGTTCAGACCTCGTAGCGATATGTGCGTTAAGCTTATTAGTTATTCTAAATATTCTTGATACTGGAGAAGCATTGGCTGGCTTTGCAAGCTCTGTTGTCATTATGATGATTGGCCTATTTGTCGTTGGAGGAGCGATTTTTCAGACCGGTCTTGCCAAAATCGTCAGTGGAAAGTTATTGAATTTGGCAGGTACGAATGAGACAAGACTACTTATTACTATTATGCTATCGACATCCTTTGTTGGGGCATTTATTAGTAATACAGGAACGATTGCAGTGATGCTACCCATTGTTGTAAGTTTGGCTAATCAAGCGCAAGTAAGTACAAGACGACTACTTATGCCATTAGCATTTTCAGGTAGTTTAGGTGGAATGCTGACCTTAATTGGTAGCCCGCCGAATATGGTTGTAAGCGAAACATTAGCAAAAGCTGGTTTCGAAGAGATAAGCTTTTTTGGATTTGCACCAACGGGTGTCATATGTCTTGTTGCGGGAACATTACTTATTATGTTTTTCAGTAAAGTAGTCCTAAAAGGAAAAAGTAAAGGTAGCTCGAAAAAGAAAAAAGAGCGTTCATTAGATGAACTAGCCGAGCAGTATAGCCTTGCGCAAAATTTATATCGAATGCAATTGGGTGAAGGCTCACCGATGCTCGAGAAGACGCTGAAGGAGCTTTCGTTGGTAAGTTTATATCATGTACATATTAATGAGGTTAGACGCCGCCAATCTCACAAAAACCCGTTTTTCAAAACGATTAATCAGGAAATGGCCGGTCCAGAAACTAGATTACATATGAATGATATTATTTATGTTAGCGGTCATTACGAAGAGATTGAACGATTTGCAAAGCATCAGAAGCTGACAATTATTAGTGATGATATTGTGGAGAAGGACTCTGCAGCAGCGCTTGAACAGTTAACAACATCCGAAATTGGCATTGCCGAAATACTTATCCCATCTAATTCGCGTCATATTAATCAATTGGTGAAGCATTCGGGCTTTCGCGAAAACTACAATGTTAACATCCTTGGTATACAGCGTAAAGGAACGTATTTGCTGAATGAATTGAAGGAAGAGAAAATAAGATCAGGCGATGCGATTTTAATTCAAGGGGAATGGAAGCATATTGCACGATTATCTCTAGAGCATGAAGATGTTGTTGTCGTTGGTCAACCAGCACAGGAAGCTGCGAATATACCATTGATTCATAAGGCACCTATTGCTGCTCTAATAATGGTGCTCATGATTGTCGGCATGATTATTAATATTGTACCTGCCGTTGTATGTGTGATGATCGCTGCGATAATGATGGTTGTTACAGGATGTTTGCCTAATATGGAATCAGCTTATAAGACAGTTAACTGGGAAAGTATTGTACTTATTGGCGCAATGATTCCGATGTCTACAGCAATTGAAAAGACAGGTGCAGCAGCCTTATTATCAGAAAAGCTTGTTATTGGGCTAGGAGGGTATGGTCCGTTAGTATTGCTTGCAGGAGTATATTTTGCAACATCATTGATGACGTTATTTGTAAGTAATACGGCGTGTGCTGTGCTGTTTGCTCCAATTGCTTTATCGGCGGCTGTAGCGCTTGACGTCAATCCTCTTCCATTTATGTTAGCAGTATCGATCGGAGCTAGTATGTGCTTTGCTGTGCCGTTCTCAACGCCACCGAACGCGCTTGTCATGGGGGTAGGTAAGTATAAGTTTATGGATTATATTAAAGTGGGTTTACCGGTGCAGATTTTGCTGGGGGTTGTAATGGTCTTCGCAATACCATTAATCTATCCATTTTGAGCGGTAGCTCAAAATGTTCATACAAACAAGAGCTGGATTAAAGGAATCATTGATTCCTCTAATCCAGCTCTATTTGCTTAGCCTATCCATTTCTCTGCCCATTGTTGAATGGCACAGATGACAGGTTCTAAATCTCGACCTTTTTCAGTCAGTTCATATTCAATACGTACAGGCATTTCAGGATATACATTGCGAACAACGACACCAGAACATTCTAACTCCTTCATGCGATCGGTAAGCATCTTATCGCTCATTTCTGGAATTTGTTCCTTTATATCTTTGAAACGTTTAGGTCCGCCAAGTAAAACATGAATGATCCTACCGGTCCACTTTTTTCCTAGTAAGTCCGCAGCACTTTCATACCGTGGACACATCACTGAATAGTCCATCCGTATCACCTTCCTTAACAATTATTGTAGCATACAAACTAAAAAAAAGTAAGTACCTATGGCAAAGTAGGTTGACGGTCAATACTGGAGTAATCAAATATCTAGTCAAAATAATGGGCATGAAAAAACCTCTCCCACTTAACAATGTTGTAAGTTAGAAAGGTAATTGATAAAAATTATATTATAGAACATAACAATATGAGCTAGCTACAAAAATATTATAAGGCTACCTCAATAGCTTGACGATTTTTATAGTAAACCCAGCTACGATAGCCGATGTCTTTTAAGCGGTTTGCCACTTCATCGAAATCATCACCAATGCGCTTAGGAGTATGAGCATCAGAACCGAACGTTACCTTCACACCATAATGATATGCCCTTGCCAAAATATCATCAGAAGGATACCAGCCACCAACATCTTTGGTGCTACCTGACGTATTAATTTCAATTGCAACATTACAATCAGCGATGACTTGCAATGTTTCATCTATTTTATTATAAGCAGGGATATCAGAAAATGGTGGATAGTAGCCTTTCATGGCATCGATATGACCAAGAATTTGGAATAGTCCACTGCGAGCAGATTGAGCAATAAGATCATAGTAAAGCTCTTTCGTCTCGATTTTTTCTTGATCGGTTAAATTTTTCCAACGATTTCTGTTAAAGATACTTACTCCAGCTACTTGGTGCACGGAGCCAATGACATAGTCGAAAGGTACTTCATTCAAGGCTGTTTCATACACAGTTGTATGTTGTGGGAAGAAATCAGATTCGATCCCTAGTAATACATCAATTTGACCTTCGTATTTCTGTTTTAACGATTGTACCTCTGTAATATAATTGTTAAATTCGCTTCTAGCCATCGCAATACCTGGGAATGGCTGATCATCATCGTGTGCGAAGTAAGGCGTATGATCTGAAATACCAACAGCTTGAAAGCCTTGTGCGATTGCAGATTGAATATAATCCTCAATTACTCCATCAGCATGTCCACAACGGTTATGATGGGTGTGAAGATCGAATTTAACACGGCTGCTATTATCAAATGTACTCATTTGCAATCCTCCTACAACTTTTCATTTGCTTTTGTTAAACTTCTCTGTTAAAGAAAAGTACGACGGAAGCATAACCTACAACTTTTCATATGCTTCTTGTAATGCTTCCTTGAGTTGAAAAGTACATCGGAAGCTTTTACTATAAGGGTTTATTGAACTACTCTTACAATGAAAGTTCAATAAGCGGGCTTTCAGAACCGAGCAGGTGGAGCGTTACTTGAGAAAGGCGGAAGCGCAAGTGTACATGATTACGTACACGCGAACCGTACTTTCCAAGTTCGCTTCAGATGCGATGTCGACTAAGCTACTTTAGCATCCTCATCGTTATCAAAGGCTGTTTATTGAACTACCCTATCTACTCTGCATTCATAAATTGATACTGGGGCATCCCCTTCAAATCGCTTAAAAATTGCTGCATCGCTGAATTAATATATCGTCCTGATTTGTAGACTACACCTACAGGATGTGTAGCAACAAGCTCTTCTACTCTAATTATTTTAATAGTACCTAACTTACGTTCCTGTTCAATTGCTAGTTTAGATACAATTGCAGCGCCGAGATTAATTTCAACCATTCGTTTAACTTCTTCGCTACTGGACAATTCCATTATTATATTAGGAGTCAGGCGGCAATCTTTACATATTTGATCAACGAAACGTCTACCTAAAGTATCAGGTGCAAGCATAATCAAAGGGACATGCTGCAGCTGATCCATTGTAATAAAATCGTATTGGCTCAATGGATTTTCAGGGGATACAATCAATTCAAATGTATCATAATAAAGAATTGAGGAAGTTATATTTGTGTTTTTTTCAGTCAAGTAAGTAATACCAATGTCTACGCTACCATTATCTACACTAGTCATAACTTGGGAAGATGGCATCGTATGAATGGTTGTTTTGATTAGTGGGTATTGATTTTGAAAATAGGATAGTACTCTAGGTAACACTTGAACTGCGATAGATGCTGTTGTTCCTAAAATAATATGCCCCTGCGGATTATCGTTAAGATCTGAAAGTCTTTGTTTTAAGTCATCAACAATCGAGAGCATTCGTTCAGCATGTTCAAGAAATACTTGCCCATGTTCAGTTAAAGTGACGGGTTGATTACGATCAATCAAAATGGTATTGAATTCTTCTTCTAAGCTTTTGATTTGTGCCGATACAGCTGGCTGAGTCAAATTCAAAAGTTCACCAGCTTTTCGAAAACTCATCGTTTTCGAAATTGTAAGTAAGGTTTCTAGCTGACTAATATTCAATTTTCGCCAATCCCCCTTCTCGAATAGTTCAACTCGATGGAGCTATCCTCTATTATAGCGAATACAAGCTCAATGGGCAAAAATAATTGAGTAACTATCCCTTTTTTCGATTTTTTTGTGAAATTGCACTAGAATAAAAAGTGGACACTACTTAGAGTTACACAGATAATATACTTATCAAAACAAAGTGGTATCTACTCATGAACAAGCCAAAAATACGCAAATAACTTTTGAAATAAAAGGGGATTCTTACATGATATATTTGAACAGCTTCAAGCTTTCTTCCGTAATCGAGCGTAATCCAAATATTTACCCCTATCGTGTGTTTAACAATAACGCTGGTGAAGTATTTATATTCGATAAAATAACTGTGATTTATGGAAACAACGGATCAGGTAAGTCAACCTTACTTAATTTGATAGCTAACAAATTAAATATGAAGGGAAGTGAGCATTTATCCAATCATAAGTATTACGACGCTTTTATTGAGGAATGCTCATTTTCCTTACCTGATACTGTAAATGCTCATAAACAGCCGAAAATACCTGACGATAGTCTTTATATGAAAAGTGAAGATATATTATATGAGATCAAAAAAATTCAACAAGAGTCTGTTTTAAGAGAGGGTTATTTGTATGAGCATTCTAAACTAGGATATACGAAGGAACAGATAGAGCAATTAAAGCAATCAGCACAAATGAACAAACGAATTGAAATTATGAAATTTGCCAATGAAAAATATTCTAATGGAGAAACGTCCATGCAAATGTTCGATCAATATTTATTGCCTGATGCACTATATTTGCTCGATGAGCCTGAAACATCACTTTCTCCTGCTAATCAGATTAAGCTTTGTGAAGAAATCAATCAGCTAGCTAGATATTTTAACTGTCAGTTTATCATTGCTAGCCATTCCCCCTTTATGTTAGGTACTCTTGATGCGAAAATCTATAATATGGATGCGCCAAGCTTGAAAACATCACAATGGCATGAACTTGAAAATGTACGTTTCTTTTATGAGTTTTTTCAAAGTCGTAATCATATGTTTAAGTAATTGCATAGGTGCTGTACTTATGACAACAAAAACCTCCTTAAGTAGCTGATAGACAAGCAATCAGAGACTTAAAGAGGTCGTTGGCTAAAATGTAGTAGTGTGAAGTTACAACCATTCCTTTTTGCGGAAAATAAAGTACATCCCAATTCCGAGCGTAATCATAATACCTAATATGACATAAGCGCCGTATTTAAAGTGAATGCCTGGGATTGAATCGAAGTTCATTCCATATATACCAGTAATAAAAGTTAGCGGCATGAAAATCGTTGTAATTGCAGTAAATACTCTCATAATTTCATTGGCTCTGCTAGATAGGGAGGATTGATATGCCTCTCGTAAGTTACCCATTAGATCGCGATACGTATCGAAAGACTCAGCAATTTTCAATGCATTTTCATATACGTCACTGAAATATTTTTGTAGTTGGTCATCAATTAATTTAAGCTCTTTTTTTATTAAAGTAGCGATTAGCTCGCGTTGTGGACCAAGTACTTTTTTCAACCACAGAATTTCACTGCGTAAGCCGATAATCTCATTCAAATGAGATTTTTTGGTATGCATCAATATATCTTCTTCAAGTACCTCGATACGAAGCTCAATACGATCACCAACAAGTGCATAATTGTCAATAACTAAATCGACCAAGTGATAAAGAAATTGATCGGGTCTTGTTACTTCTTGCTCCCAAAGGATGGGCTTTAACGTACGCAACTCATTAATTTTTTGCTTCGTTACTGTAATAATAAAATGTTTACCAAGGAAAATATTAAGGGCACGCAGGAAAAATTCCTCATCATCGAAACGAAGGCTATTGATCACGATAAAATAATGACTTTCATAAATTTCGATTTTCGGGCGTTGCTCTTCTTCATTCAAACAGTCTTCTACTGCAAGATCATGCATGCCGAACAATGGCTGCAAGACGACAAGATCGTCGACATCTGCATCAATCCAGTAGAATCCTTCGTTAGGAGGTATTAAAGTATCCTCAATATTTTTTATTAAATCAAAATTTCCACTTTTAACATGTCTAATTTTCATAATAGTTCTCCTTCCTGTCTGGAGGAGCTACACAAATTACGAGGTTGCTTACAATGTCATCATCTATATTTAGTAGCAAAGCAGCTGTGGGTATAGAGAAGAGCAACAATCGTTAGCAAGCTGTAATGGTAGCATCCCAATATGAAATTGCCAGGGACTTGGTCGATCATCGTCCATCTAAGCCACACACTCCTTTGCCTCATTAATAATAAAATTGCTTTATACTCGAAAAGTCCATGAATCCTTGTCTAGTATACTCTGATGTGTTCGAATCATACAATATAAATTTGCTATAAAATATAAAAAATGATTGAATATCAGGTTATTGACGTAACTCTCATAATGCTATAAAGTATTGGTAATAGTAAAAATTGAATATGCTACTTTCTTATCAAGAGCAGGCGGAGGGAAAAGCCCTATGAAGCCCGGCAACCGACAGTTATGCACGGTGCTAATTCTTGCGGAAGCTTTAGTTTCTGGGAGATGAGAGAGAGGTTCCGATATACAGGCCTTTTCTCATTACAGAATGGTCTTTTTTTGCGTCCGTTTAGACAAAAATGGTGTGCTTTTCATTTACGAGAAGTATATCAAGCTGACATGAAAAGTTAGGATTATGCTTTCGAAGTACTTTTCATTACAGGAAGTATATCAACTAGTTATGAAAAGTTAGGATTATGCTTTCGAAGTACTTTTCATTGCAAGAAGTGTATCAAAGTAGTTATGAAAAGTTAGGATTATGCTTTCGATGTACTTTTCATTGCAAGAAGTGTATCAAAGTAGTTATGAAAAGTTTAAGGAGTGAGTGTTATGCCAATCAAGATTCCCGATTCTCTACCGGCCAAGGAAGTTTTAACAAGTGAGAATATTTTTACGATGGATGAAAGTATTGCCTACAAACAAGATATTCGACCATTGCGAATTGTGATCCTTAATTTGATGCCGACCAAAGAAACAACTGAAACTCAATTGTTGCGTTTGATTGGTAATACGCCACTACAGGTTGAAGCTGTGTTGTTACACCCCAAAACTCATACATCTAAGAATACATCATCGGACCATCTAACAAGCTTTTACAAAACATTTGATGAGATTGAACATCAATATTTTGATGGGATGATCATCACTGGTGCGCCTGTAGAAAATCTACCTTTTGAAGAAGTGAACTATTGGGAAGAGTTAACGCAAATTATGGACTGGAGTAAAATACATGTTACTTCTACTTTCCATATTTGTTGGGCAGCACAAGCTGGCCTTTATTATCACTACGGAGTTCCTAAATATCAGCTTGATGAGAAAATGTTCGGAGTGTATCCTCATATATTAAGTACGCGCAATGTTCCGCTGCTTCGTGGATTTGATGAAATGTTTTTCGTGCCCCAATCACGTCATACGGAAGTTCGTCGTGAAGATATTGAAAAGATCGAAGATCTTGAAGTGTGGTCAGAATCGGAAGATTCCGGATTATACATTGTTGCTTCTAAGGGAGGCAAGCAGATTTTCGTAACAGGTCATTCTGAATATGATCCTGCTTCATTAAAATTCGAATATGATCGCGATAAAGAAAAAGGTCTTGAGATAGAGGTTCCGAAAAACTATTTCCCGGGAGATAACCCAGATCGTACACCGATCTCTACGTGGAGAGCGCATGCTAATTTATTATACTCAAATTGGTTGAATTATTATGTTTACCAACTTACGCCTTATGAATTAGGCGCAGGGATATAGAGGAATAGGGGCGAGTATTTCATGAAAATCGAAAGTCGTTTGGCACAAATTGGTTCACAAAAAGATACAGTAACGGGAGCTGTAAGCTTTCCCATTTATCAGGCAACGGCATTTCGTCATCCAGCGCTAGGTGAAAGCACTGGCTTTGATTATGCAAGAACGAAAAGCCCTACACGTTCCGTATTAGAGGAAGCAGTAGCAGAATTGGAATCTGGAGATGCGGCTTTTGCTTGTAGCTCGGGTATGGCTGCCCTTCAAACAATCTTTGCTTATTTCAGTTCAGGTGATCATCTTATCGTATCTCTTGATCTATATGGTGGCACATACCGCCTATTGGAGCGTGTTATGTCTCGCTTTGGTGTAACTGCAACCTATGTAGATACGAACAGCTTAGATGATTTGCAATCCAGCCTACTATCTAATACGAAAGCAGTACTAATTGAAACGCCAACTAATCCATTAATGATGGTGACTGATATTGAGAAGGTAACGACGTGGGCGAAGGCGAACGGTCTACTTACGATTGTGGATAATACATTACTTACGCCATACTATCAACGACCGATCGAGCTTGGTGCAGATATCGTTATTCATAGTGCGACGAAGTATTTGGGTGGTCATAATGATGTGCTTGCAGGTCTTATTATTACGAAGGGCGAGGCATTGTCAGCGGAGATGGCTTTTCTGCATAATTCCATAGGCGCCGTACTTGGACCGCAGGATTCATTTTTACTTGCTAGAGGGATGAAAACTTTAGCATTGCGGATGGAACGCCATCAAGCGAATGCGACAGCCATTGCGAATCATTTGGTCACTCATCCTGCAATATCAGAGGTGTTCTATCCTGCTCTCGCAACTCATCCTGGGCATGATATTCAGAATAAGCAAGCGTCTGGTAATACCGGGATATTCTCATTCAAAGTGAAGGATGCACGTTATGTAGCTCCAATACTACGACATGTGAAGTTGATTGCATTTGCAGAAAGTCTAGGTGGGGTAGAGTCGCTAATGACGTACCCTGCTGTGCAAACTCATGCAGATATCCCACTGGAAATCCGTCAAGCGATTGGCGTCGATGATCGCTTGCTGCGATTCTCTGTTGGGATTGAGCATGTGGAGGATCTGATCGCGGACCTAGATCAAGCACTAGCAGCCGCTGTGGAGGAAGTTCAATAAGCGGACTTTGATAACGATGATTAGGCTAACGTAGCTTATTCGACATCGAATATGAAGCGAACTTGGAAAGTACGGTTCGCGTGTACCAATAACGTACACTTGCGCTTCCGCCTTTCTCAAGTAGCGCGTCATCTTCTCGGTTCTGAAAGCCCGCTTTTTGAACCTTGATTGGAAGCTTCGGACAATTGATCGCTCGTGTACTCGTACCGTACACATTGCTGGGTTCTGTTACATTGCTTTTGATAACGATGTATATGCTGACGTAGATTATTCGACGTCGAATATGAAACGAACTTGGAAAGTACGGTTCGCGTGTACGTAATCATGTACACTTGCGCTTCCGCCTTTCTCAAGTAACGCGTCATCTTCTCGGCTTGCGAAAGTCCGCTTTTTGAACCTTATTGGAAGCTTCGGACAATTGACCGCTCGTGTACTCGTACCGTACACATTGCTGGGTTTCGGCTACGAGTACCAAGCATGTACCAATATATTGAAATCTATGGGCTGTATTGCTTGTAAACTGTGAAGTTTACTGGCTGTACAGCTTTTTTTTGTTTTTATGCGTACAAGGTTTATATAATTTATTGTATGTATGCCAAACTCTTCCCTGTATATACAGTGTCCACTGACCATATACTTTAGGGGAGAAAGGAGTGATCATATTGAGTATACTAACGATTTACTTCCCCAGTCATCGAGAGCAGCATTTGCAACCGCTAATTCACCAAATTAATGAGCAACTGTTGACCTATATACATAATACTGACCAACGGAAGAAGCGTGACCGACAGCAAGTTATCGCATTACCAATCCAATTGGAGGTGGATATGGTAAGTAAGAAGCTGACATTTGTTGCCCAAATGCCGCAGTTTCAGCTATTGCTGCATGGACCGATGCTTTATCAATTAGTATCCAAATTATTAGGTCGCTTTATTGTTGAGCACTTTGAGGCAAATCTGATCCAATTATTACTCCAACAACGCTGTAAGAAGAACAATATTAAGCCTGCTACGGTTGAACAATATGCTTATAATATTTTGAATAATGACCCTTGGGAGCCGCTTGGAAAGAAATTTACGGAGGAAGACCGACAACGTAGAGCTAATAAAATTGCTGAAGAGCTTAATCAACATCTAGAGATCAATTCGGAGCTACATCTCGATGGTTATGTCGCATTTCGAATGCATAGCTACAAACGTGAATTGAAAGAAGTTATCGAATATGCGCTGGATGAATATATACTTGATCAGCAGTACGAAGAATTTATGATGTTATTGAAATATTTTGTACAGCTGCAGGAGACCCGGATAGACATTGTACATTTAGTGCAACAAAATGGAAATAGCTTTATACTCTGTGATGATACTATGCAACCTTTAGAAATAAAGCAAGAGAATGATCGGATTGTTGCTGAGATGCTGGAGACTGAGATTAATATTGAAGATATTGTAATTAGCTCATTAATATCGGCTTCACCGCAAAAAATAATGATTCATGCTAAGCATCATGACTACCAAGTTATTCGTACTGTTAAGACAATTTTCGGTGATCGTACTCAAGTATGCACAACATGCCCCATGTGTCGTAGTAATCAAGAAGAGATTATTCCGTTCCAATAGCTACTGAAGTTGTACACACCTTGACGAAAAGGATTGAAATATTTATAATGTTGAATATACGAAGAACATTTCGCGATGTTCTTACTACTTATAAGCAATAGCAATGACGAAGACAAGCAACTATGCCGCACAGGCTCAGAGATAGGAAACTAGGCTGAAATTTCCTTCCATGATGCACATAGCTGTACCACTTCTTAGCTGTATAGCAGAACGTTCTTACGAACGAAGTAAGTTATACCGGATATCTCCGTTATCAGATTTTTACGAGGACTGCAATTGATGTAGTTGAAGTAGGGTGGAACCACGAGCTGACAAGCACTCGTCCCTTTTTGGGATGTGTGCTTTTTTTGTGCTTTGTAACGTGTTTAATAATGCTTAATCACAACAATGACAATGAAAGTTGAACCTCATCTCAATGCTCGCTTGATGATATTAGCAGGGCAATAATCGCTCAATTGGTAAAGCTTCTAAGTTGCTTTTTATGAACAAGAAGTAGATTCTAGAGGGATATAAAAATTTTTGGAGGTCGTATGTAATGAGTATTAATGTAACTTTCCCCGATGGCGCTGTACGTGAATATCCGGTAGGAACAACTACTGAAGATATTGCAGCATCGATTAGCTCTGGACTGAAAAAAAATGCAATTGCAGGTAAAGTAAATGGTAAAGTCGTAGACGTATATGCACCGATTGAAGCTGACGCGACGGTTGAAATTGTTACTGTTGATAGTGCGGATGGTCTGGAAGTATATCGTCATAGTACAGCTCACCTTATGGCGCAAGCGATCAAACGCATTTACAAAGATGCAGATATTAAGCTTGGTATTGGTCCAGTTATTGAGGATGGTTTCTATTATGATCTTGATATGGAGCAATCACTTACTCCTGAGGATCTCGTGAAAATTGAGAAAGAAATGACTCGCATTGCTGGTGAAAACTTGCCAATTCGTCGTCGTGAAGTTTCGCGTGCAGAGGCGCTAGCTATATTTACTGAGCTGCAAGATAATTTGAAATTAGAATTGATTAACGATCTTCCAGAAGACTCCGTTATTACAATGTATGATCAAGGTGAATTCTTCGATCTATGTCGTGGACCGCATCTACCAAGCACAGGACGTATTAAAGCATTCAAGCTACTTAGCGTAGCAGGTGCTTACTGGCGTGGAGATTCTAAGAACAAAATGCTACAACGTATTTACGGTACTGCATTTGCTAAGAAAGCAGAACTAGATGAGCATCTTCATTTCCTAGAGGAAGCGAAAAAACGTGACCACCGTAAACTTGGTAAAGAGTTGAAAATGTTCACATTCTCTCGTGAAGTTGGTCAAGGTCTACCGCTATGGTTGCCTAACGGTTCCAAAGTTCGCAGAACAATGGAGCGTTATATCGTTGACCTTGAGGAACGTCTAGGCTATGAGCATGTATACACTCCAGTTCTTGCTAACGTCGAACTTTACAAAATTTCTGGTCACTGGGACCACTACAGCGAAGATATGTTCCCTCCAATGCAAATGGATAATGAAGAGCTTGTCCTTCGTCCGATGAACTGTCCGCATCATATGATGGTATATAAGAGTGATATGCGTTCTTATCGCGATCTTCCAGTTCGTATTGCTGAGATGGGTACAATGCACCGTTATGAGATGTCAGGCGCGCTAACTGGTCTTCATCGCGTACGTGCAATGACATTGAATGATGCTCATATCTTCTGTCGTCCTGATCAAATTAAAGAAGAGTTTGCTCGCGTTGTTAACTTAATTCGTAAAGTTTACGAGGATTTCGGCATTAAAGAATATCGTTTCCGTCTATCTTATCGTGATCCTAAGGATACTGAGAAGTACTTCCAAAATGATGAGATGTGGGAAATGTCACAGCGTATGCTTCGTGAAGTAGTTGAAGAACTTGAGCTTCCATTCTTTGAAGCTGAAGGCGAAGCTGCTTTCTATGGTCCTAAACTTGATGTACAGATCAAAACTGCACTTGGTAAAGAAGAAACATTGTCTACTGCACAATTAGACTTCTTACTACCTGAACGTTTTGAGCTTGAATATATCGGTGACGATGGTAAGAAGCATCGTCCAGTCGTTATTCATCGTGGTATTATTAGTACAATGGAACGTATGACTGCATACTTAATTGAAAACTTTGCAGGTGCGCTTCCACTATGGTTATCTCCAGTTCAAGCTAAAATCATTCCTGTATCTACTGTATACGATGAGTATGCAATGAAAGTGAATGATCTATTGCTGGAAGCGGGTATTCGTGTGGAGAAGGATCTTCGTAATGAGAAGCTTGGATACAAGATTCGTGAAGCGCAGCTAGAGAAAGCTCCATATATGCTTGTTATCGGTGAGAATGAAAAAGAAGCGGGCACTGTCGCCATTCGTAAACGTGGCGAGGGCGATATTGGTTCCATGCCAATTACTGAGTTCATTGCTCTAGTACAACAAGAAATTGCAAATAAAGCTCAATAATATTGTATTGAAAGCCGATCTGACTTGTCAGATCGGCTTTTTCTCTCTAACAATCTCGAGAAAAGCATTCATTTGTGGAGATATCCAACGCTCAGGACTATAGCAGACAAAGATCATGCGGGATGGGAAATCTTTATGAATATCCTTGCAAGCAAGCTTACCCAACGCAACTTCTTCTTGAATAGCGGTATGGGAGATAAAAGTTATATTGTTACCATGCATAAGCGTACGTTTAATGGATTCTAAAGAATCCATCTCCATGCCGTTAGTTAATGTGATTTTGTTTGTTTGCGCCCAATGATTGGTCATTTCACGTGTTGTAGATTGTGAACCGTGTAGTAGAAAAGGGTAAGCTGCAAGCTCTTCAGGTTGCAGCGATGACGTATCGGAAAGAGAAGACATATTGAACTTGGGAGCTATATTATTTGAATCCTCTGTTCGGTCATTACGACCTGTTGCAGCTTGATTGATATCAGCTTTTCTTGCAAGTGGATGGTCTGCAGAAAAGGCGACGACAAGCTTATCATCACAAATTTCTTCGTAATACAGTCCGTCTTCGGTGTTGGCTTTTTGAGCGGATATGAAGCCGATGTCAATTTGTCGCTCTGCTAACATTTGGCGAATGACAGGTGCAGTGCGTATCGTAAGTCGCACCTCTACTTCAGGGTATGTTTCTCTAAATTGATGAATCCACATAGGAAGCAAATAGGTACCTGCTACGTAACTTGCTCCAATATGAAATATTCCCTTCTCAGGTGAGCGTTGCTCAGCCATTATACGTCCTGCTTCAAGTCCCAGTGCTCTAATTTTCCGCGCATAATGAAGTAATGCATTTCCAGCACGAGTGAGTTTATATCTACCGCCATATGTTTCAAAGAGTGGTACACCATATTGCTCCTCTAGACTTTTCATATGAAAGGTAATCGTCGGTTGCTTGACGCCCAGTGCGTCTGCGACGGCGGTTATTTTTTTATGTTGATCAAGTAATACAACAATATCTAATTTAATAAAATTCATGTTGGATTGCCTCCAGTAGAAGATTTTGTACCTCGGAGTATAGATTATCTCTATGAGAATGTAAAGATACTAATAGTTTATTTAATAAACACTTAACACTACGAAGATATCCAGCTGATGAATAAAGATTAATCTGTAGACAAGCAAGAAAAGACGAGATGGGAGTGAAGGACATGGAGGTGGAATTAAGTGGCGTAACCAAAACATTTGATGGCACGGCTGCGCTTCATCCGCTCAATTTGAAAATAGCTTCAGGAACCTTTACTACATTACTCGGTCCATCGGGCTGTGGTAAAACAACGCTGTTACGGTTGATTGCCGGGTTAGAAGGCCCCGACAGTGGAGCGATACGAATCGGGGGTAAGCTCGTTTGCGATGCCGCCAACGGTATCAATTTACCACCACAGCAAAGGGAATTAGGAATGGTATTTCAGGATTTTGCACTGTGGCCGCATATGACAGTATATGAAAATATTGCATTCGGACCTAAGGCGCGGGGACGACGCAAGGAGGTTGCAGAGCAAGTGGCAGAAGCTATTGAAGCTGTGCGTTTGCAAGGGTTCGAGAAGAGATACCCACATCAGTTATCTGGAGGTCAACAACAACGTGTTGCCTTTGCTCGTTCGATTGCATCTCGCGCTAGACTCATTCTGTTTGATGAACCACTTAGTGCACTTGATGCCTTACTTCGAGATGAAATGCGCGAAGAGCTTGTTCAGATGGTGCGTAAATTAGGTTTGACTGCCATTTATGTTACGCATGATCAAACGGAAGCTATGTCGATGTCAGATACAATTATCGTCATGAAGCAAGGAGAGGTTCTTCAGCGTGGTAAGCCAGAGGAAATCTATCATGCACCTACTCATCCATTTGTTGCTCAATTTGTAGGTCGTTCCAATTGGGTGGAGCCAAATATTCGAATGGTGAGACCTGAAAATGTCCGTTGGATAGCAAGATCTGGTGATCGTATATTTGAAGGTATTGTTACTCGAGTTTCATATTTCGGTGATCGCTATGAGGTAGCAGTGAGGCTGGCAGATGATACGATCTGGACAGCTTATCATAACGAACGGATGACCCTTGGTCAAAAGATTCAGTTAGTTGCGGCTGAGCAGCATATTCATACGCTGGGAGAAAAGTATCGATCTATAAATGAAATATCAATGGAAAAAGAGCAAGGCAAACTTAGGGAGGTTATTAACCGATGAAAGCAATGAAAAACAATGTAATGAGATTGGTATCTTGGCAATGGTCGCTCGCGATGTTATTGATTTTGAGTAGTGTACTTACAGCTTGTGGTAGTAATAACAACACGAATAGCAATCGTACAAATGCAACGGAGAAGCCCCCTGTTACTCAATCCACTGAACAATCTGAAAATAAGGGAGCTACACCAGCACCATCTGGAAAAGTTGTCGTTTATACTGCTGGTCCAGAAGGGCTAGCTACAAAAATTAAAGAAGGCTTTGAAGCGAAATACGGAATTACAGTTGAACAATTTGACGGTACAACTGGTAAAGTGTTGGGCAGATTGGAAGCGGAGAAAAGCAATCCGATAGCAGATATTGTAGTCGTAGCATCTTGGCCAACTGCTATGTCTATGAAAGCAGATGGTTGGGTACAAGGCTATGCGGACGCAGAAAATGCTGATAAGATGCAGTCTGGCTGGGTAGATTCCGATTATCATTTGTTCGGATACAGCGCTTCAGCACTAGGCATAACTTACAATACTAAATTAGTTACAGAGATCCCTACTGATTGGACTGATTTGACAGATTCTAAATGGAACGGACTAGTTAATATTCCTGATCCTTCATTGTCAGGTTCTGCCCTTGATTTTATATCTGGATACCTGAATGATGAGGGGGATAATAATTGGAGCCTATTCGAGGATTTGAAAGCAAATGGCGTAGCGATGGCGGGTGCTAATAAGGAAGCACTTGATCCAGTTATTACTGGAGCTAAAAGTGCGGTAATGGCTGGTGTAGACTACATGGCTTATAGTGCGAAAGCAAAAGGTGAGCCGGTTGATATCGTTTATCCTGAAAGTGGAACAGTTATTAATCCGCGTGCAGCAATGATTATGAAAACTTCACCAAATGTTGAAAATGCCCGTTTGTTCATCGATTACCTTCTATCTGATGAAGCACAAGCACTTGTTACTGGTGCATATTTACTGCCAGGAAGAGCTGATATCAAAGCGGAGAATAGAACGAATATTGAAGACATTAAGCTATTGAACTATGACTGGAACTGGATGAGCGAACAAGGCGAAACAATTAGCGAACAATTTCTGGAGCTATTCAAATAAGTTATGAATAACTTATTTCGCGGGGGGCTACGGCTCCCCGCTTCCTCGTGGAGAATGCTAGTGGGGCTGTTATTGCTTACATTGTTAGTGGCAGTTCCATTAACAATGGTATTACTGCACAGCGTGTTTCCTAATGACACATTTGATGCGTTCGCTCCGTTAAAAGTGTTGTCTGATCCAGGTCTTATCTCTATTTTTTGGAACTCTATTGTGCTCGGAGGATGGGTCGTTCTAGGCTCTACATTGCTAGCTTTACCAATGGCTTTTTTGTCAGCTAGAACGTCAATTGGTCGTCACGCTTGGCTTGACGTAGTTCTTATTATTCCTTTCATGACACCACCCTATATCGGCTCAATGGGATGGATACTCTTCATGCAGCGACGCGGCTTTGCAGAACAGTTGTTTCCCGCTGTTGCGTGGATAACTCCCCACTTTTTTAGCTTGCTCGGGATGGTCGCCATTATGAGCCTGCATTTGTTTCCTTTCCTGTATCTCATTTTGCGCAATTCACTTATGCGCATAGGAGGCTCGTTGGAGGAAGCAGGGAGTGTTCATGGTGGCAATATGTTTTATTTGTTACGACGAGTCATATTTCCGTTATTGTTAGGCAGTTATGCTATGGGAGCTTTACTTGTGTTTGTTAAGACCATTGCTGAATTTGGAACACCTGCGACATTTGGGCGACAAATTGGCTATTACGTATTAACTAGTGAGATTCATCGGTTTACTTCAAGCTGGCCAATAGATTTTGGTAAAGCTACGTCATTAGCGTCCATTTTACTTGGAGCTTGTCTAATATTTTGGTATATACAGAATGTTATTAGTCAAAAGTATCAATATAAAACGCTAAGCGGGAAAGGTATGCGCACTCGGATGTTGCCTTTGCGTGGCTGGCGATCGATTTTTGGCTGGGGTTATATTGGTTTATTATTACTATTTTCTATTGGGATTCCTTATTTCTCGATTATCGTTACTTCATTGCAAAAGTTAAGAGGTAATGGTCTCGCCTGGACTAATATATCTCTGGAACATTATATGGAGCTACTCCGGCCAGGTTCAAAGGGCTGGCAAGCATTAATCAATAGTATGGGACTGGCTGCTATAGCTGCAACTGTTGCTGTTCTTATCGGTACTTTTCTAGTATTGCAGATGGGAAGCTTAAAGCGTTGGTCTCAGCGTAGTCTAGATATGTTGAGCCTTCTACCGAACACCGTTCCTGGCATTGTTATCGTAGTTGGATTAATTTTATTATGGAATGCACCTTGGATGCCAATTTCAATTTATAACACATACTCAATGGTTGTTCTCACCTATGTAGTGTTCTTTTTACCTTACTCCGTGCAATATGTAAAAGCATCGGCGGGGCAGATTGATAGTAGTTTATTACAGGCAGGAAGAGTGTTTGGTGGTCAACCATTTTACATTTTTCGGAGAGTTATATTGCCTTTGCTCGTTCCTGGTATTTTGGCAGGTTGGATGATGACTTTTACGATCTCAGCCCGTGAGCTAGTGGCTTCATTAATGGTACTGCCACCGTCTATGCAGGTGACTGCTACGTATATATTCGGTCAGTTTGAGCAGGGCGAGGTGTCATTAGGAATGGCTATGGCAGTTGTCTCCGTCGGTTTGACAACTTTAGTACTGGTTGTAATGAATCATCTAGGTGCGGACAGAAAGTGAGGAGATTTATGCAACAACATCTTAAAGTGGATGTATGGGGAGGAGCAGGTGAGCACGGAAGGTCTTGTTACCTGGTAGAGGGCGATGAACTATCGATATTACTTGATTGTGGTGGCAAGAAGGAATATGGTGGCGAATATCCGCGAATCGTAGCAGAACAAGTACGTTCATTGAACGCCGTATTTCTTTCACATGCGCATGAAGATCATATGGCGGCTCTACCTCTACTATTACAGTATGGGTATAAAGGGGATATTTGGTTAACGAAAGAAACTTACCGGCAATTGCCAGCGTATGCTCGTGCTTGGTGCTCTTACGTACAGTCGCATGGTAAGGAAATGCCTTATGAAGTAGCGGATTGGGAAAAACTACACTATCGCTTTATTGATGATGAATTACAAGCGGATGGTTGGGTGTCGATTTTGCCAGGGCTACGACTTTGCTTTGGGCCAAGTGGACATTTACCTGGTGCAGTTTGGTTGCTACTTGAGCTTGAAGGTAGTTTAGTTTTTTATTCAGGCGATTATAGCTCAGAGTCATCCTTATTACAGTCAACGATGCCAGGTCAATCGTTATTGAATGGACAACAAATTGATATAGCGATTGTAGATGCTGCGTATGGTGATGCAGCAGAGGATCAGTCTTACCATGTGGCACAGCTAATTGAAAAGCTAGATATTGTACATCAACGAGGAGGGCATGTGTTACTCCCCGTTCCTTTAATTGGTAGAGGCTTAGATCTTATTGTGGAAATAAATGAACGACTACCAAAGTTACCTATTTCAGCGGAGTTAAATTTAATTAATGAATGGGAACGGTTGATTCAGTGTGAGACTTCGAACCAGTGGTTGCGCAGTGACTCATTAAGCAAGCTTGATGAAGCACTTAGTAAAGTGCGACAAATTGCAGGAGAGGCAGAGCGCAGGGGACTACTCGGAGGTGATCCACATATTATTTTATCAACAGACGGGATGCTGCTTGCTGAGCCAGCACGTAGCTATGGAAAGTGGTTAAGCAACAGTTCAAAACATGCGATTGTATTTACAGGTCATCTGAGTGAAGATGCTCATCTATTTGCTGGAGCGGGATGTGAAATTGTCTCCTGCCGATATAAAGTGCATCAAGGATTGCCTGATGTTCAAAAAATGTTGCTAGAGCTACAGCCGTTACAAGTATTATTGGTTCATGCTGGAGTCGATAAGACTGAACGATTGATTAAGCATTTAGCTAAGCTTGGATATATTAAAGTACAAGGTCAGTTATTACAGCAATATATTTGTTGAAACGATTCCCTTACCTCCCAAAAAAAGGCGAGTAAAATGATGCATATGAAAATGCCAATTGCTCATACTAGTCTAGGGAGGTGATTACAAATGGCTAACAATAAAAATAAACAATTTGCAAAAAGTAACATTCCACAAGGCACTCCACAAAGCCAGATACAAGATACGGAGTTTTCACAAGAGATCAATGTTAACGAGATTAAGAACCAAAATTCTTTATCGAGACAAAACAACAAAAAGAACAAAAATTAGGTTAGATAATATAATGTACAAGAAAGAGAGGCTGAAAAGCCTCTCTTTTTTGCTTTTCGATATTATTGGTCAAAGCATGAATTATTTGTAGCAATAAGAAAAGTACTTATATTGTACATATTACAGTGGGAAATATAAGCTATAATTATAGTAATAGTTAGATTGAATGTTTTTGGTTGGAAAAATATTACATAATAAGTTTGGTGCTATCGTTGAACGTAGAACGGAGTGTAATTATGACGCTATATGGTGTGCTAGTGTTTGTACATGTATTTTCAGCAATTTTGGGTATGGGTCCAGGGTTTATATTAACCTTTATCGTATCGAAGGCTAATACAATGAGCGAATTGAAGCATGCTTATTCTATTCGGCATCGTATCCATATCATTGTTATGATTGGTGGAACGTTGCTATTAATTACGGGATTATGGATGGGCATATTACGACCTTATTTATTTACAGGTGGATGGTATGTCATAAGCTTAGTGCTATTTTTGGTTGCTTTAGCGTTCGGACCGTTGGTATTATCACCAAGGTCGCGTCCGATTAAGCAATTGTTGAAAGATCATATAGGTGAAGAAATTCCCAATCAGTATTACACATTATCGAAAAAACTGTTTTTCTATGAACATATTGAAAATGTAATATTTATAGTAATAATTATATTAATGCTTACGAAGCCTTTCTAAGTGAAAACAAGCTAATTTTAGAAGACGTGGAGCTAGTTGAGTCTGCATCGCAAAATAGATTAACATCAATAAGCACTCGTCAGCTATTTTGCGATTGCTTTTTCGTATTGAATAAAGTTGCGTCAAACAACTCTGTAGCAACTTCGATTTCCCGCTCTCAGTCTCTAGACCGAGAACAATTTCAATCTATCGACGCTGTGTGGAATTGTTAAATTTAGCTATACTACATATATAAGAACGACGAGAGGATGGATGTACAATGAAACGCTCATTTTTTGATAAATACGGTGTTGGACTAATTATTATTGTGGTCGGTAGCTGGTTTCTGGGGAAACAGCTTGGTTTTATCCATTTTGGACTTGGTAGGATCATTACTATTTTAATAGGCGTTATGGTTATATATTACGGCGTGAAAATGATTACGCAAAACCGTAAGCATGAGGAGCAGAGCGATTCCACCTGGAATAAATACAATCCGAATATGCAGCCACCGCCGCCTTTACATGAAGATCCAACAATGAAGGGTACAGATTATGAAGATGACAGATATTCATCTCAGCACGGACCAACCTATGAGGAGTCGCCACCATCTTCATCCCGTTCCAAATGGAAAAACTTTGGACATGATCATTCATACGACCATACATTTGATGAATTCGGTGATCACAAAATAAATAAGTCTACGTTTATTGGTGATTTTCACTTTGGCAAGCAGCACTGGGAGCTTAAACCGATGAATTTATCAGCATTTATTGGAGATACAACAATCGATCTGACCAAGGCACAAATTCCATACGGAGAAACTCGGATTATTATTTCAGCGTTTATCGGTGATATTAAAGTATTTATACCGAATGATGTTACGGTTGGGGTAAGAGTACAGATGAATGCATTTATCGGTGAGAGTAAATTTCTAGATCAACGCGAAGGTGGAATTATGTCGTCGCAATTGAATCAGCAAAGCAGTCATTTCAATGAATGTGACCGAAAAGTAGTGATTGTCGTCTCAACATTTATTGGTGATGTAAAGGTGAAGAAAGTAGGGTAAGCTATGGCTTCTATTAAACTGAATAAAGTTAAAGCATTTTCGCTTGCTAATCGCGTTCTGCTACTGTCGATTAGTTCTACAGTGATCGGGCTGGGACTTTATATATTGTTAGAGCCATATTATCATACGATTTCCCTTTGGCTTATAACAGTTGTAATAACGGTACTTTTTAGTGCCGTTCTTGCTCATTTTATTACTAGAAAAGAACGTAATAGTTTGGAACGATTAGAATATGCGATCAAAAATGCAGTTAACGGTGATTATGGTGCAAGGGTGCATTATAATAATGATGATCCGCTAACCGAACTGTTTGAACCGTTTAATGAGTTTCTTGAACAGACTGAGCAAAAGCTATCGTATTTGCAAGTATTAGGTGAAGCGCGCGTGCTGCAGGAATCTGACTCGATCGAGTCTGCTGTGCTGGAAGAGCGTAAGCGGCTTGCTCGTGATCTGCATGATAGTGTAAGTCAGCAATTATTTGCCATTCATATGTGTGCATCATCCATTACAAAATTGCGCGAGGTCAATCCGGAGCAAGCGGACCAAGTCATGCTACAGCTTGTTACGATGTCGAGTACCGCTCAGCAGCAGATGCGGAAATTTATCGCACATTTAAGACCGATGGAGTTAGAAAATCGCAGCTTGCAAGGTGCATTAACACATTGGTATCCTGATTACTGTCGGCAAAATAATATACAAGGTAAGCTAGAATATCGAATCGAGGAGACTTTGTCTGAAGCGAAGGAGCATCAGCTGTTTCTCATTATTCAAGAGGCAATGGCCAATATTGTAAAACATTCGCTAACAGAGACCTGTCAATTAACATTATATGAGACGGATAGTCAAGTTATTATGACGCTACAGGATGATGGAATAGGCTTTAAGCATGAAGCATTATCGCGAAAATCATATGGTTTATCGACGATGCAAGAGCGAGCGCAGAAGCTGAGTGGCTTGACTGAAATTATTAGTAAAGAAGGTAGAGGTACAATTGTCAAAGTAACGATACCTAAGCTGAAAGAGAAGGAGTTACAGTCATGAGTGGGGATGAGCAAGTGAAAATAATGATCGTCGATGACCATGATATGGTGCGATTAGGCCTGAAAACATATTTGATGCTAGAGCCTAGTTTTTCAGTTATCGCAGAATGTAGTGATGGGCAAGCAGCACTGCAATTTCTACATTCCCTAGATGAGACAGAGCATCCAGATCTAATTTTAATGGATTTGATGATGCCCGTAATGAATGGAATTGATGCAACGCGCAGTATTGTCATGCAATACCCTACCATGAAAATAGTGATGCTGACAAGCTTTCTGGAAGACGATAAAGTATATCAATCGATTGAAGCGGGAGCAATTAGTTATGTGTTGAAAACCGTTTCTGCGGAAGAGTTAATCTTTGCTTTGAAGGGCGCACTTAAAGGGATGCCTGTCATGACAACGGAGGTTTCACAGTCTTTGACGAGAGGCTTGCGTGTCCAACGTAGTCAGCAGGGGGACGAAAGCTTTACTGAACGAGAGCGAGAAGTGCTGCTACTCGTTGCTGATGGCATGTCCAATAAAGAAATCGCTGAAGAGCTTCATATTAGTATTAAAACGGTCAAAACTCATGTTAGTAATTTGTTGATGAAATGTGAACTTGATGATCGCACGCAATTAGCAGTACTTGCTCACCGTAAAGGTTGGGCTAATCGCTAGCTCCGAGAACAAATTACTGTTCCAATCGAAGGCTACTCCGAGAACAAATTGCAGATCCAATCGAAGACCGCTCCGAGAACAAATTGCTGTTCCAATCGCCGTTGTCCTCGGATTTATCGTTATAGCATTGGATGTATAAATCCGAGGACAAAAACGAACGCATACCACTAGCAATTAGTTCTCTCCGCTAGGGGGAGTTTAGAGGGGGGCATTAAATGTTAAGAAAAATTGGTATTGTATTATTTATGGCAATAGCATTAGTTGGATGCTCTAAAGAAAACGACAATAATAGCAATAGTATGATTGTTAAGGAAAACACTATTGTTACATTGGTTGAACATAATGAAGGAACTTTAATGAGTTTTGAGTATCGTCTTAAAAATTCATCTAACGAATTTATAGGTCTATTTTATATTAACTATGTTTTTTACGGAGATATGATTCAACAATACTTGGATAGAGATGAGTATTCATCTTATAAAATAATGGGAGGACCAGGTATCCAATTAAAACCGAGTGAAACATATCAAGGCGGTGATAACATAGAAATAATAGAAGTTATAGCCGAACCCAAACAACTACAAGATGAAATAACGAACAATAATACTATTGAAATTCAGATTGTCGATATAAATACTGAAGAAATAGTGGAATCACAATGGATTAACAACTTCAGATATGTCAACGAAATTACCAAATAGCATGTTCGATTATTAATACTTCCCGCGGATATTCGCGGTTTTTTTCGTTTATTCTATTAATTTGAAGTTTCATATGAGAGCATAGTAAAAAATAGATCACTACTTAGGTTCCAAGATAAGAGAGACCTAGTATCTCGAAAGACCCGTCTGTAGTGTCAATTTTAGCGTTACAGCACCACAGTATCTCGAAAGACCCGTCTGTAGTGTCAATTTTAGCGTTACAGCACCACAGTATCTCGAAAGACCCGTCTGTAGTGTCAATTTTAGCGCTACAGCGCCATAGTAACTCGAAAGACCCGTCTGTAGTGTCAATTTTAGCGTTACAGCACGACAGTTGCTCGAAATCCCGGTCTGTAGTGTCAAATTTGGCGTTACAGCGCCATAGTTTCTCGAAAGACCCGTCTGTAGTGTCAATTTTGTTTTATTAAGTTGGTGAATGAACTAAGTAGTACCAAAAATAGTGTACATCAAAATACAATGAAAACGAAATTTGTATATTCAAAATTATTTTAAATTCATGTTTTTTTAAGCTTGCTTTAAGGAAGATTGTGCAAAATAGAGATATCGAAACAATAGGAAATGAAATTCATATAAAGTATACTTCGTAACAAGGCTAGAGTAATCACCTTATATTCAGAAGTATATGAATAGATCGAGGAGGAGTACACAATGGATAATAACAATAAAAACAATTATGATGACTTTTTCAAAAACGGAGGAAACTCTGATGCATCGGAAAGTAACGACAAAGCTGAGATCAATAATGGAGATGCAGAGTCCAGCTATAATGTGAATGAGCAGCAAAGAGGGCAATCACAGCAGCAACAGCAAATATACGGTCAATCTCCAAATTCGAATAGCGATGATGCAAGGCATTATTATACTTACGGTAATGTTCGACCAAATACTACGATGCAACCAACAGCACCGTCGTCCTATCAGCAGCCTGTATATGGGAATCAAGCAGCTCCGCCAATATATAATGAACAAGATCAAGTGCCACCCAATTATCGTCCATTTACAATATCGCAAGGCGGAGGTAATGAAGCTTCTGGTACAGGTAAGGAAAAGAAACAAACGAATGGTTTCGGCAAGGTTTTCCTGTCCTTTATGGCTGGCGTCATTGCAGTCGGTCTATTAATGTATACAGCAGATGTGCAAAATTGGTTCTCTACTGATTCACCGGTATCAACGCAATCATCAACGCTAAAAAATGGTTCAAACGAATCATTGAAAACGGCTGTTACAGAAAAAGGAAGTTCAGTATCATCTAGCAATGTAATGGAAGACCGTCCTACTAATATTGCATCGTTGTTCCAAACAGCGAGTCCGGCTGTAGTGAAGATTGAGACCTATGCATCATATTCATCGGGTCGTGGCGGCTCAAGCTCTTTACTCGATGATCCATTCTTTAGACAGTTTTTCGGTGATAGCATTCCGAAATCTAATAGCGGAGATAATAGCTCAAGCGGTGAAATGGAACAAACAGGTATGGGAACTGGATTCTTCTTTGATGAAACAGGTTATATTTTAACGAATCAGCATGTTATTGGAGATGCTGATGAAATCCGTGTCGTTGTTGAAGGCCATGACAAACCACTTGTTGCAGAGCTTCTTGGTTCCAGCTATGAGCTAGACCTTGCTGTCTTGAAAGTAACAGGCGATGAACCATTTCCTACTTTAGCATTAGGTAGCTCGGAAGATATTAAAATCGGTGACTGGGTTGTAGCCATTGGTAACCCTTATGGCTTTGATCATACATTAACGGTTGGGGTGTTGAGTGCGAAAGAACGTCCGATTGATATATCTGACACAGAAGGTACTCGTAACTATGAGAATTTATTACAAACGGACGCATCGATCAATCCAGGTAACTCTGGTGGGCCATTGCTTAACTTAAATGGTGAGGTTATTGGGATTAACACTGCGGTAAGCTCTACAGCACAAGGGATAGGCTTTGCTATTCCGACTTCAACGATTAATGAAGTGTTAGATTCCTTGAAAAACAATAAGGCAATACCGAAAGCAGCTGCACCATTTATCGGTGCTGAGTTGCAAGATATAACAGAAGTAATCTCCGAAGAACTGGGATTGTCTAACACTGAAGGGACGATCGTGAGAAGTGTCTATTATAATTCTCCTGCCTATGTCGGTGACCTGAAGCAATTCGACGTTATTACTGGTGTAGACAATGAAACGATTAAGACGACGCAAGCGCTTATAGATTATATTAAGAATAAAGAGGTTGGTACATCGATCGAGCTACAAATTATTCGTAACAATAAAAATATGACGCTTTCTGTCACTATTGGCGATAAAAACGAATTTGGCTTAAAATAATATATAAATGTAATAAAGACGCGGGGAATAGCTCTCTGCGTCTTTGTTACTAAAATTCGGAGGATGTACATATGAGACAGCATATATTGGTTATCGATGATGACGATAAAATAACGTCGATGTTAAGGCGTTCACTCGCTTTTGAAGGATATGAAATAACGATTGCTAACAACGGTGCAGATGGCTTGAAAAGCTTTATGATCAAAGAACCTGATCTCGTTATTTTGGATGTGATGATGCCTTATATCGATGGCATGGAAGTATGTAGGCGCATTCGTGAAAGTGGTAGTCAAGTGCCGATTCTAATGCTTACAGCTAAAGATGAAGTGAGCGATCGTGTGAAGGGATTGGATCTAGGGGCTGACGATTATGTTGTAAAGCCCTTTGCGCTAGAAGAGTTATTGGCCAGAGCTAGAGCATTATTCCGTAGGAAAGTGGACAAGCAGGACAAAGCAGAAACGGTATTAACTTACGAGGATCTAGTGCTTGATATAGATGCGAGAGAAGCGATTCGTGCTGGACGAAGAATCGAATTAACTTCTAAGGAATATGACCTGCTATTATTATTTATGCAAAATCCGAAGCGGGTATTAACGAGAGATGTAATTATGGAGAAAATATGGGGCTATGATTTCAGTGGGGAATCGAACGTTCTAGAAGTATATATTGCAATGCTACGCCAAAAGCTAGAGGAAGGCGGGCATAGCCGTATTATTATTACGGTTCGAGGAACGGGTTACGTGCTTAGAGGAGAGGTAGGTTAAAGCATTGTCACTACGAATTAGATTAACACTTTGGTATTCAGGGTTACTTACTGGAGCATTATTAATTTTCGGTGTTATCGTCTATTTATTTATTAACTGGAATACGTACGCTGAGCTCAAAGAGTCTGTGAAGTCGGAAAGTGAACGATTAGTTGTTACAGGGACATTAATGGTCGACAAACTTGATCTTAATCTTGACCGTCAATCGCGAATTGAAGGAAAAAATATGTATGTCCAGCTAATTAATTATCACGAAGGTAATTATAGACAGTCTTCGAATTTAAATGAACAAAATATTGTTATACCATATCCTGATGCTTCACCTTCGTTACAGGATGGTTTTGTAGAAGTAATGGTCGAGCTTGATCATAAGAAATATCGGATGATTACGTATCAACGTCCGCTTGCGACCAATGGAGTATTAGTTGGTTTATTACAGGTTGGAACCATTCCATATTACGAAGATCAATTTTTAACAGGTTTACGTAATACATTGCTATTCTCTTCAGTCATCGTCGTACTTATTGCATTTACGATTGGCTTAATTATTGCCAGAAAAGCATTGCGTCCTATTGAAAATGTTATTAATGCCACACAGCAGATCGAGAATGGGGCTGATCTAAGTGTACGGATACCGATGCCACCGGTGAAGGATGAAATTGGTACGCTTGTTACTACGCTGAATATGATGCTGTCTCGCTTGGAGAAGGCTTATAACGAACTAGATGAAGCTTATATGGCGCAGCGTCGCTTTGTGTCTGATGCATCACATGAGCTTCGTACGCCACTTACAACAATTCGTGGTAATATCGATCTGCTCGATAAAATGTGGAAGCAGACGAAGCGACAAAGTGGAGCGATTAGTGAGCAGTTAGAGCATGTAAATATTAGTGGTACTCATTTTGAGTTATCGTATGAGGCAATTACGGATATTTCTGCAGAGGCTAAGCGAATGTCGACGCTTGTTAATGATTTGCTCGCTCTCGCTCGTGCCGATGCAGGTTATATAATGGAGAGAGAACAAGTAAATATTTTAAGCTTGACCGAAGCTGTTGTTCGTCGAGCTCAATTATTACCTCGGTCAGCCAACTGGGAAGTCGGTGCACTCTCTGAATTAAAGGATATCCATATTTATGGTAGTGAAGATTATTTGCAGCAATTACTGTTTGTCTTTATTGAAAATGCATTCAAATATACTCCTGTTGGTGATGTGAGATTCTCCGTTAAACGCACGGAACATCATATTGCCTGGGTAATAGAGGATACTGGTATCGGAATGAACCCTGATCAAGTACCCCATATATTTGACCGTTTCTATCGCGCAGACGTATCTCGAGGTGTAACGGTTGGTACAGGACTAGGATTGGCAATTGCCAAATGGATACTAGATGAACATCAAGGTAGTGTAGAAGTGGCAACGTTGGAAGGTAAAGGGACGACATTTACGATATGGTTGCCGATAGACTGTTCCTAATTACTAGGATGGTCTATAATAGAGGAGAGGAAGTTCAAAATAGCGGACTTTGATAACGATGTTATGCTGACGTGGCGTACTCGGCATCGAATATGAAGCTAATTTTTGAAAGTGCGGTTCGCATGTACCAATAACGTACACTTGCGCTTCCACCTTTCGAAAATTTTCTCCATCTTCTTGGTTCTGAAATCCCGCTTTTTGAACCTTTATTGAAAGTAGAAGTTCAAATGATAATGAGAGTAGGTGCGATGAGATGGAAATTGTGAAAATATCTCCACGAGGTTATTGCTACGGAGTTGTAGATGCAATGGTATTGGCATTGCAAACTGTCAAAAACGAGAATTTACCAAGACCGATATATATATTAGGTATGATTGTTCATAATGCTCATGTTACAGATGCATTTGAAACAGAAGGTGTCATCACATTAGATGGTGAGAATCGTCTTGAAATATTGGAACAAATTGAAGAAGGTACGGTTATTTTTACAGCACATGGCGTTTCACCTGAAGTTCGTCAAAGGGCTCGTGAAAAGGGTCTTACTGTCGTTGATGCAACATGTCCAGATGTAACGAGAACGCATGATATTATTCGTGAGAAAAGCGAGCAAGGCTTCCATACGATCTATATTGGTAAAAAGGGACATCCTGAGCCCGAGGGTGCGATTGGTGTTGCTCCTAATATGGTACATCTTATCGAGAAGGAGCACGAGATTGCGGACTTACAGTTCGAAGACAATACTCCGCTGCTAATTACGAACCAAACGACGATGTCGCAATGGGATATTAGACATATTATTGATCAGCTTAAGGAGAAATTCCCGCATGCTGAAGTTCATAATGAAATCTGTCTTGCTACACAAGTTCGCCAGGAAGCAGTTGCTGGTCAAGCAGGTGAAGCACAGCTATGTATCGTAGTTGGTGACCCACGAAGTAATAACTCTAATCGTTTAGCTCAAGTGTCCGAAGAGATTGCAGGTGTGAAAGCATATCGGATTTCCGATCTATCTGAATTGAAGCAGGAATGGTTACATGGTATTGATCGTGTAGCGGTTACTTCTGGTGCTTCTACTCCGACGGCATTGACGAAGGAAGTTATTGAATATCTTGAAAAGTATGATCATAATGACTCAACAACTTGGGAGCTTAATCGCTCCGTTAATATGAGTAAAATTTTACCGAGAATTAAGACAAAAACTGTGTAAACAATACAACAATATGAGCAGCCCTTTCTTACTAGTGATTTTATTAGTGAGGAAGGGCTAATTCTGTTTTGTCGCGTACGTCAAATGGACATGAAGGACTTCAGTATGAATTAAAGGAACTATTTTCTTTGTTTGCAGTGCTACTCATCACATTTATCAGCTAATTAATTTATAACTGTTGACGAACGAGGAAAACTAATGTATATTTACTTTAGTGGATAAAAGCGAAGAAGCTATAAAGCTTAAAAGCGTCTAAGTGAAAAAGTTGATTAGTGAAACAAAACATAATATAGCTTAATAAGCAAATAGGGAGAGATAACTAATGATCGTAATTACAAAAAACAATGTGTCAGATGAGCGTATTTCGGAGATTGTATCCTGCATTGAACGTAAGGATGGGATGCAAGCTCATGTATCAAAAGGGACGGATCGTACAGTAATCGGAATTATAGGTCAAGCGGATTCACAGCTCGGCGAGCAATTAAGAGCAATGAAAGATGTAGATAATGTTATTAAAATTTCCAAATCATATAAGCTTGCAAGTAGAGACTTCCACCCTGATGATACCGTTATTGACATCAATGGAGTGAAAATTGGTGGAGAGCATGTTGTCGTTATGGGCGGTCCATGTGCAGTTGAGAGTCCAGAGCAAATTGATGAAATTGCTCGTCTTGTCAAAGCGGCAGGTGGTCAAGTGCTACGCGGCGGTGCTTTCAAGCCGAGAACAGGTCCTTATAGCTTCCAAGGTGTAGGTGTTGAAGGATTAGTGATGATGGCCGAAGCGGGCAAGAAACACGGCTTGCTGACGATTACAGAAGTAATGACACCAGAGTATGTTGATGTATGTGCAGAGTACGCAGATATATTGCAAGTAGGTACACGCAATATGCAAAACTTTGATTTGCTTCGTAAACTAGGTACAATCAAAACTCCGGTGCTATTGAAACGCGGCTTTAGTGCAACATATGATGAGCTACTGAATGCAGCTGAATATATTCTTGCTGGAGGAAATCCAAATGTTATGCTATGCGAGCGTGGAATAAGAACATTCGAAAGCTACACACGTAATACATTGGATCTTACGGCGATTCCTGTACTGCAATCACTTAGTCATCTGCCAGTAATATCTGATCCAAGTCATGGCACAGGTAGACGTGAGCTTGTTGAACCGATGTCTAAAGCATCATTAGCAGCTGGAGCAAATGGATTGATCATTGAAATGCACACGGATCCTGACAATTCTATGACTGGTGATGGCGTACAATCATTATTCCCAGATCAGTTTGCTAACCTGCTGAAAGATCTTGAAAAACTTGCACCGATCGTTGGCAAATCATTTGATACGGTGAAAGCTCCTGCAGAAGCATTTACAAAGTGGAAGAAATGAATACTCCCGCCACTTACCAAAGCTGTCGCTTCGATTGAAGTGGGGGTTTCTGATGGTTCATCCCATTTATTTCAGGATGCTTAACACCAGTGGAGTTGACACATTGATGGTCTGGTTACCATCCAACCCCTCTATCCCATTCGCATCTTTGACAGATACGTTTGGGAATACTTTTCGCATAATATTGGCTGCACCGTTGACATCGGCATGAATCAAACCCTTCGTGTTCTGATACAGACCACGAGACATCCGTTTGCCTGAGAAGATCCATGTCTCTTCTTCGCCATATCTGGGTAACGGATCTTGATCTACAAAGCTGGCTTTCGAAGTATACGCCTCTTCGGTCAGGATCACGATGATTCCCTGCTCAGCTGCCTTATACTCGATCATCTTGATGAGCATGTGATGGGGAATATGATGGAAGGACTGATTATTTCGCCGTCCGATTCCTGATGCTTGTTTCCATCCATCGTTATGTCCAATGACGATCGTACCGATGTTGTGTTCCACAGCTAACCGAACAATATGATGGCTTGTCTTGTGGAACAAGTCTTTGATCCTCCGGTGGCGCTTCAAATGGAGCCGTTCTAATCGCCTGGATGTATGCACCCCCTCGCGAGGTTCCTTGCCCTGACGAAGAATGCTGGTATAATGCGCTTTCATCTTGTTGTAATACTGATTGATTGCTTTCACAATCTTGCCCTTCACGAGGATCGGTTTCGCTCCGGTCGTCGTGACGATGGTTGCAAGATTGACGACACCAAGATCAATCGCCAGCATGTGGTCTTGTACTCGTTCCTTCGTTTCGAGCGGATAAGCGAAGATTAATTCGACGACGTACTGTCCATGGCTTGGGATGACACGTACTTGCTTCAGTTGTCCGTCGGTACAGCCTAGTTTGCCGATGTTCAGTTGTAGCTTGCTCTTTGGAAACTTGAGAAATTTCCGTTCTTTGATCACACAGTCTTGGTTGGAGAAGATAACTTCCTTGACCTTGTTCCGAGCATATCCCGGAATATGGGGCTTGCCGTTGTACTTCTCAGGATGCTGGCGGTAATCTTTGATACTGGCAAAGAAGGATTTCCAATTGTGGAACACCACCTTCATGATTCCCTGACTGCTCTGCGTCGGGAGCGCTCGATAATCGAGTTGATTCATCACTTTGAACAAGGCGTCGAGGAAGTTATAATGAACAAAGGGACTTTCTTGCGAGGGTAGCTTGAACGGATGGGAACTGCTCCCTTCCCTTCGTCGTTCATTCATTACATCAAGATGTGACGCCAACGTATCTAGAACTTCTCGTTGCAACGGTTGGAGAGGCTCGTTCTTCTCACATGCGGTCACAATCTGTCGGATGTAAAAATTGGTCGTGTTATACAGGTTCTTAGCGTCCTGGCATGCTTGATCGAGGTACGAAAACAAGCGATGACCTGGCTTAATCCATACTTGATGGGTTCTGTACATGGACTTTGAATCGGACAACATTTCATCCCCTTCCAGTCGGCAATGCGAATGTATGTTCTCTATTCATTATACCTCTTAGGATATAGGAAAGGAAGAACATCTTGGGGGATTATTCAAGAAATCGCCGATTCACCTCGCCACTTATAGAAGTGGCGAGGTGAATCGGCGAAAACGGATAGAATTGAGTGAAAAGTCTTTGAATCATTCGTATTAACGAATGGATTGCAAAGGCTTTTTTTCGTGTGAAGTAATTGTATAAATAAAGTAAAAGCTATATATCGAACAAAGGATGGCAAGGATAAGCAGATAAAGTAGTGAAAAGAAAATGAGTGTGGAATAATATGTTGAATTAAAGATAAAGCGCTTTCTAGTTTGTACTTTCCTACATAATTTTTGTGGGAAATGATTGAAAAAGTATCGTTTTAAATGTAGAAAGTATCCGAAAACCCTTATATATAAAGGGCTTTCATGCATACATTAGGCTTGTGAGTTAACCTAACATGTGTATAAAAAATACCTCACATGACTATTGACGATCATTATAGTGAGAATTATAATTACAACATAAAGATTGACGAGAAATTGAACATTATTCTACTAACACATCTGATTGTTCGGAAATGGAGGAAATTTTATATGTCAGTTCAACAAATTATTAAGTTTCTTGAAGAAAATAACATTTTATTTGTAGATTTCCGTTTTATAGGTCTTAATGGTGGGGTTCACCATATTACACTACCAACTACTGAAGTAAGTGAAGATACTTTTGTAGATGGCGTAGCATTTGACGGTTCATCTATCCCAGGTTTCCGTGGTATTGAAGAATCGGATATGGTAATGATCCCAGATCCTGAAACTGCATATGTAGATCCATTCACTATACATCTAACACTTAACATCATGTGTAATATTCATTTGCCAAATGGTGAGCGTTATGATCGTGACCCACGTAGTATTGCTCAAAGAGCAGAGGAATATTTACAAACTGCTGGTGTTGGAACTACAGCGTACTTCGCTCCGGAATCAGAATTCTTCATTTTTGATGATGTTCGTTTCGGCAATGACATGCACTCTTCTCATTACTCTGTAGATTCCGAGGAAGCTGCTTGGAACACTGGACGCAAAGAAGAAGGCGGTAACCTTGGATTCAAAGTTGGCGTTAAAGGTGGCTATGTACCAGTTGCTCCAACGGATGCTCAACAAGATATTCGTTCTGAAATGGTTCGTGCTATGCAAGAAGCAGGTCTTCGCGTTGAACGTCATCACCATGAAGTTTCAACAGCAGGTTCTGCTGAAATTAACTTCCGTTTCGATACTTTAACAAAAACAGCTGACAACCTTCTAAAATATAAATACATTGTACAAAACGTTGCAAAACAATGGGGTAAAGTTGCTACATTTATGCCTAAACCGCTATTTGGCGATAATGGTAGTGGTATGCATGTTCACTCTTCGATCTTCAATGGCGATGAGCCGTTGTTCTACGAAAAAGGCGCTTATGGTAATATGAGTAAATTGGCAATGAGTTATATCGCGGGTATTTTACTACATGCACCTGCGCTTATCGCTATTACTAACCCAAGTACAAACTCCTTTAAACGTCTAGTACCAGGTTATGAAGCACCTGTAAACTTGGTATTCTCTAAAGGTAACCGTTCTGCAGCAGTTCGTATTCCGATTGCAGCAGTATCGCCTAAAGGCTGTCGTGTTGAGTTCCGTACTCCTGATACTACTGCTAATCCATATCTTGCATTTGCAGCTATGTTACTTGCAGGTCTAGATGGTATCAAAAAAGGTCTTGATCCAGTTGCTCTTGGTTTTGGACCATTCGATAAAAACATCTACGATCTTCCGGAAGAAGAGAAGAAAGAAATTCGTAGTGTTCCAGCTTCTTTAGAAGAAGCGCTTGACGCTCTTGAGTCTGATTCTGATTTCTTAACTGAAAATGGAGTATTCTCTGAAGAGTTAATTGCTAGCTACATTGCTTTGAAACGTTCTGAAGCAAAACAAGTGGCAATCCGTATTCATCCGCATGAATTTAACCTATACTTCGGTTGCTAATTCGTTAGTACGAAGTAATAATAGTCCTTTTGGGATATAGAAGAAAGCTGCTTTACTGACGAGAAATTGTTAGTAGGCAGCTTTTTCATGTTCAGACTCAAAGCCAACGAACGATGAGAGTAGAATTACATTTGTGAAAAGATTCACAAAACAGTAACAGTATAATGCTGAGAATTTTGGTATACTTATTAAATCATATAGAAGAGTGAATATTCACCACAATAACTATCTATTATTGCGTTATATACCTTAAAATCCGAATGTTTGTTGATGAAACTTGGAATACGTTCGACTTTATCATTTAAACACGATGATTTTACTTGAAGGAATGTAGTAAAATTGATATAGTTTAAGATATTGATGGTGTAATCAGAGAGGATGAGAGTTAATGACACGTGCTTATAATTTTAATGCTGGTCCTGCTGCAATTCCTTTAGAAGTATTAGAGCAGGCTCAAGCTCAATTTGTTGATTATGAAGGTGCAGGCATGTCCATTATGGAAATGTCACACCGTAGCGCTCTTTATGAAAAAGTAAATCAAGAGGCGCAAGATGTACTTCGTGAGCTAATGAACATTCCATCTAACTACAAAGTATTATTTCTTCAAGGTGGCGCAAGTACACAATTTGCGATGATTCCAATGAATCTTCTTTCCGAAGGTAAAGTTGGCGCTTATGTAGATACAGGTGCGTGGGCTGGTAAGGCTTACAAGGAAGCTTCTGTCGTAGGTGAAGCTGTTATTGTTGCTTCTACGAAAGAAGATAATTATATGCGTATGCCTGAGGCTGCTGAGATTGTTGTTCCAGACAATGCTGCTTATGTACACATTACTACGAATGAAACAATTGGTGGCGTTCAATTCCAAAGCTTCCCTGAATTTGATGGCGTACCAGTAATTGCCGATATGTCTAGTGATATTTTGAGTCGTCCTGTCGATGTAAGTAAATTCGGTATGATCTATGCTGGTGCTCAAAAAAACCTTGGACCTTCAGGTGTTACTGTGGTCATCGTACGTGAAGATCTAATTGCTGAAAGTCCGAAAACAATTCCAGCGATGTTCCGCTACGATACACATGCAAAAGCAAATTCTCTATACAATACACCGCCTTCATTTGGTGTTTTCATGGTTGGACTAGTATTGAAATGGATCAAAGCAAAAGGCGGGCTTGAAGCTCTTGAGCAATTCAACCTTAATAAGACAAAACTTATTTACGATGCGATTGATGAAAGTAATGGCTTCTATGTTGGATGTGCAAATAAAGAAAATCGTTCTGCAATGAACATTACATTCCGTATTGCTAACGAGGAGCTTGAGAAACAATTCATCAAAGAATCTGAGGCTGCTGGTTTTGTAGGTTTGAAAGGTCACCGTGATGTAGGTGGACTTCGTGCTTCAACGTACAATGCGGTTCCTCTAGAGAGCTGTGAGGCATTAGTCAACTTCATGAAGCAGTTCCAAGCTAATAATAGATGATGTTCAAAATGTCCGCCCGTGATCACGCGGTAACGCTAACGTAGCTTAGTCGGCGGCGAAGATGCCCTCCATCGAAAGCCTGCGTGTGCTCGTGTACCAATAACGTACACTGTGCTACTCGTTTCCGCTGAAGTGCATCTTCTTGGTGCTGACGAGCGAACATTTTGAACTTTCATGTTAAGATGATGTTCAAAATGTCCGCACGTGATCACGCGGTAATATATTGAGCCTATACTAATAATGCCACAAAGACCGCTCCAATCTCATAATGAGATAGAGCGGTCTTTGTGTGCGAACCGTACTTTCCAAGTTCGTTTCATATTCGATGTCGAGTAACCTACGTTAGCCTAATCATCGTTATCAAAGTCCGTTTTTTGAACTACCTCTATTAGGCAAATGAGCTAGTGCTTACTTTGGGTGGCTGCAGCTTATACCCAACATTGCGGATCGTTGTAATATATTCCGGATTACGTGCGTTGCGTTCGATTTTGTCACGAAGATGACTAATATGAACATCTACGATACGTGTATCGCCCAAGAAGTGGTAGTCCCAAACGCCATGAAGCAATTGTTGACGGCTTAACACTTTTCCTTCATGCTTACAGAGGAATAGTAATAACTCGAATTCCTTCGGTGTCAGTTCAATGAGTTGTTCGTTAAGAAATACTTCACGTTGATCAGCCCAAATATTCAATGAACCAATTTGAAATTGTTGTTCTTTACTTAAACCTGGTAAAGTATCTAATCTACGGAAAATAGCTGTAATACGTGAGATTAATTCTTGTGGACTAAATGGTTTAGTCATATAGTCATCAGCGCCATTATCTAGTCCATTAATTTTATCGGCGATATCATGTAGTGCAGTAAGCATTATAATAGGAACAGCATTATTTTGATTACGTAAAATACGGCAAACTTCAATTCCATTCATTTTCGGAAGCATTAGATCAAGTATAATTAAGTCAGGACGAAATACTCGTAAAGATTGAAATACTGCTTCGCCATCGGCAACGCAGAGAACTTCAAAGCCAGCAAGCTTTAAGTTGAATTCAATCAATTTAGAAATTGAAGGTTCGTCATCAACAATTAAAATCTTCTTTTGCATAGTAACACTCCTTAAACTTTTTATAGCTTCTCGATATTCTTCTTGCAATGAAAAGTACATCGGAAGGAAAGCTAAACTTTTTATTATTAGCTTAAGTATGAAGGAGAACAATAACCTCAGAATTAACGTTCTGTAAAATTGATGTAAAATGTGGAGAGTTTGTTAACAGAATATGAATACGAAAGAGAACGGAGAATAATAATGGCATTTCATATCGTTTTAGTCGAACCAGAAATTCCGGCCAATACAGGCAATATTGCACGTACATGTGCTGCTACAGGGGCGCATTTGCATCTTGTACGTCCACTTGGCTTCAGCACTGATGATAAACAATTAAAGCGCGCTGGCTTAGATTATTGGCATGCTGTGAATATTCAGTATTATGATTCATTCGCTGAATTACGTGAAAAATATGCTACCGCTAATTTCTATTATGCGAGTACAAAAGCTCGAAAAATGTATTCTGATATTACTTATCAAGATGGAGACTTTATCGTTTTTGGTAAAGAAACGAAAGGGTTGCCTGAAGAATTAATTCATGATAATATCGAGTATTGTATTAAAATGCCGATGACAGATGCAGTAAGATCATTGAATTTATCTAATTCAGCAGCATGTATATTGTACGAAGCATTAAGACAAAATGATTTTCCGAATTTACTGTAAAAATAATATAAATATTTATTTCATATTTGCAGGAATTTGTAACTACGTGTCGAAATAGTTTAAAGCATGGTTTTCTCTCGAAATTACTTGCAAATTTATTCGACATAAGAGAGGTGAAAGAATGAAACCGGCAGGCGTGGTAAGAAAAGTGGATCAGCTAGGACGTATTGTCCTACCCAAATCACTTCGCAAGCGTTATCTGATGAATGAAGGTGACCCTGTTGAAATTTTTGTACAGGGAGATCATATTATCTTAGAAAGATATCGTCCTAAATGCGTATTCTGTGGTTCTATGGTCGAAGTCGTTGACTTCAAAGAAAGATATGTATGTGAAGCATGCATGACTGAAATGAATCTACTTAAAAATTAGTATTTTCTATTCAATGTATTCAACAAAAAAGCAGCGATTTTCTCCTTAAGAGACGATCGCTGCTTTTTTGTGTTGAAGGCCTAGAGTCCACTTGTTTTATCTTCGTTATATGAACTAGTCATAATAGCTGCAAGAAATAAAACAAGAACAGTAATAACAATCCAGAAATTCATGGTATAAGCACCTCCGTTAACTAATACCTATTATAACCAACGTGTGCAAAAAAGAAAACTTCAAAAATTAAGAACATATTGAGCACATTTCGGATATGAGTATAGTAGTGAAGGAAGGTGCATAGTTTGAAAAGAAAAGAGCAACATAAAGTTAAGGACTCGGTACGAATGAATACTACAAAGAAAAATACAAGCTCTGGTAAAGGTAAAAAGAAAGCAGTTGTAAATCCAGAGGGAAAGAAATCTAGTAAAGGTTCAAACACGGCTAAGAAATTAATTAAAGCCCAGAGTACAGCTTTAGAACAAAGCACTGAAAAATTGGATAATGAGCATATTACTTCTATTCCAATGCGAAATATATCTGGTGATCAAGAACGAGTGGAAAAAACTGAGCTTCAAAAGTCGCATAGTGAACGAGATGACGTACGTAACAATGATAATAAATCGACGAAATTTCTCGAACACTGTGAAGCAAGTAAGTTTTTGAAAATCGGCAAAAGAAGCTCAAATGATAAAGAGCTAATTGCTATCCAATTACCTAAAGGACTTCCTAGCAAAATATTACTAAAAGCATTGTTGCAGGAGCAACAGACCTTCGCCGTATTACGTGAACAAGTAATCCAACTAGACCATGCAGATGATACATCTATCGATGTTCAGCTAGAATCAATAAATACGGAGCATATTGCAACGTTAGTGAAGGAATTAGATGAATTGCTAGGTCAATTTACAGCAAGGAATTAGTCCAGCCATGGATCACTTCTTCATATTCTACTAATGCAGCATGTCCAGCTTCCGTTAACGTATATTTGCCACGCTCAATTTTATCAAACCACCCATAGTAATTATGTCGCAATATAGTCGGTACATTGGCAACACCACAATGTGTGCTAAGGTTTTTGGGAGATGATATTTCTAGTTGTTGCAGTGAGAGGGCACAGCGAAGTGCTTTCTCACGGTACGATGTGACCAGCTTTCGAGCATGGCTACCACCGACATTATAATCACCGCTACGCTCTTTGAATTCCTGAAGCAGGCGCTTGCCTTTGCGCACACGCTGATATCGAATCGGCTCATCTTCGGGCAAACATAATATTTCAACAACAGCTGGTTTGGTCTTATAGAAGGTTACAGTTATAAGTCCAATATTGAGTCTACGACAGAGCTCTGTTAGATCCCCATATCGTTGATTGACCGCACCTGATTTTTTGCGATTGCGCTCTATGGCTAAATAAACTTGAGCACCTAGTCTCTGACGTTCAACACCTTGCAGAAGTAATGCAAGATTGAACGTTTTTTTCATTTCTACAATAATAGTTTCTTCTGTATCGGGGTGAATGGCGACAAGATCGCAGTGATTCACTTCCGCTTTAACTTCAAATCCCTTATGAACAAAGTAGCTCTTAATTGGGTCATACAATTCCTCTTCTTTTGCAATTGCCATTACAACATACTCCTTAGTTCAACAATAATAGTTCTATTATAGCAATATAATAGAAGTTCAAAAAGTGGGCTTTCGAAAACCAAGCAGGTGAAACGCTACTTGAGGAAGGCGGAAGCGCAAATGTACGTACTTGGTACATGCGAACCGTACTTCCCAAGTTCGTTTCAGATGCGATGTCGAATACGCTACGTCAGCCAAGCATCGTTATCAAAGTCCATTTTTTGAACAACCGCTATAAATGTTTTCGGTAAAATAATGGGCAATATCCTACTACAACAAGCATACAATAGAACTATGTTACAGGTTCTGCTTGTTGATGTTAACGATCTCCCAGAGCGGAGAAGATAGATCACGTAGGTGTCTGATGTGATTGGGAGGAGGCAAAGGATGGATATTTTCAAACGTATATCAGAGTATCAGGCAGAAACTGATCAATTAGCTTGGTCAGGTACATTTAGAGAGTATGTAGAATTATTGAAAAATGATGTCTCTCCTGCGATGACTGCACATTCTAGAGTGTATGAAATGATTGAATCGCATGGGATCGAAGTTAAAAATGGTCAGAAAAAGTATAAGTTTTTTGAAGAGGAAATATTTGGGCTCGATCGAGCTGTAGAAAAGTTGGTAGAAGAATATTTCCATTCTGCGGCACGACGATTAGATGTGAGAAAGCGTATTCTGTTATTAATGGGTCCCGTAAGTGGTGGTAAGTCAACGTTAGTAACAATGTTAAAGCGAGGATTAGAGAACTTTTCGCGATCGGAGAAAGGTATTGTCTACGCCATCGAAGGTTGCCCAATGCACGAAGAACCGTTACATCTTATTCCACAAGAATTAAGACATGAAGTAGAAGCGAGTCTAGGTGCCAGAATTGAAGGCAATTTATGCCCTAGCTGTCAGATGAGATTGAAGGAACAGTATAATGGTAATATTGAAGAAGTTCGAGTAGAACGAGTATTTATTTCCGAAGATGATCGAGTAGGTATTGGCACGTTCAGCCCCTCTGATCCAAAGTCTCAAGATATTGCAGATCTGACGGGTAGTATCGATTTTTCAACAATTACAGAGTATGGATCAGAGTCTGATCCAAGGGCCTATCGCTTTGATGGTGAGCTGAATAAGGCGAACCGTGGCATTATGGAATTTCAAGAAATGTTGAAATGCGATGAGAAGTTCCTCTGGAATTTACTTAGCTTGACGCAAGAAGGAAACTTCAAAGCGGGAAGATTTGCTTTAATTTCGGCTGATGAGCTTATCATTGCTCATACGAACGAAACAGAGTATAAATCTTTTATTAGCAATAAAAAGAACGAAGCACTACAATCCAGAATGATTGTTATGCCTATTCCATATAATTTGAATGTTACGGAAGAAGAGAAAATTTATAATAAGCTTATATCAGAGAGTGATATGAAGCATGTGCATATCGCGCCACATGCGCTCCGTGCGGCCGCCATCTTCTCGATCCTTACACGTCTGAAGGAAACGAAGAAGCAAGGTATGGACCTTGTGAAGAAGATGCGTATGTATGATGGTCAAGAGGTCGAAGGCTTCAAGGATGCTGATCTTAAAGAAATGCAAACTGAGTATGCAGAAGAGGGTATGTCAGGCATCGATCCTCGTTATGTTATCAACCGTATTTCAAGTGCGTTAATTAAGGGCGATATGGAGTGTATTAATGCGCTTGATGTATTGCGGGCAATGAAGGATGGGCTGGATCAGCATGCCTCGATCACGAAGGAGGAAAGAGAGCGCTACTTGAATTTTATTTCAGTTGCTCGCAAAGAGTATGATGATCTTGCGAAGAAAGAAGTTCAGAAAGCATTTGTCTATTCATTCGAGGAATCAGCACGAACATTGTTTGAAAATTACTTAGATAATATTGAAGCTTATTGCAATTGGGCGAAGATCAAAGATCCACTTACTGGTGAAGAGATGGACCCGGATGAGCGTCTCATGCGGTCTATTGAAGAACAGATTGGCATTAGTGAAAATGCAAAGAAGGCGTTCCGCGAAGAGATTCTTATTCGTATCTCTTCTTATTCTCGTAAAGGGAAGAAGTTTGATTTCACTAGCCATGAACGATTACGTGAAGCAGTTGAGAAAAAGTTATTTACTGATCTGAAAGATATCGTGAAAATTACGACTTCAACAAAAACTCCTGATGAAAGTCAATTGAAACGAATCAATGAAGTATCCGCACGGCTTATGGAAGAGCACGGCTATTGCCCAGTATGCTCCAATGAATTGCTACGCTATGTCGGTAGTTTGCTGAATCGTTAGAGAAGCGTAATTGTGCAGCATGAGGCCGAATGGGTGGAAGAGCCACGAAAGCAGCAATAGTCTCTAAATTAGAGTCCCTGTGCTAGAAAGTCTGTAAAAGCAGTAATACACACTGGAATGGAGTTTAATGTATATTATGCCCGATGGTGCTACCACATTCGACTCACAGCAAAACAAGCTAGCCTACGCTCATTCTCATGACGTATAGGCTAGCTCGTTTTTGTAATGTAACAGGTCAGTAAATATGAAGAGACGAATTTACTTCAATAACTGGAAGACTTTCGCGCCATGTGCTGGGATCGCAAACGACTTAGCATCTTTAGCGACGATCGTAGTAATCTCCCATGCTTCGATTACTTGTGAATAGCTCGACCAATCGTTCATATGTACACCAAGTTCAGTAGTAAGCTCTTCCTCACCAATATTGAAAATAGCGACGTAGCGAGAACCATTAGCGCCTTCTGCTGTCCAGACGATACAATTGCTCGTACGAGAGTACAGGCGAGCGTTTGCAGAGTGTTGATTCATCTCTATAATATGTTTGTTCGTAATCAAATTCAAAGTCCACTCATCATTATCACGAAGCTCCCCGCCAAAGAATAACGGAGAACGGAAAATACCCCATAGTGACATCATCGTAACTTGCTCATCCTTCGTAAAGCGAGTCCATCTGTCTGCACCGCCACCATCAACGGAGCGTATGCCAATATGCCCTAGTGGAAGCATATCGCAATCAGGCCAGTTGCCGTTGCCAGACTTACCTTGCCATTTCTCGCAACGATCGAACATATCAAGCAGTAAAGACCAGTGATCCCAGAAGTCATCCGTCATGCGCCACATATTGGCGTGCGTAGATAGGAAGCCCGCATGCTCTAGTGGTGCTGGGCCAGGAGAAAGACTTAGAATCATTGGTCTCTCACAATGCTGAATTGCATTCTGAATAAGTTCGATTTCAGGAAGATGAATATCATAAAGACGTGATGCTGCGATATCATCAACTTTAATAAAGTCTACGCCCCAACTAGCATATAGCTCCAGCAAAGAGTTGTAATATTGCTGAGCACCTTCTTGAGTAGCATCGACACCGTACATATCTGTATTCCATGGACAAATAGAATTAGCAGAAGCGATTTGTCTAGCGGTAGCAGTTGACCCTTTAATCGCTGTATTCTGATGTACGGCTTGGCGCGGAATACCACGCATAATATGAATTCCGAATTTCAAGCCAAGACCGTGTACATAATCAGCCAAAGGCTTGAAGCCTTGTCCATTAGCTGCTGATGGGAAACGGTTAACTGCGGGAATGAGACGAGAAAACTCATCCATTTCTAGTGGCACGAACTGTCTATAGGCGGAAGAAACCGCGCCTGGTTCACTCCATTGGATGTCGACAACGATTGTATCCCATCCAGATGATAATAAATGCTCAGCCATATACTCAGCATTTCCGCGAATTTCAGCCTCAGTGACTGCTGCTCCATAACAATCCCAGCTATTCCAGCCCATAGGTGGAGTAGGGGAGAAAAGACGATGATCCATTCGATATCCCTCCGATAAGTTGCTCAATATGAATTAATGAATAATACATTATTGATCTAATCTTAATCGGAATGGGAGCTTATGAATACGATAAATTAGATAATTCAATAGCACAATATTGCAGAAGTATTACTGGACATCTTTAATGAAAAGTTGTGCTGAATGCCCTACTTAAATTTCGTTGTAAATTAAGTGGGGGGAGGTTCACTTGAAATAAAACTTATCATACTGTAGCTGATGCTTTGTTGAACGAAATGAAGCGGGAGTTTGACCGATTAATTTGCGGAAGACTCTAATATAGTAGCTTGCCGAAGAATAGCCGACTTCCTGTGCGATATATTCTAGAGAATGAGTAGTGGACAATAGCAATGTTAGTGAGTTTTCAATCTTCTTTCTATTCAAGTAATCGTTCGGCGTGACACCCATATATTTCGTAAATGTTCGGATGAATTGATACTTGGATAAGCCAAGCTGATTAGCAAGCTCCTCTTGCCCGATCATATTCTGATAATGCTGATCGATATATTGTACTGCCGCAGTAATCGAAGCTGGTAGTTGCTTTGGAATGGGAGACGACTCCGCATACTTTCTAAGTTCAATAACAAAGGAATATACATAAGCAGAGGCGACATATTCATCAGTAATAAAGCCTGAGTGAGCTGCTGAGATAATCTCCTCTAATATTTGAATCGGTTTACTATTAGGAGGTAAAGTAGGCGTGCGTCCAAGAAATTGTACAATCTCGTTCCAAAATGGCAGAATTGTATGCGGTCGGATGAGAATAAAGTAGAAATGCCAGTCCTCTTGCTGTGGATCATAGTAGTAGCAATGATCACTAGGAATTTCGGTTAGAAAAGCTTGATGCGACTGGATTTTTAACGATTGTTGGCCAATATCTAAATGACCGTTACCTTCAAGTGTATATTGGAACAGTAGCAACGGGCCGTCCTGACGCTCTAACCCATGCCAGCGATATTGTTCATGCGTAATATTAATATTATCATGACCAACGGCAAAGAGATGACAGAGTGGTAGATGAATATTCGCATAGTTATTGAAGCGAAATCCATACGTTTCATAAGGTAAATTCGTAGGCATGACAATACTCCCTTCAAGTGGCACCAGTCGTTACTATGAAAGAATGGTTAATTACAATGTTAATTTTAATTATCCCTATCGTAAATATCGTGATGATGTTTGTATGGGCATTTGGTGGGGGAAATCCTTCTAAAGCCAATTATTTTAAGGCAGCATTAATATGGGCGGCAATTATTACTATCCTCTATGTTGTTGTATTTGTATTGATATTAGGTTCCTTAGGTCTTGCCTTATCTTAAATTAATTAAGTCTTCGGAACGATGTTCAGATAAGAAATTACGTAACAATGGTAACAAACAAGGCAACGACCTCTTTTATGGAGATCGTTGCCTTGTTGGCTTGCAGTTATTGTTCTATCTGCTTAATGATTCTCGCAGGATTTCCACCAACGACAACATTATCGGGTACATCCTTAGTTACAACTGATCCTGAAGCGACGACTACATTGTTGCCGATTGTAACTCCAGGGTTAATAACAGATCTTCCACCAATCCAGACGTTATGACCAATTGATACAGCCTTACCATATTCCGCACCTGTAATTCTAAGCTTTGGATTAAGTGGGTGAGTAGCTGTATAGATATGAACTCCTGGTGCGATAAAGCAGTTATCACCAATACGGATTTCACATACATCCAAAAATACGCAATCGAAGTTAGCGTAGAAGTTTTCGCCAATATGAATATTGTATCCATAATCACAACGGATAGTTGGTTCTATGTACAAAGATTCTCCAGTGGAACCAAATAGTTCTTTCAGTAGTTCTGTTCGCAATTGTCCTTCGCTTTCAAGCGATTGATTGAATAATCGAGTTAGTCTGCGTGAATGATCTCTATCTAGTAGCAATTCGGGATCAGAAGCAAGATACAGCTCACCATTTATCATTTTTTCTTTTTCAGTTTTCATGACAACCTCCGTATTTATCTCAATCAGTTTATCTTGTTCATCATAACATATTCGTTCACGCCATCAAGTTAATACGAGATATCCTTATTAATGTCTGCGTATTGAATAACCTCTAGAAGAATCTTTTTGAATACACTTGATAAATTAGGGGCATATGTATTAGAATGATTAATAATAGTTAAATACTTTGAAGAGGAACAGTAAGATTTTCTGAACACTCAGAGAGCTGTTGGTAGGTGCGAAACAGCTGTAAAGAACTTCTGAACTAGCCTTGGAGTTGCTCACTGAACTTGTAGTATGTAGGTGAAGCCGGAGCCTAACCGTTATCAATAGGAGGATATATGACGTCATGTCATAATCCGCTAAGAGCATACCAACAGGTATGAATTGGAGTGGTACCGCGTAAGATGACAAGTCTTTCGTCTCTATTTTTGGAGATGGAAGACTTTTTTGTGTTTTTATAATCTAATTCAAGAATGAACGGTTAGGAACAAATTAGAGAAAAAGGATGGTTATTACGATGAAAAATTACGATAAGTATACTAAAGGTTATTTCATGCCACCTGTGTCGAGCTTGAAATGGACGCAAAAAGAATACATTACTGAAGCACCTACATGGTGTAGCGTTGATCTAAGAGATGGTAACCAAGCACTAATCGTTCCTATGAATTTAGAAGAAAAACTTGAATATTTCAAATTACTAGTAAAAATTGGGTTTAAAGAAATTGAAGTAGGTTTCCCAGCAGCATCAGAAACTGAGTTTACATTTTTACGAACACTAATTGAGCAAAACTTGATCCCTGATGATGTAACCATTCAAGTGTTAACACAAGCGAGAGAGCATATTATTAGAAAGACATTTGAATCTTTGAAGGGTGCTCCAAGAGCAGTTGTACATTTGTACAATTCAACTTCTGTTGCTCAGCGGGAGCAAGTATTCAGAAAAACAAAAGAAGAGATTATTAATATTGCAGTAACAGGTGCCGAGCTGCTGAAAACATGTGCAGCAGAAACGGAAGGTAACTTCCAGTTCCAATACTCACCTGAAAGCTTTACAGGTACTGAGATCGAGTTTGCACTAGATATTTGCAATGCGGTGCTTGATGTATGGCAACCGACGGCAGACAATAAAGTAATTATGAACTTGCCTGTTACGGTATCAATGTCAATGCCTCACGTCTATGCAAGTCAAATTGAGTACATGAGCGAAAATATGAAATATCGTGAAAATGTCATTATATCACTGCATCCACATAATGATCGTGGAACTGGAGTTGCCGATACTGAGCTTGCACTTCTTGCTGGTGGACAACGCGTGGAAGGAACATTATTCGGTAATGGGGAAAGAACGGGTAATGTGGATATCATTACGCTTGCATTGAACTTGTATTCTCATGGTGTTGATCCTCAATTGAACTTTGAAAATCTTCCGGAAATTCGTACAGTGTACGAAAGATTAACGAAGATGACAGTTAATGAACGACATCCGTATGCAGGCGAGCTTGTATTTACTGCATTTTCTGGTTCTCACCAAGATGCCATTGCAAAAGGGATGAAATGGCGTGAAGAAGAAGATCGCCAATATTGGTCAGTTCCTTACTTGCCGATTGATCCACTAGATATTGGTAGACAATATGAAGGTGATATTATTCGCATTAACAGCCAATCTGGTAAAGGTGGTATTGGCTACTTATTGCAACAAAATTATGGGTTAGACCTTCCGCAGAAAATGCGTGAAAACTTCGGCTACAAGGTTAAAGATATATCCGATCGCTTGAACAAAGAAATTATGCCAGAAGAAATATATAACATTTTCAAAGAGGAATATGTAAATATTAAAGCGCCAATTGAATTTGTGAATTATCATTTCTCCAAATCTGATGATTTCCAAACGGTTGTACAAGTGATTAAAAACAGCGAAACATTGGAGCTAACAGGTACTGGCGATGGTCGACTTGATGCGATTAGTAATGCATTGCAAACAAATCTAGGTATAAGCTTCTCTAATCTCACTTACAAAGAGCATGCGCTAGATGTTGGATCTAAGTCTCAAGCGGTTTCCTATATTGGAATTACAGCAGCGGACGGAACGATATATTGGGGCTGTGGCATTCATGTTGACATTATGACTTCATCAGTGAAGGCATTAGTAAGTGCAGTCAATAAAATGATCGGCTAATAGTAATAAATAAGCAGGATGACATTGTCATCCTGCTTATTTATTGTACGCCATGCATGGCGTACAATAACGATGTAAGTTGGTTCGGAAAACTTAATAATTTCACTAAATTTGTTAGTTACTTGAAATTGTTCCCGATTCATACTAGTGAGATCGAGCGTTTGTATATACTTCCGGAAAAAAAATTATTCCTACATCTTAATTTAAGGTGTGGGAATTTCTACTTTTGTTATAATTAAATAAATAATGATGTATGTGATAGGAGATCATATGGACGATATTCAGCGAGTATTGATGAATTATATCAGCACTGCTAAGCAAGCAACATTATGGCTGGAACAATTGGAGCAATTATTTGAGGGAGAACGAATCGAATATGGGCAATTTGCTGAAGTCATACTTAATATGGAGAAAGCAACAATATTAAGCGAAATACGATCAGCAGGAAGAACGACGCGGACGCCTAGTCTGGCTTATCGTTACCGCATCCATAATCAAAAGATCAAGATGAACTTTCAACAACGACTACATAAGCTGCGTCTTCAGCTGCATCCACAAATTTCGCTTGAACGTTATTTTTCATTAGGCGAAGCCATTTTTGATATAGATGCCCCTTATATCGAATTAGTTAATCAATATTTGCAGGCAAACGATTTACCAGATCGAATCGTAGCTGCACCAGAGAGAAGCTACGCATTGGTTGGTGACGAGAAGTGGATCACAGAGAAAAGTGGTAGATTACTGCTGCTTCGTATAGGTTTGTGGGATAAGCTACTTATTACAGCAGAATATGATCCGCTGATGATGGCTGTTAATCCAACGCTTCTAAATGATCCGTTAAGCACAGAGCCTTGTCTCCATCTAATTGTAGAGAATAAGACCACCTTTCAAGCGCTTCTACCGAATCTTTCAGAAACGGTTTTTCAAACATTAATATACGGTTGCGGCAACAAAATTGTAGGGAATATCGAGATGTTTCCGAAGCAGTTCCCAATATCCGGGCGAAAGCATACCTTTTATTATTTCGGTGATATTGATCATAAAGGAATACAAATATGGAATGACCTTTCGACTAGAATAGAGGTCATACCGGCGCTCCCTTTCTATCATGCATGTGTACAGAAAAATTCGGCAAAGGGTAAGGAGTACCAGCGAAAGGATGAACCAGCGCTGCGGAAATTTCTAGCCTATTTCTTAGAAGAGGATCGAATTAAAATGGAGCATAGTCTAGCGACGGACCGCTATTATCCACAGGAGATATTATCGACGCAGGAGTTATTGACGATATGGGGGGACATGTCTTGGAGAGAATTGAAGCATTAGAGCTAGAACAAACGCTGTTAGGTTTTCATGAAAGGCTCGAAAAGGTTGCGCTCTTTGATCCTTTATTTGAGCTCCAACGCAAGAAACAGAGTGATAAAGCTGGTCGTAGTATTGAAATGATGGAGCTTGGCTTGTTGACGTTGTTATTTTTCTTCGAACAGAAGCTTATCCGTAATCAAAGAGCAGGAACGCAGGATTTGGCTATCTTTTTGCAGTCCGTTACGGGGGGACGATTTCAACTCGAAGTGGAAGATTATGAGGAGCTTGCCCGTTCCATTATCCAAGTATTTCGTCCAGCATCGGGAAAAAAACGCTCCTTCCATTTCTATAACTGGCAAACCAGAAAAGAAGAAGCTGTATATACGTCTATATTGCGAACCTGTGCTTTCGATTCCAAGACGAATAAGCAATACTATACGCTTGATGAGGACGGCTTGGAGCTTGTGTTTGCTACGAAGGAGTTTTATTCGGAATTTCAACTGTCTATTCATCAGCTCGTCTTACGTAAGCAGCTGGAAAAAGGAGAATTTCAAGGCGCACTACGTCAAATTAATGAGATGCGTGTTGATGTTGAATCGTTGCAGGAACGAATGGTAAAGCTGGCCCATGAAATAAAGCGAAGTATCGTTTCAGAAGAAACATTGAAAAAATATGGCGGCTTGTTGGGTGACATCTATATTAGACTGCAAAGGGAACATGAAGAGTTCGAGGAGCTGCGAGAATTCGTTAAGGAAACGAGAGAACGCATTTATTCAGATACATTACAGGATAAGCAGCATCAAGCCTATGCCTATATATTGCGTATTTCCGCTGAACTAGAGAAGGTACATGGTGAGCATACGCAGCTGCTGCAAAAGAGTATGCAATTGAAGACTGGTGCACTCCATGCAGCAAAGGAATCGTTATACTATACCGGGATGGACTCTTTCAATTTTGATCAAGATATTGGAAATCTCTTATTTGGTTCTCCACTTCCACTAGAATCGCTACGCTCTGTTCTATCCCCGTTTATGGGTATAGAGCAAATGACAGGCTGGTCACCACTTACTGTATTTGCCGAGCAGAACGTTATGCGCGATGGTGAAGAGGATCGTCGTGATGATGGATTTATTGAGCCTGATGAGGCGGTGGCTACAGATGTATTTGTACGGCGAAGGGGTCAGTTATTTACTAGCATAATGAAAGATTTGATCGAAATGCTGCTAGCTTCAGATCAGCATCATGAGCTTAGATTGTCGGCATTTATCAAGATGTATAAGGAAGAGGAATCAAAGCAGAGAATGCTGGAGCTGCGTAGCTTCTATGACTTTTGGATTATTCTTCATCAACGGAGTCCGATCAATGCAAGAGCGGTCCATGGAGAAGAATCCTCCAAGCTGAACGGAATGGAAGAGGCGCTCGAATTACTTGGCGTTAAAACTCTTATCATAGAAGAAGAAAGTAAAATCATTCAAGTAAGCGAACGATTTATTATTCAAGAGATGAGGATAGCATGGGGAGGGGCGACCAATGATTTATAATAACGAGGTTGTGCTGCGGGCATTTCGAATTTATGCGGAAATGTCTCGTAATGGCGTTATTGGACGGGAAGGGCTACAGCAGTATTTAGCAGATGATGAGGTGAGGGGGTTAATTGATCAATTCGCAAGAGAGGTCGATTGCTTAACGCTATCCGCAGGCGATCAACTGCATCTTATCCCACTTGTACGTTTGTCTCCTTTTCATGTTTCCAATGACTATCTGAAGAAGACGTATTTGCGCGGACAAGCTGTAAATGCTGATCTCTATCTCATGTATGTGGCGATGATCTGTTTCATAGGTGCTTTCTACGATAGCTATCAAAGTATGGAGCCTACAAGGGATTTTATATTGCTTGACGATTGGCTTGAGCTGGTACAAGAGCGGATTGATGGTCTCAAGGAGCATGATCCAGAGCAGTTAAAACGATATGAAAAAGAGTTTTCCTACAATTGGACTGCTATCGTGGAAAAATGGGATGCCATGGATGATATTAAAGAATCAGCAAAGCGACAAAGTGGGAACACGATAAGCCGTTTGAGCTTTATCGATACGGTTAGACGATTTCTAGTAGAGCAAGGCCTAGCCGAGCAGATTGGTGAGGGTGAGCTTTCTTTAACGGAAAAATCAAAAATAATCGTGCAGCGGTACTTTATGGAGCTAGAGTACAATAGAGGTATTTTACAGTTTCTATATAGGTTTGAAGAAGACAAGAATGAGGTTGAGAAGCAGAAGGAGGATCATAGCGATGCCAACAATATCTAAAATAAGGTTTACCCATGTCATCTATGAAGGTGGAAATAAGCGATATAACGATGAGACGTTTATTTTTGATGGGCATAACGGGGCGATCGTTTTGGAAAATGGAGGCGGGAAAACTGTCTTTATTCAGACAGCAATACAGGCGGTTCTTCCTCATGCCGATCTAGCAGGGCGAAAGGTAAAGGATACGCTAACGCTGGATAACGGTCCTGCTCATATCGCGATTGAATGGATATTAGCCGATAAGCCAAGACGGAAATATGCGCTTACTTGTGTCAGTTTATTTCAAAGTGGAACAGGTATCGACTCCTACCGCTATGTGTATGAATATGGTGAGCATGATGGCAATGGATTGGATCATCTCCCTTTCGTTAGGAAAAATGCGGATAAAAATCGTGCGGCGGATAAAGGTGAAATGCAGGATTATTATTCTTCGATGGAACAGCGTTATCCCCTTCATGCGAAAAATTTTTCAACGATTAAAGAGTACAAGGCTTATTTGGAGCAGCAATTCCAGATTATTGCAGGCGAGTGGGAAGCTATTGCCAAAATAAACGATACGGAAGGTGGAATTGAAGGCTTTTTCGATGAATGCAAGACGACAACTCAATTGTTCGATCGTCTGCTAATCCCGACTGTAGAGCGCTCCATTGAAGGCTATGAGCAAGGTTCCTTTGCTAAAATGTTCGAGGATCATCGCGAAGGCTTTGAGAAATATAAGCAGTTGAAGGAACAAATTGAAGAGAATCAAAATATATTGCAGGAGCTGGGCGGTTATGTGCGCTTGTTTGAGCAGCTAGATCGACTGGAAAAGGAGTATCATATTGTCCGAAGCGATGCGAAAGCGTATTGGGAACTGACGATAGCTCAGCAGAAAGAACTTCTAACAGAGCAAACTCATTTGATCATGCAGCAAGCAGATTGGAATGAACGCAATGAACTTTTATTGCGGAAGCAAAAATCTTTACAGCTTATGCAAGAACAACAGGAGAAAGAGGTAATTGAGACAAAGCTGGGGCTCGTTGACGAGGATCGCGAACGGATGGATGAGGAATTACGGCAGATCAGTAGAAATTATTATTCGCTTCAATACGCGGAAAGCCGTAATAAGTTAAAGCTTACTCAATCGAAAATGGGACAGCTCCGCAATCAGCTTTCGGGGCTTGCTTATTCGCAGGATGAGGCAGATCTCGAACAACGCTGGAAACAGAATGGGAAGAGGCTACGTTATTTGTTTACTGTGAAAGAACAGCGATTGACTGGGCGCATGTTGGAGCAGCAAGTTTTACTGGAAAAAACGACGAGTCAAATAAAATCAGTAAAGACAGATCTCGCTTCTATAGAACGAGATCAAGTTGGGAAGGACAAGCAGCTTGCTGCAAAAGAAGCCGAAAAACGGTTGAAGCTGGAGCAACAGGAACAGATTGCTCGCGCTATCCTTACCAATCCGCAACTAGAGAAAGTGGAGCAGCAAATGCCGTTATGGTTACAGGAAGAGCAACGGCTTGAGCAAAGTAAAATTGACTTGCAGCAGGAAATCAAACGGCTAGATGTGGAATATGAGCATAAGGAGCAGCGTAAGGGAGTTATTGTTGAAGAACGATTAGAGGTTAGGAGCCAACTTGCAAGACTTGAAGAGCGAATGAAACACCAGCAAACTGAGCAGGATGAAGTAAAGGCGGAGCTAGCAAGCATGCGTCGTTCATGGGAAGGGATCAGCTCTCTCTATGACAAACAGGCTTCAATTAGTGAGCATATGAATGAAGCGCTGGAACGTCTGCAGCAGCAAAAAAGCAAGCTACTAATGACGGAAAGATTAGCTTATCGTTATGTCGATGATCATGGAGAACAGGACGTTTATTTTGCAGACGCTTCTATAGCTAAGTTATGTGTGCAATGGAGTCACCAATTCAGCTTACTGCAGCTAGGTACGCACTATAAGAACGATGTAGCATCCGTCAGTACACAGACGGCGCATATGGATCAGCTGTGGGCAGTAACCTTGATTACGACCGAGCATGAGAAGGATGCTTTAAGAAACAAACTTGGACAAATGAAGGATGGATATTCCTATCCGATTCGTATTTTAAGTACGCAAGAAGCATCAGATGCACTGCAGAATGAAGAGAATGGTCTTTACGATGTTAAAAGTTGGGTAGTTCCAGCATATTGGCATAGTAACGAGCAGACAGATCAGTTTGAGCAATGGAAGGCTACCCTTCTAGAGCAGGCAGAGCAGGTAAGGCATGAACGAGAAGTTACGGAGGCAGAGATTGCAAAATGGCAATCCGCACAGCAGAACTGGAATCAATTCCTATTGCGCTTTCCATTATATGTTCAGCAGAAACTGGAGAGTAATCGGCTATTGATGCTAGGTAAAGTGAGCGAGCTCGAGCGCGAGCTTGAGCGACTCGATTATGAGTTGTCGGTTAATCGGATCGCTCTGGAAAGCCGCAGAAAAGCGGTGGAGGATATGGCATCACATATTTACCAATTAGGTCTGTGGCTACAGGATGGTCGTAAATATATGAGTTTAGCAGGCGAGGTTGCTAAGCTTGAGCTAGAGAATGGTTCTATTCATGAACAAATCGAGCTTTTGCAGAAGCAGAAATTGCGCAGGGAAGCTGGATTGAGAAGTATAGAAGCGACCATGAAGCATCAACAGCAGGGAGTTACAGATACTGGTAACGATTTACTGATGATGAAGCATGACGAGCGTTACATAGAGCTACTGAACTATGAAGCTGAGCAGAACGATGGGGATGTAACAGAATTAAAGGAAGAGAGAAAAACGCTGGAACAACAAAGGAATCGGATTTTTCAGGAACGTACGCAGCTTGAAGAAAGTCTTGCTCGAGAGCTCGACAGTGAAAGCGATCACTCACAGGCGCTGGCACAACTGCAAAAGGAGCATTCTGACATTGTAACCGATATGCCACTTCCGCTTGAAGTAGAGGAGAGAAAAGCAGCATTATGGGCAGATATTGGACAAATGAAAGAGCAATTATCTCGTGTAGGGGCTGAGTACAAAAGAACGGAGGAAGAGTTCCTGCGTAAGCAGGGTGTAATCATGCAGTTACTTCACCAATTTACTGAACAATATTCAGGTCAAAAGCCAGATGTATTTCATGGATCGCAACATGCGGTGAAAGAGCGATTGGTCGAGGAAGAGTCGGAACTGCGTAGCAAGCAGTTAGAGTTAAAGAAGCAGCAAGCTTATATAGCCGAGCAATTGAAGCAATTCGACGGTATCATCGGCTTGTGGAATAAACATTTACTTGTGCATGCTTTGGAGGATATCAGGCTGACATCGGCTACGATTAGTGAAGAGAGTCAGTCTGAATTCAGATATAAACGGAAAGATTTCGTTGAAAGTTATATAGAGCAATTGAACGGTAATTACGAGAAGTTATCCGCCGAGAAAAAACTAGTACAAAAGGGACGACAACGTCTGAAGGAGTTTTTCGAAAGCCAGGTTAAGGATATTAAGTTGAGACAGATGACGTTGCAAGGGATCGAATCCAAAGAAAGCTATGCAGAAATTTCAGAATTTCAAAAATCACTGGAGCAGCGCATTCAAATGGCGATTCACTTGATGGAACAAACACTACAAACGGAGGATCAGCAGCTCCAGCAATATATTCAACATATTCATGCCCGTTTAAAGCTAATCGTCCAAGAACTAAAGGAAATACCCAAAAAGACGAGGGTCAAGACAGACGATGGCTGGAAGGAAATCTATAGTTTTTCTATTCCGCAATGGGAGGAACAGGACGGCAAAGAACGAATTCGTAAGCATATTGACTGGATTATGACTAGGCTTGATCATCATGCTGCTACGCAGGAGCAGGACAATTGGCAAGAACAGCAAACATTTATAAGTAAGCAATTAGAAAAATGGCTTGATGCGAAGCAGCTTATTCAGATTGTGATGATGGGGGAAGGAATGAAGGTTACTTGTCGTAAAGTGGGCAATGATCAGCAGGTAAGTAGAGTATCCTATTCTTGGGAGCAATCGAACCGTTGGTCCGGGGGAGAGAAATGGAGTAAAAATATGACGTTGTTCCTTGGACTACTGAATTATGTTGCAGAACGCAAGCAATATATTCAAGCAAAAATGCAACGGCATCGAACAGTTATTCTGGATAATCCATTTGGAAAAGCATCAAGCGAGCATGTGTTGAGTCCTGTATTTTTCATTGCAGAACAGCTCGGATTTCAGATTGTCGCTTTAACCGCACATGTGGAAGGGAAGTTTATACAGGATTACTTTCCGATTGTATATAGCTGTCGCTTACGTCATACGGTTGATCCCACCAAGCAAGTTATTGAAGCTACTCAGCAAATACAAACAGCCTACTTCCAAGACAATGATCCTGAAACGCTTGATAGGTTAGGCAGTAGAGTTGATCAATTGGAGTTGTTCTGATGAAGGTTGTTCAAAAAGCAGACTTTGATAACGATGATTATGCTAACGTAGATTAATCGACATCGAATATGAAGAGAACTTGGCTTGCGAAAGCCTGCTTTTTGAACTTTTATTGGAATAGGTAGTTATGATCAAAATCAGGTAGCAACAGCAGCCTTTTCGAGAGTATAATATGACTATAATAATTTTTGATGAACAGGGTGAATAGTATGCTTAGGATGATAAGTAAAAGTATTCGTGATTTTCGGAGATCGTATCCCAAGCTACTAATTTTCGAATATATATATATGCTGCTTACGAGCGTCATCGTCATTCCAATTATTTCTTTTATTTTCAATCGAATATTAAAGGTTGTTGGTTCGGGCTCGTTGCTGAACGACGAGGTCTACTTGCTCGGACTTACCTTTGAAGGTGTTTTTGGACTAATTATTATAGGGCTGGTCGCTTCCTTTGCGCTATTTATTGAACTATGTGTACTCATTATATTGGTTCAGCAACGCTACTTTGGTAAAGATATAGCGATTTTAGATGCATTGCTAACTACATTGCGCCAGACACCAAGGCTATTAGGCTTCGGTATTTTTCAGTTATTTATAATATTGCTTGTCCTTATTCCATTTATTAATTCGCCATTATCGGCATCGTTTTATAAATTATTTAACGTTTCTATATTTCTGCAAAACCAAGTGTTGGATATTTCTTATACGATGATTTTTGTGTATGTATTAATACTTATCGCTGCATTATACATGGTGCTGCGTGGAATCTTTGTGCTACATTTTATCATATTAGAAGGCTACACGATTGTCGAGGCCATTCGTAATAGCTTGGCATTGACACGAGGGAAGCGGGTACAGATTTTTCTATGGCTATTTTTAATTAATAGTTTAGTGCTGGGCACAGGCTTTGTCGTCATTTCTTCACTATCTTACTTACCGTCATGGCTAGATATTAATGTGCTTAAAATATTCACGAATCATTATTCTTTGACGCTATCGACGATATTGACGTATATGTTTGCATTGCTGCTTATGCCGGTTAATATTATTTTTCTAACGAGGATATTCTACTATTTTGGTCGTCAGAAGGGGATGAAGCTACGGAATACGCTAACGATATTTCAAAGTCGGTTTGGAAATTTCGAGCGTCGTATTACAGCTTATTTGCAGAAAAGAGAACGGACGCGGACGTTGTATGCAACTACAGCCGTTATTTATATAGGACTAGCAATATTCGTTGGATTTAAGGCGAATGATAGTCTTGTTTATGCGAAATGGAATGTGCTTATATCAGCACATCGGGGCGATGTAGAAAGCGCACCAGAAAATTCGCTTCCGTCGATTGTGACAGCTATTGAGAAAGGGATCCAATCGGTGGAGCTGGACGTCCAATTGACAAAGGACGGAGTAGTTGTCTTACATCATGATTACAATTTGGAACGGCTCGCTGGAGTATCGGCAAGAGTATCCGATCTTACTTATGAAGAGCTTAGTAGGCTCACGATTGGGATCGATGTGAACAAAGAACCGGTTCATATTGCGATGTTAAGTGAAGCGTTAAAGGAAGCGAAAGATCAGATTAAGCTATTAATCGATCTAAAGCCATATGGAGCAGGCGATGAGCTTGCGCGGGAAGTTGTCAAGCTTGTGAAAACGTTCGAGATGGAGGAAGACGTTTATATTCAGTCATTTGACAGTTATACACTGCACCAAATTCGCGAAAGTGCACCAGAGATTAAGATTGGTCAAATTCTTTATTTTGCGCTCGGTGACTTATCGGCATTAGATATTGATTTCTATACGATTGAGCAGACGATGCTAACGAAGGAACTCGTAAAGCGGGCACATGCCTCTGGACGTGAAATATGGGTTTGGACGGTAAATAGTAAACAGAATATGAAGGAAGTATTGAAGTTCGACGTCGATGGCATCATTACCGATCATCCAGTGCTCGCCCAGTCGATGGTGGAGATTGATTTGTAGATATGTATGTTTGTAGAATGATGTAGAAGCTGTTATTTGTGAAATTTAGGATAGAATGGAATTCTAGCGGATATAGGAGTCGTCAATAGTGAAAAAGCCAATCCTTAAAGGCGCCTAAGCACCTTTAAAGATTAGCTTTCATATTGTAGCTGTTACACTGCAGTTTATAATTTCATATCTTTTAAAGATTAGTCAATTAAGCCTACTTCCTTTAAATATTCCTTTGCAACATCATCTGCTCGCATAGCATCATTATCTACTTTTGCATTCAATATTTGCATGGCTTCTTCATCGATTTGATTTTCTAGCAGTGCCAGCACTTCATTGAGTTCGGGGTATTTTTCCAATGCATCTTTTCTAATAATCGGAAGAGCATGGTATGGTGGAAAGTAAGACTTATCATCTTCAAGTACTCTCAGATCATATATTTGAAGCTGTCCATCCGTTGAGTATGAATTAATGACATCCACATCTCCTGATTGGAACGAACGGTACATCATGCCGTGATCCATTCCTTTAACTTCCTTGAATTCAATTCCGTATTCCTCCTGAAAGCCTGGGAATCCATCGGGACGATCCAAAAACTCAAACACAGCACCAAATGTAAACGTATCTGAAATACTGACGAAATCACTAAACGTCTTTATATTATGCTCTTCAGCAACGGACTCAGCTATAGCTAATGTATAAGTGTTATTAAAGCCAAACGCGTTAAATGCGGTTAAACCATCTTGATCAATCAATCTTTTGGTACTCTCTAATGTTTCCTCTGCAGTCCCGGTAGGCTCTTGATAGTAGTTAGCGACGATTGTGCCAGAATAATCAGGAATCAATTGAATCTCATCCTTGAGAACAGCATTCCAAAGTACGTTGGAGCCTCCTAAATTATCTTTATTAATGACTTTAATGTCCGTTTTGGCTGAAATTAACTGTCCCATAATGTTCGCAAGTATGATGCTTTCAGTATTATTTCTTGAACCGACAGTTAGTGACCTTTCATCTCCACTCGAACATGCAGCAAGCGTAACAACAAGTACAATGGATATCATTAAAGTAATAATCTTATAATTTTTCAATTTTATTTTTCCCCCTTAATTTTTAAACCTCGCGGTGTTGTCCAACGTTCAAGAGCACTAAGTAAAATCTCTAGTATAATTGCTAAAATAGCAGCAGGTATTGCTCCGAGTAGTACAAGAGCATCTAATCCCCGCGTAATCCCTAGAAATATAAAGTCACCTAATCCTCCAGAGCCGATAAAAGCAGCAAGCGTAGCCGTACCGACATTAATGACAGCAGCGGTACGAATACCTGCCATGATCACTGAAAGAGACAATGGCAATTCTACTCTGAATAGAACCTGTCTACTCGTAAGCCCCATACCTTTAGCTGCCTCAATTGTGGATTTATCCACGTCTTTAATTCCTGTATATGTGTTACGAATAATCGGCAGCAATGAATATAAAAACAATGCAGCGATTGCCGTTTTAATTCCAATTCCAAATATCGGGATCATAAACCCTAGCATTGCCAAGCTTGGAATCGTCTGAAGCATACCAGCTCCACCCAAGACTAAAGTTGCTAATTTAGGAACACGTGTGACGAGTATACCTAAGGGAATCCCAACGCATATAGCAAGTACCATAGATATTAGTACAAGCTCTATATGTGTAAACGTAGCAGCAATCAAATCTTGCCAACGCATTTCAAATTGCTGAACAAGCTGTGCCCATAGTGATAAATCTCTCATGATTGACCCTCCATTTCTATCCATTGACTAGATAATGCGGAGAGTAGTGTTCCTCTTGTAACAACGCCTATTACTTTGTTCTCATCATTAACGACGGTAACAATACCCAATTTTGCCTCCGACATGGCGATGATCGCATCTTTAGCACTTGCTGAATCGGTCAAATAAGGCTCTGGGGAAACCATAATTTCCTCAACCGTTTTAATATGACCAATTTGCGCCATAAGATCATTAGCCGATATGATTCCCATAAGTACATCATCATCATCTGCAACGATTAATGTGTTCGTGCGATGTTGTCGCATATGAGCAAGGGCTCTCTCTGGTGAACGATTAGGAAGCGTTTTCGTAACCTTATCTGCGATCACATCAGTAATCGGCATAAGCTCCGGATTTTGGATCATCCGATGCTTCCCAATGAATTCCTCTACAAACCCATAAGCGGGTTCGTGTAATATTTTCTCAGGTGTATCTAACTGAAGTAAATCTCCGTCTCTCATGATCGCGATTCGATCGCCCAATTTCAGAGCTTCATCCATATCATGCGTAACAAAAATAATTGTTTTTTGAAGCTTCTTCTGTAAAGAAAGTAATTCTTGCTGAAGCTGATCTCTTGTGATTGGATCTAGTGCACCGAACGGTTCATCCATTAGAATGATATCTGGGTCAGCAGCAAGTGCCCTTGCTACACCTACACGCTGTTGTTGTCCTCCAGAGAGCTCTGAAGGATAGCGATTGGCGTAAATTTCTGGGGCAAGTCCTACCATTTTTAGCAAAGCGTTTACTCTCTCATTAATTTTGTCCTTACTCCACCCTTTTAGCTCGGGAACAATTGCGATGTTTTTGGCAATCGTATAATGCGGAAATAGTCCAATCTGTTGAATGACATAACCGATATTACGACGAAGCTCTGCCTTATTTAGCTTCGTAATATCCTTTCCATCGATAGAGATACTTCCACTCGTATGAGGAACCAATCGATTAATCATTTTCATCGTTGTTGACTTTCCACAGCCACTTGGCCCGATGAGTACAAGAATTTCCCCCTTAGGAATTTCAAAGCTGATGGACTTCACCGCTTCAAATCCATCAGTGTAAACTTTACTTACATTGTCAAACTTAAGCATGTAATCCTCCTAAAAACTTTTTTGTTACTTCTTTGAATATGCTCCTCAACAAACAACAAAGTTCACTGCGAAAGCATAAGCTAATTATTTCTCGTGAAAATAAAAAAACCATTCTTCGTATTCACCTCTGTTGAAACCAATTAAACAATAGGTCCAATACTAGGTGTCTGAAAAATGATTATATTTATAATTATACATATTAATGTTTAAATTTGCAAAGAGCTAATAGAGATACATACTGTCATATACACCATCCATCCATGCTGTTAGCAAGGAAATCACCTGTATAGCTAGAGTTCCTGCCTTATCCCTCTGTATCCTCTCATTTGATACGAAATGAGGAATTGTATTATTATGCAAAAAGAGATCTTAGCAGATTGTAATTGATTGGCGAATGGACTGAATCAGCAAGAAAAAAGCTTATCTATGGGTTTTGTGCTGTAAGACTAGCTTTTACATGCTTAAGCTGGGCAACGATAATGACACTAATGATTACAAGTAGGAACCACGAGCTAATCTTACTGAAACTAACGATTTGCCACGATTGGTGCTGATCAGGGTATTTCCAAGCACCTAAAAACGTAGCTACATTTTCAGCTAACCAAATAAAGAATCCTACAATGATAAATGCGACGGTTAAAGGCATTCGATAAGTCATTCCTCGTACGTGATAGATAATCCATGTTTTCCAGAAAACTATGAATACAAGTGCAGTTAACCACCAACGAAAGTCGGGAATGAAATGATGCGTGAAAAAGTTGAAATAAATCGCCCCGCCAAGTAGCGCCGCAGACGTAAGTCCTGGCCAGCCTGTCATATCCATTCGCAGTCTACGCCATATCTGGCACATAAAACTAGCAACACTTGCATACATAAATCCGCTGTAGAGTGGGACACCAAATATTTTCGAATATCCAGGCTCAGGGTACGACCATGACCCCATCCATACCTTATATAATTCTAGTGCTAAGCCAATAATGTGAAAAACACAGATGACAGTGATTTCATCGAGCGTCTCTAACCTACTGCGGTACATTAGGTATTGAAGAAGCAACAATACAATGAGAATAGCATCGTAACGATGAAGGAGAGGTATTGGTATTCCGCTAGACAAAGCTAAAGTTCCAAATATAGCAACAGGAAAGATACAGCTCATCGCCTGATGATAGCCAAAATGAAGTAGTTGGATGATTGGTTTCAATTCGTTACTCACCTTCTTGTGTTCTTATTATTGTTAATGTAGATTCAATTACACTTTTCTCTCTTCATTAATAATGTAGTTTCTAGCTAACTAAATAACGAAACAGAGACTGAAAATGTTACAAAACCTCCAGAGTAGCGAGAGATTCTCGCTACTCTGGAGGTTTCTTCAAAACATAAATATTATATACACATTTAAATACTATGTAGTAGCTAATAAAACAAGCGTAACGATTAATGGAGCATCGTTACGCTTGTTTTCGTTCCCTTACAAAAACTTTCTAGTTGTCTTTCCATTGACGCAACTAAACACCATCATCTTACTTTCAACCATCGTTTGTAGATGAACGTTTCTGCCCCATAAGCTTTGCACATGTGGGAGCGTACGCTCTACATACTTCAGATCAAGCTCATTGCCCTCGTATTGATGCTCAAGGTATAGCTCGCCATTGCTGTTATAGTCACCATCGACGACATGCAGACTTGGAAAACCACCGTTAACCTTGGAGAACACAAGCTGGTCTCGAATATGCTCCCAAGACTTATCTGTGATTTTCCACTCGGGCCCTTTTTTCTCGAAAATGTATAAATCGAGCTCATCGACTAAATTTTTCGTTAAGTAATTACGTAAGAAAGATTGATCTGAATCGAGTTCCCGAACCTCGAAAATCTTCTCGCGCCCTTTGCCAGGTACACGTCCAAAGCGACGCTGCTCCTCCTCAGTAGGTTTATCCCAACGTTTTTCTATGTCTTCTAATATTTTCAGACCTAAGTAATAGGGAATAAGGCTGTTCTTCGATGGCACAACGACAGAAGAATTGAGCTTAGCAAATTCAATCGTTTCTTCACTGGTGAGATCCATCTCACGAATGATGCGTTGATGCCAATAGGAAGCCCAGCCTTCGTATAGCTAAGGGGAGGAGAAGGAAAGTGAATAAACAAATTGTAGCAAAGTGAAAAATATAGTAAGATATTGGTATAAGAATAGATTAGGGTGATAAAATATGAAAATTAAACGAATACACCTAAAAAATGTAAGGATTTTTGAAGATTCAAAATTTTTATTTTATAATGATCAGCAAAAAGATAACGTTAAGGTTTTACTTGGAGAGAATGGCACGGGAAAATCTTCAATTTTGAAGTCTGTTGTTTATGTACTGTCAGCATTAAACTCACAATATCGCGGACAATGGTTTGCAGAGAACGATTTATTTGATGGTCAAGATGAACATAGTGTTATTATTGATTTTATTTTAAATGATAAGGAGGTTCAGGAACTTTTCTTAGAAAAATCGAGAGAAGTATTAAAAGGTCAAAACAGTCTGGAGATTAGATTAGGAATAAAATATAAATCAAATGATCAAAAGTACTATTATGATTGGGATACAGAGTACTTAAATGAAAAAGGGTTAGACAGTTCGTTATTGAAATTATTTTTAGATGGATTTAAATCAAAAGAATACAGCGGATCAATAGTATTATATTTTGACGCCTTTAGATACTATCCAGATTTAAAATTAGAAGGCCCTAATACTTCGCTTATTTCAGAAGATTCAAAAGAATATAGTCTTTCAGAATCCATTGTAAAGCAAAAAGTTAAAGATACAGGTCAAGAAACATTACAATTAAATAATAGATATCTACATATAAAACAATGGATTCTAAATTTAGATTTCAAGAGACTGAAGAGTTCTGATCCAACAATTGATAACATTTTTAATTATATTATCGAATGTTTTGATATTTTATATCGACCTTATAGTTTTGATAAAATTACAGATAACGGAGAAATATTGTTCCGTAATAATAAAAGACTGATAAATCTTGACTTTCTAAGTGACGGATTCAAAAACATTTTTATTATTCTGGGGGATATTCTCTTTAGATTACATAATTCTGATCCAAATAATCCAGAGTTCTATAAAAATGAAGCGATCATTCTAATTGATGAGATTGATTGTCATTTACATCCAAAATGGCAAGTGAACGTGATTCCTTATTTTAAATCAATGTTTCCGAATTGTCAGTTTATCATTACTACACATTCTCCGTATATTACGAATCATCTTAATGAAGATGAGATATTAAAGTTAAGCGAGGTTTAAGTCATGACTATTGCAGTTTGTGAAGAACCAAAACTTAACATAAATACATTTATTGAGCATTCTGAAGATTATTTTGGCATAATTCTTCCTGACTTGTCCTATATTAGAGATATATATCTCTTGAAAGGTGTTGGTAAGGAGATGGAAAATCCGATGATGTATGATACGATAGTTAATTTTATTGAGGAAAAGTTAGAAATATACCATACAAAATGGTCGGAAATATATTACACGAAGTCCTTAGTTAAAGCCTCAACAATTAAAGATCTTAATGGAGAATCTGCATTTCCAGATATTAAAGAAGAAGGTTGGTTTGTATTTATTAATCCTCATAGACAATTGAATTGGGGTCACAAATGTGATTATAGATTTATTAATCAAATTGGATCTCAAATAGATCAAAAGATTTTAACGTGGTTCCCATGTAATCTGAATGAAATGAAACTATATGAGAAACGGTGATATCTTTGTTAAAACAAGCATTATTATTTGCTGGATGTAGAGTACAATCCCCTATTAATTCATGTTACAAGAATGATCTGAAATTCATGAATCAAGTATTAACGAAGAAAGGATTTAACATCGACATTCTATTCGAAGGTGGAACAACAATAGATTGTCCTGATGAAAATGTCACAATTCCCACTCGAATTTGCAGTGAGCAAAATTTAGTTGATTTCCTGAATTCTTATTCAAATTCATTAAATGAAGACGATTTATTATTGGTCATGGTTTCAAATCATGGAGAAACTAACTGTATAAACCTTTGGGGTGTAGAAGAAAAAATAACAAAAGAGTCGTTGGAGTTCTCTTTATCAAGGATAAAAGCGAAGAAAATTGTGGTTTTTGGACAGTGCTTTGGAGGAAATTTTTTAGATATGAATATAGGAGACTCTATAATCATTAGTGCAAATAAAAAAGATCATTTAAGTGTAGTACGAGAAGAATTCGATCATTCTGAGTTCTTATATCACTTTATTTCATTTTTAAACGGTGCATATCCAGATGGGAAAGTAATTAATAACCTTCCAGAACATTGTGTCATTGATGCTTATAAATATGCAAAAGAAAATAATTATTATTTTATGAACTTATTTCCTTATAAAATTGAAGATAACGGATCATTTTTTGATGCTAGTTTTAATGAAATTGCACAAATACAAGATAATTCAAACGGTCAATCAAGTTATAGTGAAATTTAGATGAAAAACTCGGTAAAAGGTAAGGTTCCCTATAGGGCGAGTTACCTTAAACCGAGTTTTTTGTATTACTATTTACATCAAAGTTATCAACTTTCCACACATGGAAATATGTTTTTTGAGAAAAATTCATTGTCTTTCATTAAAATAAAGGATAAATACCGCTATTACAGCCTACACTCCCAAAATATAAAAAATGCAGTTTTTTATATTTTTACGACAAAGAAAATATAAAGATAGGTTGAAAAGATGTTCTTTACCGAAGTAATAGTGCCTCTCATTATGACCCTCTCATTTTTTTGGAAATACTGGACAATAGAAAAAGGAATCTGAAATTGCAAGTTCTTTTATGATGAATTGATGACGCTAGTGTTCATTGTCACGTTTTGAACGTTTCTTAACCTCGTTCTTTTTTGTTATTGGAGATATTTGGAACAAACACTGCTTTTTTGATGAGATGAATCAGGATTCGCTGAGTGCGAAACAATCCATTATCCTTAAAGGAGAAGCCAGTGAAGGAAATTTGCGTTAACAGCCCAAGCTTGTAAATGTCAACATAAGAATGTATACTTTCGCTTGTTTAATAATGTGCAAAATCACTTGTCTTCTTTCACAAAGTGATCCTTCAAACGGTAAGATTCGCCTACAATCGTGACGACCGTTGCATGATGTAAAATGCGATCTAAGATGGCATTCGCT